>JAYZPA010000058.1:0-62792 GCA_036150515.1 Planctomycetota bacterium
CGCGTGCGATCCGGACCGCCTGAGTTGCCTGAGGGGTGATCAGGAGTCGTTGTATATCGGGCCATGGGTTTTGATCGGCGAGGATCAACGTTTCGAGGTTCAGCAGCAGCCAGCGTACCGTGGCAATATCGTCGTTGGACAATTTCATTTCTTTTAAGTTGGCCTGAATGTCGGCCACGGAAGCATGGGCTGCGAGGGTTTTGTAGATTAGGGCCAGGGTGGAAGCAAACCAGTCCGGGTTACATTGTGAGGTCACGGCCAGCAAAGTTTGCCACCGGTCATCCTGATTGGATGCGGGAGGCTGAATGCCGGGCAGGGCATATTCCAGAACGCCGGTTTCCAGTAGTAGATTGAGACCGGTTTGTTGGTGCGGTGAGGAGAGTGTCAGATTTAATTCGACAAGAATACGTTCGCGCGAGACCTGCTGCAGGTTTTCGGCCATTTGTTTGACGGCAGCGAGTGTCGCAGATTCGATGTTGAATTGCAGTGTGGTTGCAAAGCGGATGGCGCGCAGAATCCGTAGTTTATCTTCGTCGAAACGTTCGGCGGGGTCTCCAATGGCGCGGATCGTTTTCGCGGCGATATCGGTCAGTCCGTTCACATAGTCAATGGTTTGTTCAACGATGGGGTCAAAGAACATCCCGTTGATGGTGAAATCCCGCCGTTGGGCATCCTGTTCGGCGTTGCTGAAGCAGATGGAATCGGGATGTCGGCCGTCGCTGTAGGAAACATCTTCACGAAACGTGGCAATGTCAATATTCCCGGTTGATTTGGTTCCGATCAGGGTGATGACGCCGAATGCCGCTCCGATCGCGATGGTTTTACGCTCCCCGAACAGTTTTTGGATCTCGGCGGGTAAGGCATTGGTGGCAATATCGTAATCAGTGGGATCCCTTTGTAGTCTTTGATCGCGGACACAGCCCCCGGCCCAGTAGGCGATGAAGCCGCCGGACTGCAGTTTGCGAACGGTTTTCACGGCAAACTGACGCGCTTTTTCTTGATTGATGGATTGCTTGATGGCCATAGCTAGAGCATAACATTTAGATCGGGATGTGGAACCGCGAAGAACGTGAAGAACCTTATTTTTCGGGGTTGCGAGTCTGAAATGGATAGGACATAACAGGTTGATTCGAGGGATCGTGGTTTTTGGGTTTTGAAGGGATGGAGTGGAATGATGGAAGAAAATATGGAAGGTGGGTTGTCGCCGGAGATCACGGTGCAGGAAGTCCGTAGTTTACTGGACGCGAAAACGGATTTCTTGTTATTGGACTGTCGTGAGCGCGAGGAATGGGACTTGGTACGGATTGAGGGAGCTCAGTGGTTACCGATGAGTGAGATGCAGGCGCGGCTGGGAGAATTAGAACAGCACAAGGAGCGGAGGATCGTGATCCATTGTCACCATGGTATGCGTAGTTTACAGGTGTCCACATGGTTAGAGGGTCAGGGGTACCGCCAGTGTCAGAGCATGTCCGGAGGGATTGATGCCTGGAGCGTTACGGTGGATCCGGAGTTACCGCGCTACGGTTAGTGCGGGAAGGGTCGCGATGGCTCGGATTATTTTACGGGTGTCGGTTTTCTACGGGGATCGTAGATCGGGTCGATCATTTCTCCATTCACGGATTTCCATTTGTCCGTAAGGGATTTCAGAATTTCCGGTTTCATTCCGGCCAGATTACTGGATTCCGACAGGTCGTTTTTAAGATGGTAAAGTTGCCAGTTTTCTGAGCCATTGCGGCCGGGTTCCAGTACCGCTTTCCAGTCGCCCTGCCGCAAAGCCTGCTTGTTGCCGGTACGCCAATAAAGGTACTCGTGCGGACTTCCGTCATGTTTGCCCTGAATGAAGGGAAGGAGATTTACGCTGTCGAGCTTTGTCTTTGGCAGAGGGGCATCTGCTAAAGCCGCAAACGTAGCCAGTAAATCCGTCGAAATGACGGGTTCGTGGTACTCCTGATTCGGAGCAATCATGCCTTGCCACTGCATCATAAAGGGGATGCGAATTCCCCCCTCGTATAATTGCCCTTTTCCACCTCGGAGAGGGAGGTTACTGGAGGTCAGTTCCCGGGTGGGACCGCCGTTGTCACTGAGAAAGACGATGATGGTGTTCTCCATCAAATCGTTTGCTTTGAGTGCTGCCAGGACTTCTCCAACACTGTCATCCAGATTCGCCAGCATGGCTGCAAATATCCGTCTGTGGATGTCCTGGATAGAATCGAATTTCTTCATGTACCGGTCCGCACCCTGCAGCGGACTGTGAACAGCATTGTAGGCCAGATAAAGAAAGAAGGGTCGATCGCTGGTACGGTTAATAAAGTCGACGGCTTCACGGGTCAGCGCATCGGTGAGATATTCTTTTTCTTCCACCGGCTGACCACCGCGTATGATGGGATTGTCGGCATCATAATCCGGTTCGTTGGATCCCATATGATCGGAGTAGATCAGTTTTTCATTTCTGCTGAACCAGCGTCCTGTCTGACCGTTGGGTAAACTTTTACGCCGCAGCATCGTGGTCACCCCCTTATAGGGCGGAGCAACGAAGTAGTGACCTTCATGCATGAAGCCAAAAAATTCGTCAAAACCCCGACGATACGGGTGGTAGGCAGCGGTACCCCCAAGGTGCCACTTGCCAAACAGGGCAGTGGTATAGCCGACCGCCTGCAGCTGGTCGGCTATCGTTTTCTGGCTGGATGGCAGCCCGGCAGCCGGGTCTTCATTACGGTGTCCAATCGGATTGAATTCGTATCCAAATCGGGTCTGATAGCGACCAGTCAGCAGTCCGGCTCGTGACGCGCTGCAGAAGGCAGCTGTTACATAACCATTGGTAAAGCGCACTCCGCCGGCAGCAATCGAATCAATGTGGGGTGTTGGAATCTCCCGGTTACCCTGACAGCCTAATTCTCCGTAGCCCAGATCGTCGGCTAGAAGAAGTACGACATTCGGGTGGTGATCGGCCGCATGCGTGCGGGAATCCGTGATGGCAGTGAGGGTTAACAGCAGTAATGTGACCAACAGCAAACGATGGCTTTGTGGGTGATGATTATGTTTCATGCGGTATCCGGGCTAAAATAATGGCAGCGGTAGTCATATTAACAACCTAGCTGATAGCAGGGAACGCTTGTAGAGGACGGAGAATTTTTATCTACTTGCTGATTAGCGAAAGCTGGAATACTATCAGAGGTAAGTGCCAACGGGTGGGTGAAAATGGAATACGTTACGATGACGAACGTATCTTCATGGAGTCGTTTAATATTAACGGGGAAGCAAACTACAGGAACCAATTTAATGCACCTCAATAAGCTCAAGAAATCCGTTTTTTTTCTACCCAAATTGGCGGCGTTGGTCCTTGTGATGGCTGGTTGTAATAACACAGAGTCTTCGAATACGGAATCAACGGGCACGGAATCAACGGGCACGGAATCAACGGGCACGGAATCAACGGGCACGGAATCAACGGGCACGGAATCAGCGGGCACGGAATCAGCGGGCACGGAATCAACGGGCACGGAATCAACGAAAGCAATCAATGTTGAAGACATGATTGCGGAGCATATCGAGGCGGTTGGAGGCGCGGAGGCGATCCAAAAGATAAAAACGATCAGGAGCTTCAGTTCAATGGTTTCGACGGCACCCACGGGAAATGCGAGCGGAACTACAGAATCGATGTTTGACTTGATTACGGATCGCGGCCGGGTAGATCTGGATCTGGGTGTCTACAGGGAATCGAAGGGGTGGACGGGGCAAGCGGGCTGGAAACAATCTTCCGTTGAGCCTTTACGGGATCTTACGGTCGACGAACTGGCCATTGATAAAGTCGCTATGCCCGTAAGTTTGATATTTACTCTGCATCAGGTACTGGGAACGCCCCGATTTTTACCTCCGGTGAAATCTACTTTCAACGATCAGGATTGTATCAAAGTCAATGTCATCGGAATTGGATTTGACATATATGTGAACGAAAAAACAAAACTCATTGAGGGAATGGTCATTCCGGATTTTCTCAGGATAACGTTAACCAATTATCAGGAGGTCAACGGGGTACAGGTCGCTCATACCAGTAAGGTTGAGATACTCGTGACAAACTCGACGTTTACGGCTGAACTGAAAAAGGTGGAATTCAATGGCAAGCTTGTTGCGAGCAAATTCTTAAAGCCGGAAAACTAAGATCCTGATTCCAGCCATGATGGTTGGTTCATCGAAAATTCAGAGTCAAACAACCCAGACGTAACTCGTGTTTTACAGCAGTATGGACACATAAGCGGTTGTGGCGGAACTGGCGAACCGCAGGATCAGACACCTGTAATGAGATAAGCCGAAGCAGGGCAGGGAGTTGCCTGACGGTCTTCGCAACGCCAGGTTAGAATTCCAGCGCCATCTGCGTGTAAAAGAAGCTGGCATCGCCCGTAAAAGGTACGCCCGGCGTTTTCTTGTAGTACGCGCCAGCAAAGAAATGCGAATATCCGATTTGAAATTTCAGCCGCTCATTCAGGGTCAGGGTTGCCAGCAGATCAATTTCATGTCCCAGGCTGCTGCTGCCTGACGTGTTTGAACCAAGTCCGGCAAAGGGAGTCATGTTCGTGTTGTAGGGAACATCCGCACGATTGGCGAGACTGAAATAATGATAGTGGACTCGTAGTTCGAGGGATTCTGTCGGTTGGTAATTCCAACGTACATTGAGGTCATTCAGATTGCGGCGTCCGTATAGATCCATGTAGCCAAGATGGCGATGGGCTCGCGGAAAATAATGATGCCAGCCGTTTCCGGGGGTATCACTCCCTGAGGCCCATTCGTAGTAAACCCAGAATTGGCCCGCCCGTTGTCCCTTTAAATCTGTCCCCAGTCCGACGACACTGAAACCAGCATGGTGGTCAGTCTGATCGGGATTCCTGCCAAGCTGAACACCTCCCTCGAACTCGTAGAGTAAATCACCACGGGCGCCTTTCCAATAGGTGCCCAGCGTGTCATATCGGGCACCCAGGTTATCCAGCTCCAGGGTCAGCCAGTAATATTCACGGATCATGTCTTCATCAACGTGCTGGTGTGCATTGATTCCGTAGAGGCGGACGTCAGAATTCGTTTTATTGAAATCATGAGGTCGCATGGATAATGTATGAAGGTAGTAAGCATCGAAGTCAAATTGCTCGCCCGCAAGTGAAAGCTGCAGTCCGTCAAATGCCCGGCGGGTGTTGGCCCATTCACCCATGCCGGCAAAACGTGTCGACCCGATATCGAGCGACCGTCTACCCACCCGCGCCCGCAGTCGATCGTTGACGGCGATGTCCGCGTAAGCCTGATGAATGTCCAGGCGATCAACTTCATTGCCACGCGGCGGGAAATTCTCCAGAGTACTTTCGGCATCGAGTAATTCAAAATACACGTCGAGATGCTCATGCACCGCAGCATCCATCCAAAGCCGCGTGCGGTACAGCAGGAAGTTATCATCCGTGCCGGTTAGGCCGAGGCCATTGGTTAACGCGGGTGAGGGCCGGTGATTGTTTTCATTGTGGTAACGCATGCGGAATTGACCGCCGAAGTCGAAATCACGGATCGCTGCCTTTGTGTCTTGGAGACGACCGGCCAGAGAAAACTTATCCAGCGACACCTGTGTGAAAGGCTCCTCGGCAACAACCCCATCCTGTTCGATGATACGTTCCTGTGCCAGGCAAGGAAGCGATGCACCGAGTGCGAGCATACACACGGTCATTAGTAACTTTCGACAACGGCACATAGATCAAGCTCTCCTATTGCTAAATATCGGTTGCGTAAGCGTGAAAGTTCATTCCGACAAGTCATCATAACGAAGAAGTAGCTTGGATTCTTTTTGCCATCCTGCTTGGCTCAATTGCTTTTCACAGTTGATTGGAGAATCGTGGATGAATGTTTGGGGAGATAGTGACTTCGCTGGCGGTAATAAGAATCGCTCTTTGGTTCTGGCCGATTGAGCAAAAAGGACGCCATCAAATCCAAAAGTCCGACAAGCTTCCCAATCATTACAAGTTAACACAGGCTGTTCTCAATAAAGTTATAGCGGAATACGAAACTTATACGGTAATCTAGAGGGGTTAATAAAAAAGTGATTTATCACGTTCAACCAGTCTAACTTGAATGGCGTGTTCACTATTGCCCTCGTTTTCGTCAATCACAGTTTCCCTTACTTCTTAAGGACAACAACATTGTTAAAACACACGACGCTCGCCATACTACTACTAATCCTCAATACTGGTTGGGTGTTACCTGCTTTTGCCTGTGTGGAATTAATCATCGACTGGTGCCAACTGGAGGCAGCTCCTGTGATTTACGGTACTGACAGAATGATTAACAGCTTTCCGTTTCTGCACACGTCACGGCAAGCATTGTTCGTCACTTCAATATGGATGGCGATTGCGTGCCTGTGTAACACAATGTTACTCCTGAAATGCCTGCGGGCTAAACGGTTGCCGGATAACTCTGCAAACGCGTCATAACCCTTTTGGGATTACGTTTCATGGCACGGTCAACAGGAAGAAAACCATCTAATCCGCTGAAGTACAAAGGACTGCACCCAGAGTCGCAGAACCTGCCTTTCAGATGGCTCAAAGACCACTTGGCGAGCAAGTACGAGATCAACTGCCGTTCTATAAGTCAGATTTTCAAGGACGTGTGGGCAGACGGCGAGTTCGCTGGCAGTAACAAAAATCGTTCTCTCGTTCTGAAAGACTGATTGATGGACGACTTCATAGAAGATTACGTGGCATACGAGCTATTTGAGGAAGCGTTCTGCGTTCAGACTGACGTTGAATGTCCTAATTGTGAATCTGCCCTGCTGTATGACCAAGAGAGAGAAGTTTATCTGTGTGCTGATTGTCGAGGTGAGTTCGTTGAAACGGCCGGTTGAGACAGAAAATTCACATCTTGGTTGTCAGATGGTTGGCAGACATGACATTCTTGAGATTCACCCATTCACAACAATTCAATTTTAGCTTAGTTTTAAAGGGTCAAATCACACATGCGGATGTGGCGGAACTGGCAGACGCGCTAGATTCAGGTTCTAGTGTCCTCACGGACGTGGAGGTTCAAATCCTCTCATCCGCACTGACAAGGACTTACAGTACACGGCTGTGAGTCCTTTTTTGTGGTCTGAGTGTTCTTTTCCGTACGGAATCCTAGCGCAGGTAGCCCTGCACCCATCCACGGGATCCCTGAGGGGGAACCCGGTCAGCAGCATCGGTGCCATCTGCCAGGCGAAAACCAACCGCAAACGGAAAGCGGCCTTGGGGCGCATTACCGGTATAAGGACCCTGACCCCAAAAACTACCGTCAGCCACCATGTCAAAGCGGACCACCTTGCCGTTTTGGACTTCCAGCTTTCCCAGCAACCGGGCTACATACCCCCGTTTGCCGTCGCCGGTTTCCAGGTGAACCGTGCCACGCAGAGTCGTACCGTCAAGGGTGATTTTCAATTGCCGGATCTCCTCCTTCTTCCACATCGGCGGCTCGCCGCGGGTGTTGTCGACCAGGTGAAAGCGGGCAATTCGCTGCTGTAAAGTCTGCGTCACTTGCCCCTTGGTGAGAGCCTCCTGTTCGGCTGCGGTAATCCACAGGTTGTCACGTGAGAGTGAGGACTGAAAGATCTCGTCCCAGCGATCTGTGGTTGGTGGGTAACCACCAAGCACCCGTGCCTGGACACGAACAACGCAGCCTCCGGTGGGCAGTTGGGGATTGTAACGAGCGTCCGGTGTGCCGGGTAAAATCGGCGTAACCGCAGAAGGTGCCTCGAAGTCCTGCAGACGCTGCTGCATTAGACGCTGGAGTTTCTCCGGATCGCGATTGTTGTTGTAAAGCAGCAGCGTGCCATCGGCTGTGGCGATGTAGAATCCCTGAGTGGTCGATTGAAAGTTACTGCGAGGTCCCTGCCCTGCAATCTTTCGATAGAATTCTCCCTCTGCGTCCTTCTGACGCCGCTGGTAAGCCTGATCGATGGCAACGGCGATGAACTGCGTACGGAGCATCGAGACAATTCCGGGTTGAGCAAAGGTCGACGCACGGTCGAGCACACCGTTGTTTCACGTGCAGCCCAGAGGGTGTCCATCCATGGCCCAGATGAAGATCGGTTTCTTTTCCGTGATCGCACGCCGCTGGGCATCCAGCAGTGACGTCCTCCACGGAATCGTTCGCCACAGTTCATCTGCAGCCGGTTGCAGTTGCTTGTGCAACTGGAGAAATCGCTGCTCGGTGAGAACGTCCTCAGCGAAGCTGAAAGAGACGAAGCTTGATAACAGGATGGTTGTTGTGAGCGCAAGGGCCGAAAGGTATGAGCGGTACAAGGGATGGCTCCTGGAACAGGTGACTTTGGTCGATTTGTTTATCTGCTTGCTTCAGTGAACTTTGTGTTGGTTGCGATTTTACTACCACGGCGGCAACGACTTCGTTGCTCCTGCAAGCATCACGGCTCAGGGTTATTTTCAAGTTCACGCAAGTGGATAATTGATTTTTTCCACCACATGAAGGGGACTGGTGCGATGAACCAGAAAACGATGAAGACCACCACCCACATGGTCTTGTCACTTTTTCCGGGAAATTGTTTGTCTTCCAGTAACATCAACTGGACAAATTGCCAACTCCATAGAAATAAATAGCCTAATGCAAAAAGCACGGGTAAAAGAATAGACATAGTATGCGATCCTTATCTCAGTGATACATCAGGCAGTAATCGGATGACCGTCAGCGGCTCTTGGTTGAAATACGATTTGCTGCTGCTGCTGCTGCTGATTGTAGCAATTTTAGAGGGACATCGCCTACACTTCCCGGGATCCTGCCGGAAAAGAGATCGGTGTCGTATACCCTTCACTTTTAGAAATATGATGACGAGCGACCAGCTTCAGCGGATATTCCAGGATTTTGCTGTTAATGGACGTAAATGTTTGTCGGCTAAGTCAGTCAGAACATATTGTCCATTTTCCTGCACCCGGAACATACCGTATTTCGCCTCGGTATACCGATCCTCCGTATTCTCCTGAAACAGAAACGAGTTCTGTTGAATCTGGATCGTGTAAGATTCGTCGGAATTTGTATGCCAGGCATGGACTTGCAGCAGTAAGGTATCATTGGGATTTGGTTGTTGTTGCCACTGGTCGATTGCTTTTAGACCGGTCAGGGTGCCAATTCGGCGGTTGTCCAGATTGATGATCGCCAGCACATTCCCCCGACTGTTTTCAATGATGTGTTGATCTTCCTGGGTGGCGTCATATTCTTTTTCAATCCCGAAACGCAGTATCATGTATTGCCCCTGCACCAAAGACAACGGGTCAACCGGTGCGAGTTCCAGAAACAGAATTTCGCCATGAAGTTTAATCTGCTGATTTTGCCAGGCGTAGAGGTTCACGTAAACGATGGCTAGCAGCGTCGTAAGGATCAGCGTCAGATGGGATATTTTTTTCATCAGAGGTCTCCCCCAGTAAGTTGGCTTGCCGGCAGCGGAACCGGATTTCTGAATACCCAGCAGCGATAAAGCCAGTAAACCGCAATTAAAACGAGGCCGACGGTTAACAACAGCCCGCCGGTCTCCATCAATCCTAAATTCAGGGCTCTTGTATAGACGGCCAGACTCAGTAACAGGAATGCACTGCCGACGACCGATACCAGTCGGTCGTGGCGAACGTATCCCAGGATGATAACGGCAATGGCCATGATCGGTGCGATCAGTTGAAGCGACGCCATCAGAAGTGTTGCCATGACCGCAATGACAACCTGTCGGGTGAAGAGGGTCTTTCGACCCCCACAGGCCCACATCAGGGTAGCAATCAAAGTACCTGCGACGGCCAGACTGGCGATATAAGCCGTTGACGGCTGAAGAAAAGTTACGCCTACGGCCAGATAACCGGTTAATCCCAGCATCCCCATCCCCACAGGAGCAAAAGCCGGAGAAATGCGGGGATGAATGATGATGGCAAATGCTAAGGGCGCGCCGGCGAGAACCCCAAAACTGATTAATAGTTCTTCAGGCAAGCTAAAGTATTCGGCAACGAAGACCCCCAAAGAAATCATGGTTGCTGTTGAGGACATGAAACGATCGACATACATATCGTAGACGTAGTAGGTGGAGCAGGTAACGACCAGCAGCGCCAGTAACGAAGTGAGTTCCTCTTCACCAAATACCAGATTCGCCCCGATTACAAACATAATCTTGCCGGCAAAGACCATGGCAAAGGATGCTTGTTGCAACATGGCATGAACCGTCGTGGAGCTGTCGATCGTCTTCGTCTTCAGGTGCGTGAAGATTGCAAGACCAACCAGGAAGCTGCCCAGTACCAGGACGGCGACCTCAGATTCGAAAATCTCCATAGTCGCAAGGAGCCCCAGTAAGAAGGCGCCCGAGGTAAACGCACCGATTCCGATAAGTACCCTCAGATAGAGCGGATACGTGTTGTGCTGTATACGGTGCTGTGCAATGGTCCGGGCCTGATGCGAATCGATTTTACCGGTCGTGGATAAATCATGAATGAGGCTGGCAGCCGTGAGATGCGGAAGATTATCCGGGGGCTTCTTTTGCACCTCATAGGCATAGCTGGGCGGTTCATCGTCCGGTGATTCCGCAGACAACGCCGGAGCCGCATCGGCTACCGGTTTGTCTGCGGACACTTTCCGGCGAACCAATCGTAAATATCGAAAACAGTAGAGGAAGAGACCGAATGAAGTTACCATACCTACGAACATGATGAGCGTTATATCCACCAGTTCCCTGATGGTGACTAATTCAACGGTCGTAATGATTACCAGTAACAATCCGGCAAAGCTCTCAAATACAACGGTGACCGCCAGCAGCCAAATGTTGAATGATCGATATCGGTAATACCAGTGCGCCCCGAGCAACAGCACAACATCAAGAATCAGATACAAAGAATGGATGGAAATATCATGATCAATGAAATCTGCGTAGAAGATACCAAGATGTATCAGGATCAGACTGAGTGACCAGATCAACAGCAGGAAAATGGGCCAGTTAGGCCGTAGCCAATCCCATGATTTTGATTCATTCGCCCGATACAGAAGGTATTCACGAACCACGAGCAACGCTACCGCTGGCAAAATCAAAAAGTAGAAGGGTTCATGCCCAAAGCAGGTTTCGATGAGGTCCCGAAATTTTCCGTCTGCGGTTTCCAGTAGCGATAACAGGTAGGTTTGCAGTAGTACGATCCAGCCAACCCACAGAGGCAGGTAGCGGGCAACCACCACGATAGGAAATGCCAAAAGTAACCAGCGACCAAACAGCCAGGGGGCATCGGCGTTTTGCTGGAACTCCTGACTCAGGATGATCAGACTGCCTCCGATCGCTGCCACGATCGCGGAAGCAAACAGTTTCCCGGATTGACGATCCAGCCCTTTCCACAGTGCGCCTGCCAGACAAGCGGCCAGCAGCAGTTGGGGTCCTCCCAGACGAATGATGAGGCCAAGATGGGTCCAGTTGGCCGCGATCATCATCGAAAAACCGAACAGTAAAAAGAGAGCGGCAGTCGCCAGAATGCTTTTGAGGACGAGCGGCTCGGTATCACGCCGGGGATAGAGCAGGTGAAATGTACTACGATGAACGGTTTTGTCGATGACGCCTTTGCTTAGCAGGGCATCAATCAGTCCCCGATCCGCCGGTACTTCATCAATGGTTAGCTGCTGTTCGCTACCAACAATATTGCGATAGGTGCTCACCGAATCATTCCTTGTCTTTGGCTGCCGGACGCGGATGACAAAAATCCACTCCATCGATTTGCAATTTTAGCAAACTGCCAGCTCTAAATCATGTCGTAAATTAACTACATACGGTGTGCCGTTGTACGATTTTCACTACAAGGCGGTTAAAAATTACAATTTTCGGTGTGTGGGTGGCCATCCTGTTTTGATAAACTGGAACGAAGCAATGGTTTTGTAGCCGTCAATATGTTGGTGTGAATCGTGACCCTTCCGAAAAAACAGTCTCTGGCCACTCGACGCGATTTTTTGTCGGTAGGTGCGTTGACGCCGCTGGGTATTTCTCTGTCCGGACTGCTGGAGAGTCAGCTTCAGGCAGGGTCGGCTCGAAAAGAGGTCAATTGTATCCTGTTGTGGATGCTTGGTGGTCCGAGCCATATCGATATGTACGATTTGAAACCGGATGCGCCGGCAGAGATTCGTGGTGAATTGAGTCCGATTCAGACGCGCCTCCCGGGCGTTGAATTGGGGGAATTGATGCCGAAACTGGCTGCTTGCAATGATAAGTTCTCACTGATTCGATCAATGCATTCCTATTCGGCCAGCCACGGCATGGGTGACCATCATTTACTCAGTGGTCGCCGGTACACGAATGATTTCATGCCCCCCAGTTTTGGAGCTGTTTTAAAGTGGCAGCAAGCGGGTGGAAAAACGGGAGGAGTCCCCCCGTTTGTCCAGTTGGGGGATATGAAAAGCACGAACTACGGCAGGCAGGGACAAGCGGGGGCACTGGGCCATCATTTTGATCCCTTTCTGGTGGACCGGGATCCCAACAGCAGCAGCTTTCACGTGGAATCATTCAGTACGCCCGATACGGTGGGCGTGCAACGTTTTGCCGATCGCCAGACACTGCTGAAATCGGTCGATCAGTTTCAGGCTGATACAGAGAAACAGCTGCGATTTGCGAAAACACATGATGCATTCCATTCTCAGGCGTTCGACCTGCTCACGTCTCAACGTGCTAAAAAAGCATTTGATATTGAACAGGAACCCGAACAAATTCGTGATGCGTATGGCCGTAACCGGGTGGGTCAGGGATTGTTGCTGGCACGGCGGTTGATTGAATCCGGAGTCAGGTTCGTTACGGTCAAAGGTTATGTCCGGTATGGGTGGGATCATCACCCTGAAGTTTTTCCCCGCTTGCGTACCGAAGTCCCGGTTTATGATCAGGGGTATGCAGCCTTGCTGCATGATCTGGATCAGCGGGGCATGCTCGACAGTACGTTGGTGATCACGGCCGGGGAATTTGGCCGAACCCCGCGTTTAAATTCGGATGCCCGCGGTCCGGGTCGGGACCACTGGAGTCGGGCATTCAGTCTGACGATGGGTGGGGGGGGAATTAAAACCGGTCAGGTTATCGGCGCCACGGATAAGCATGCAGCGGAAATTGCGGACCGTCCTGTTTCGGTAGAGGATTATGCTGCAACCGTCTATCACGCGTTGGGAATGAACCCGAAGGCTATTTACCATACGCTCGACGGAAGACCTACCGAAGCGCTTCCTGCCGGCGAACCCATTACTGAATTGATCGGGTAAATCAGCAGACGCAGAGCCGACACCTGAAGAGGGCTATTTTTTAGGCCTGTTCAGTTTCAGGCGATGTGAGAGTAGCCAGTCATAGACTTCTTTGTTCGCATACGTTTGACTCCAGGAATTGTGATTCACACCTGGATAGATTGTCATTTTTGCTTTTTCGCCGCCCAGTTTTTTGATTGCTTCCACCATGGCGGTGCTTTGGGAGGCTGGAACGACACTGTCTTTGTCACCATGAAAGGCCCAGATCGGAATGTCGGTAAGATGCTTTGCTGTGGCTGGATTCCCCCCGCCGCAAATAGGTACGGCCGCAGCAAATAATTTGGGATATTGCGCGACCAGTGTCCAGGTTCCGTAACCTCCCATACTCAGCCCCGTGCAATACATTCGTGACCGATCAATTTTTTGAGTTTTCGCCACATGTTCCACCAGTGCATGTAACTGCTCGGCATTCCAGAACCTCCCTTTGGGACATTGAGGAGAGACGACAACAAAAGGGAAATCCTTTTCCTGGCCCACGCGTTTTGGTGGACCCCATTTCTTAACCAGTTCCAGATCATCTCCACGTTCGCCGGCACCATGTAAAAACAGCATCAATGGCCAGGTTTTCGTCTTGGCATAAGACTCGGGAAGAAAAAGGCAATAATGGATGGTTGCTTTTTTGTCGTCTTGTTTTACGTCCAGTTGTTGAAACACCTGGGTGCCTGGTTTGGGATCCTTCTCCTGAGCCACCGCGACCGATTCGAGCCAAAACAACGGTACGGTCAGCACAGCAACCAGCAGAATGTGTCCCATTTTATTAACGCGTTCTCTCATGATTCATCTCTTTCCATTGATCTCAAAGCCAGCTTGTTTCTGGCCGACTGTTTTAGCGGATGGCTGAGTAGTCGGTTGGTTTCATATAGGTGGATTCCGGTGCTTTGGCGAGACGGCCAACGCCGGACTCCATCGCAGCCTTCTTCCATTCGGGATCCGCCCCAAATGCTTTCCAGGAAACCTGTGCCGCACCGCGGCTATCGTGTCTGATAATGTAAATCAGATGATCTTTGGAATTCGGTTCGTCCGTGGGATGCCAGTAGGCCACATTTTTAATCCCATGCTTCTCAAACAAGCCGATGGTATGATCACGGAAGCGGGCATCGAGTTTTCCTAGCTTACCTTCCGCAGCCTGATAAATCCGCAGTTCGAAAACCCCGTCCTCATCAGCTTTCCCATTCTTCCACTTTGGTGAATAATCCGTGGACTCCATATAAACGGACTCGGGTGCTTTCGCAAGGATCTGGCCATCTTTTTGTGATTCGGCTGCAACTTTCTTCCATTCAGGGTCGGCAATAAATGCCCTCCAGGATGCTTTTGCCGCATCCCGACTTTTATGTTTGATCACATAGATCAGTGTGTTCTCTTTATCGACAGGAACCCAGTAACCAACGGACTTGATACCGTGTTTCTCAAAAATACCAATGGTATGATCACGAAAGCGTGCATTGAGGTTATCAAGCTTTCCTTCGCGGGTTGTGTAAATTCGTAATTCAAAGACGTCGCCAAACGAAGGCGCCGTGAACGACATGCATCCGAGCAATACGGCTGCCGTGATGGTAGATAAAGAGCGTCTCATAGATGGGGTTCCCGAAAGGTGTGTCAACAGTTGCTTGGAACATTCAGTTTAAGCGACTCAGGCTCAACGTTCAACTTGGGACCGCGTGCTGAAATGGAACCGGTGGATGGGTTGATGTCCTGGTGCGGTGTGCGGTGTTACAATGGTCAACATCCGATGCCTATAACGCAGAGAGTAATTGAATGAAAATGCCTTCCAATAAATTGATGGGTTCGTATCGTTTCATGAATCGTTTGATGCTGTTGGTTTTAATGAGCCTGAGTCTGGCCGTAGATGCGGACGGGCAGGTCTACAAAAGTCAGATTAAGCCACAATGGTCCGCAGACAATTCCCATTTCTGGTATCGCAACGATCTGGCGAAGGGTGAGCGGGAGTTTGTTCTGGTGGACTTGAAGAAGGGGACTCGGCGTCTGGCATTTGATCATGTGCGTCTGGCTAAGTCACTTGGCGAAGAGGGCGTCGATGGTGTAAAGGCGGAACGTCTTGCACTGGAGCAATTGAAATTTGATCTGGCAAGCCACCTGGCTACATTTCGTATTCAGGGTACCTATTTTCAGTATCATCTGAAAACTCAAAAGCTTACCCGTATTGACAATCCCGGGGACGCACCCGGCCAGGAAAAATCGGAACCGGATCGTTCCAGGGCTCAACAGCAGCCGGCAGACAAACCGTATCAAGCCAGTCGGGATGTGTCTGCGGACGGAAAGTGGAAGGCTTACATTCACGAACACAATGTTTATGTACGCGCTGCATCGGACGAGGAACCACCGATTCAGCTGAGTACCGATGGAAAGGCAGATAATGGTTACCAGTCCGTGTACTGGGCCTCGAATTCAAACAATCTCATTTCCTTTCGTGTCCAGCCCGAGGAGGTGGGGCAGGTTCACTTGATTGAGTCGTCGCCGGACGAGGGGGGGCGGGCGAAGTTGGAGACGCGGCGTTACGCGCTGCCTGGTGATAAATTCACGACCTATGAACTGAATTGGTTCGATTTGGAAAAACAGCTTCAGGTGAAGCCGGAAGTGGGTCTGATTGACTTTCGTGATCCCCGTCTGCGGTGGACGCCTGACGGACGTTTTGTCCGTTACCAAAAAATTGACCGGGGTCACCAGCGTTTGCGGGTCATTGAAGTGGATATGTTCAGTGGTGCGACGCGTAATATTATCGATGAAGTCAGCGAGACATTTATTTGGACCGAGCATGTTCAAAATCTCGGGGTGCCCCTTGTGAACTGGCTCAAACAAACCAATGAGATTATCTACCTCTCTGAACAGGATGGCTGGAGGCACCTTTATCTGATCGACGTGGCATCGGGTAAGACAAAGAATCAGATCACCCGGGGCGAATACGTTGTCCGTGCCGTTGATCGTATTGATGAAGAAAAACGCCAGATCTGGTTTCGTGGCTCGGGTCGCAATGCGAAGCAGGATCCGTATCTGATTCATTATTATCGGGTTAATTTTGACGGCAGCGGTCTGACGGCGCTGACTGAGGGCGACGGTTACCATCAGATTGTCTATTCACCGGATCGCAAGTTCATCATTGATTCCTACTCCCGCGTTGACATGGCTCCGGTGCATGAACTGCGGCGTGTCGCCAACGGTCGGCTGGTCTGCGAGCTTGAGCAGGCAGACACCCGGGAATTGGAAGCAACAGGATGGAAACCTCCGGAGGTCTTTTCAGCCAAAGGCCGGGATGGAGTGACCGATATCTGGGGGATTATTTACCGTCCCCGGGATTTTGATCCCCATCGGGTTTACCCGGTGCTGGAACACATGTATGCCGGTCCGCACAGTTCCTATGTCCCCAAACAGTTCAGTTCGGGAAATCGTTATTCGTCCATGACGGAGTTGGGATTCGTCGTGGTGAAAATGGATGGGATGGGAACGGCAAACCGCTCCAAAGCATTTCATGATGTATGTTGGCATAATCTCAAAGATGCCGGTTTTCCTGACCGGATCCTGTGGCATCAGGCCGTTGCCGGAAAATATACCTGGTATGACACTTCGCGAGTGGGGATTTACGGGGGCTCGGCCGGAGGGCAGAGTTCGACCGGCGCGCTGTTGTTTCATCCGGATTTTTACAAGGTCGCTGTTTCATCCTGTGGTTGTCATGACAATCGGATGGATAAGGCCTCCTGGAATGAACAGTGGATGGGTTATCCCGTCGGACCGCATTATGCTGCATCTTCGAATATTGATCATGCCCATCGCCTGCGCGGTAAATTGATGCTGATTGTTGGAGAGCTGGACAAAAATGTACCTCCGGAATCAACGCTGCGGCTGGCCGCAGCACTGATCAAAGCGAATAAGGATTTTGAGTTGATTGTCATTCCCGGCGGAGGACATAGTGACGGTGGTCGATATGGCGACCGACGTCGCAAAGATTTCTTCAAAAAACACCTGCTTGGACTGGAACCGCCGGATATCAATGCAGCCCCGTAGGCCGGCCGGGGCAGTGAATGTCGATTCCACTTGATATAGTTGCGTCCGCGGTCGATAATGACTAGTGAAAGTTGATGTGTCTCCCGCCTGCTGATTTCCAAGGATGTTTCTATGCCCCGCCCCGGACGTCTTCGTCGTCGTAACTTTATCGGCATTGGCATGGCTGGTGGATTGTCGATGCTGGATAATTTGGATGCCTTAGGGGCGCTGGAAGGTCAGTTCCGCGACCGTCCCGGACGCGCAAAAAACGTGCTGGTGATTCTGGAGCAGGGGGGAATGTCTCATACGGATACATGGGATCCCAAACCCGATACCCTTGTCCAACAGCTTAGCCCCTACAAACCGATCTCGACGAACGTTCCCGGGATGCAATTTACGGAATTGCTGACGCATACATCCAGGGTTGCTGACAAGCTGAGCGTGATTCGCTCGATGCATCACACAACGGGAATCGCCAATGGGCATCCGAAAGGGACGCAATACACGCTTTCCGGACATGTACCGGGCGGCCCGCTTGAAATGCCCGATATAGGTTCCGTTGTGGCACATCGAATTGGTACGAACTGTCGTTATTTGTCGCCTTACATTATGGCACCGGGTAACTCGGAACAAGCGAAGGAATCACGACTTGGCTTTATGCCGTTTGACACGCAGGTATTCAAAACAGGAGGTCGGGATCTCTCACAACCGGGCTGGAAAGTACCCGGGCTGGGTTTGAACAAAGCCATTGGTGAATCACGTTTGCAAAACCGCCTGGACCTGCTTGGGAATCTTGACATCGGTCTCCCCAATCACCACAGCAGGAAGGCTGCCGGCTGGGAGCAGGCGATCGAACAGGCGGAAGAGAGCCTGCTGAATCCCAAAAGTAAGACCGCCTTTGATCTTGAACAGGAGCCGGAGAAGATCCGCGACGCGTATGGACGTGGCCATCGCGGGCAGTGTTACCTGTTAGGCCGGCGATTGATTGAACAGGATGTTCGCTTTGTCACGATCGACGTGCGTGAACCACTCACGGCCAAAACACCCGGAGGAACGAATCTCAACTGGGATCACCATGATTTCATCTACGCCACGGGCACCTGCAATCTACCGGGAGCAGGTGGTGGCGGACGGGGCCGATATGGAATCGGTACCTGGTGGATGATGGGAAGCGTCGATCAGGCATTTGCAGCGCTGATTAACGACATGGACGAGCGGGGTTTGCTGGAGGATACGCTTGTCTGTTTTGTAACCGAATTTGGGCGAACCCCGAAACTCAACAAAGCTCAGGGACGTGACCACTGGACCGGTGCTTATAGTATCGTCATGGCGGGTGCCGGTGTGCCCGGCGGTCAGGTCATTGGTGCCTCCGATCGACAGGGCGGATACGTCACCGAGCGTGCTTACACACCCGATGACTATGCGGCTACGGTTTATCGCAAGCTCGGATTGAATCTGGAGAAACCGCTGCGGGCTCCGGACGGTCGCCCCATTTTACTGGCAGCCAACGGGAATCCGATGCGGGAAGTGTTTTAATGAAAATCGGACGGGCGTCCTGAGTCAGATTCTTTATTTGTTTTCCATCGCCGCCTGGTTCTTCCGATGGCGTTTCTCTGCTCGTTTTTCTTTGCGCGCCTGCCGGCGTTTTTTCCGACTACCCGAGATGCCGTCGTTAAGTATCTCTTGTAGTCGCTTGCGGTTCCCTGCGGTTTCACCGGCTGTTTTGTGGATCCATCCGACGAGCTTCCCGATCACGTTGTATTTGATAAACAGACCGTAGGGAATCCTGGACCACCAAAACATGAATGCCGCATACAAACCCACGACAATCACATTACCCCATAAAGGGAGATCCAAAGGGTGAAAAATAAATCCCCAGATTCCGGCATAGGGTAGAAAAATGAGAAGAAGAATCTGAACGGAGAAAAAGAGTACGAAGGTTGTCAGCACAAGGATCCGCATCCAGTAGAACCGGTAATAGGCAATCATCATCATGCCCAGGCATGCGAACAATGTGGAAAAGCCGACAAGAAACAGCGGAAGTTTCCACATCAATTCGAAGAATTTAGGCCAGGATTCTATATCGCTCAGCATGCTGATCAATTCGGGGATTCCCAAAAGCAGACTTGCGGCAGACCATATCAGGCCCTGCACAAAACCGGTAAGAAAGAATCTTATCCAGGGTATATTTGGGTAACGGTCATCCATAGGTTACATTTTAGCAAAGATAAGCTTTCGAAAACGAAACAGGGATCCTCATCATAGCTCAAAACGAAATGCTTCAGGAACATCAACCGATTGATGATGACGATTGAGCCATCCGTTAAATCTGACTGGAAATGGATTGATCGAGCCGATCGATCTGACCGGCTCCCTCGGACTTTGCAACGAAGGCCGCTGATTGCACATGATGATTTGCGCGTTTAGTCCGATGGATCAGACTTCGCAATGACCGCGGGTGTGCACGCTGCTTTCAGGATTTGCAATAAACCGATGATTGCCAATCCTGCAAAAATGATGAAGGATTTATTCAGGATGCCCCAAATTGATCCCGAAAGATCCGCAGCTTGAGGAGGTTCATCTGAATACGGCAGCATCCCGTCCAGTGCCTGACTATGTAGACATGTAAATACGGATACGATTAGTAAACCAATGCACAGGATCATAGAAACCAGCGAAAATTTAGAATTCAATACTGCCGGCTTTAATTCGGTTGACGAAGTACGGTCACCCAGGCAGAGTGAGCTTTCTACAAGTAAAAGGACTGCGGATCCAAGGAAAAGGAGATAGCCCACAGTCATGATGAATTTAGAATAATCGACGGCTTCGAGAAGCTCTGCTGCTGTTGTTGTTGCTCCACTTGTTGCGATGACATTATAACTTTGGATGGCGTTCAACATTCCCCATGCCAAAGGCAGAGCGCCGCAAAATAGCAAAACTCCCGATAGGACGAGCAGCCTTTTCCCAACGGGTGAGTTGGTTGGTTTGGCAGGTGCAAGCGATGAGAGAATCAAACCGATCAACAGTGCCATAGCTGACATGATGGACCACCGTACGTCCGTTATGTCAGCGAGGGTTTCACCAGGCTGTGCGTTGATTACCATCATCACACCAACCAGGTCGTCACCAAACATCACCAGGCCCAACGCGCCCATTAAAGTTACAACCGAAGCAATCCAGCGTTTCATTTTTTATTTACCCGATGAAGAAATGTGTATGTTTTAGGTGATGGAAGTGTATCAAAATGGAAGCTAAAAAGTAAACTCATGATCTATCCGATAAACGCTTTGTCTTGTTTACAGCAAGAATCCGGGCAATTTTCTATAATCAGGACAATCGTTGATGGAGACGGATGATGCCATTGCTGCAATTTCAAGGGAACCATGACTGCACGGATTCATAGAATTACCATCTATCCCATCAAATCATTTGGCGGAGTGGATATCGAGTCCGGCGAAGTCCTGCCATCGGGAGGATTACAGCACGATCGTCGATTTGCCTTTAAGGATGCTGACGGACAACTGTTTAATGCCAAGAATTACATTCAGATTCATCGGTTCGAAACCGAGTTTCAGGAGAACTGGCACGACGTTGTTTTAAGCGATCGTCAACAATCCATGCGGGAGCGTTTCGACCTGCGAACGGACCAACAGCATCTGCTGCAGTGGATGCGACGGATGGAACCTCTGATCGACGCGCTCGAGGATCTTCCGGAAGGTGGCCTTCCAGACGATCAGGATGCGTCAGGCCCGACCATCATCAGCACCGCTACGCTGGAGATAGTGGCATCCTGGTTTGATGACATGACGCTTGATGATGTTCGTCGGCGTCTGCGTGCTAATATTGAAGTTGGCGAAGTTCCGGCATTCTGGGAAGACAGACTTATCAACCGTCAGCGACCATTTTGTATTGGCGAAGTTCATTTTATCGGAACGGGTTATTGTCCCCGGTGTGTGGTTCCCACCCGCGATCCGGACAGCGGGCAACCCCTGACTTCCTTCGCGAGCACCATTGCCAAACAACGGGAAGAAACCTTACCTCCGTGGAGCGATCGCAGTCAGTTTGATCACTACAATTGTCTGTCGACCAATACCAGACTTGCCGATCCATGCCCGGGAGGCACCATTGGACTGGGCGATGAGGTGATCCTTGGCGATAATTAACGTGATTAAGCAACTCATCTAGTGCAGTAATTCCCTTGCGCTTCTATAATAAAACCGTACTTTATTTAGAAAAAAGCGATCGTAAAGCGGCATGATTAGATTAGGTGAATTCAATAGCCGATCCTGTGACGGGATTTCCCGTCGCGCCTTTGTTCAGGCCGGCGCAGCTTTGCCACTGACCGCTGCACTAACCGGAGAGCAGATTGCGAAAGCCGCGGTGAACGCCCGTGCGAAAACGGTGCTGTTTATTTGGCTCTGGGGTGCTCCCAGTCACATCGACACATTTGATCCCAAACCCGATGCGCCGCTCGACTTCCGTGGACCGTTTGGTACGATCCCCACGACCATTCCCGGTATCCGCTTTTCAGAGTTGATCCCCAAACTGGCAGCGCGGACTGACAAATATGCACTCATACGCAGCAATATCACTCATGATGGTGGACATCCCGGCGCAGGAACCTACGGTTACACGGGCAGTCGCGAAGGTCGGGGAGTGACCATTCAGCCCAGTTGGGGTTCCATCGTTTCACGCCACCATGGGTCATCCGCCGGTCTTCCGCCCTATGTCATGCTTTCGCGGGGAATCCCCCGTGATGTGGCCAAGTTTGTAGACGGTTACGGCGGTGGTGATTGGGGAAAGGCCTATGATCCGTTTTTGATTCAGTGTGATGGATTTGGCAAAGTCGATATTCCCGCACTGAAACTGGTGGATGGCATCACTCCGGATCGAATTGTTCACCGAAAGTTGCTTCAGGATCAACTGGATAGAATCAAGCGCAAAGTAACCGCAAATTCGTTTGACCTATGGGACAAGAAGTCAAAACAGGCATTTACTTTATTGACCAATAAGAAGGCGGTGGAGTCACTGGACCTGACAAGAGAAACGACGGAAACACGGGAGGACTACGGCCAGACGTCCTTTGGGCAGAGCCTGCTATTGGCACGCCGGCTTGTGGAAGCGGAAGTTCCCTTTGTGAATGTGAGCTGGAGTGAATATGTTGAAGCTTTTAGTCCCAACACGGATTTTGGCTGGGATACGCACGTAAAGAATTTTGATCTCTTACCCAACCGGCACTGTCCCATTCTGGACAGGGCGTTGTCGGCATTGCTGGATGACATGGATGCACGAGGTTTGCTGGACTCGACACTCGTTGTTTGCATGGGCGAATTTGGCCGTACGCCCAGAATCAACAAACGGGCATCCCGGGATCACTGGGCTCAGAATTATTTTTCCATCTGGGCCGGAGCCGGCGTTAAGCCGGGGCAGGTGATCGGTGCCAGCGACGCCAAAGCGGAAAACCCCGTCACACGTCCCATTGAGCCGACCGGCGTGGGAGTGACGATGCTGGATTGTCTGGGAATCCATAGCATTGCACGGGCAGAACTCAATGTACTTCCGGATGGGGAGTTCATTCATGAACTGTTTTAAACTCGCGATAGGTGGACTTGTGGTGATCCTGCTTGGGATAGCGATAAGTGCGTATGCGGAACCGCCTGAGCGAATCACGACCGATGGACGTATGAAACAGGATCTCTGCTTCACCCATGACACACAGGAACTGATTTATTCTGTACTCAAAACAGCTCAGCTCATTAAGCTGCAGCGATTGAATCTGCTGTCGGGTGAAGTCACGGACTTCCACGTTAACGCCAGCACCAACGAGATCCAGATCGATTTTTCGAAGGATATGAAGTTTTATGCTTTCGTTCGAAACGATGGGAACCTACATACAACAGTTCAGGTCCAAAACGTCCTGGCGGGTGAATCGTATAACCTGAATCCGGGAGGCGGGTTCGCCTGTGTCCGGGCACTCACGATGAGTCCCGACGGAAAATCGGTCGTCTATGCCTTTCCGGATGACAACGGTTCGCAACAGCTTTGGCAAACCGATATTCAGCTACAAAACAAAACGGCGCTTACCAATTCTGATTACATGGATGCCTATCCTCGATTTTCACCTGCGGGAAATCTGCTCGCATTTGCATCCACACGCAGTGGCAACTTTGATATTTACCGTATGGCGGCAGATGGATCCTCGATATTTCAACTGACCGATCACGCGGGAATCGACACCCGTCCCGCCTGGTCACCGAATGGATTGAAAATTGCCTATACCAGCCTGGTTCAGGGAAACTACGAGATCTTTGTCATGAACGCGGACGGATCCAACCAAAAACAAATCACGAACAATCCCGGTAAAGATGATTTCGCCTGCTGGCACCCGGATGGGAAACGTATTTTCTACGTAAGTGAAATCAAAGGTAAAACTGACATCTACAGTACTTCGGTGGAAGCGCTCTTGGACGATTCGGCGGAGTAAATTGAGGTGCCGTCGGTATTTGATAATAATTTTGCCCATGAGTAAACTCAAAATACTTCTGATTTAGTTTTCTAATGTCCAACGAGATAACCAAGGATTACACGATGAAACGATTTTTCCTCAGTACCGCTGTTCTATTGACCTGTTTCGGCATCTTACAGCTTCATGCAAACGATAAACTAACGGTAACGAAAGGCCAAAAAATTGCTTTTCTTGGCGACTCCATTACTGCAGCCGGCGCCCGAACCAATGGCTATTGTGAGTTGGTGATCCGGACACTCAACGCCCAAAATCTGGAAGTGACACCCCGCTATGCCGGGATTAGTGGACATAAATCGAATCAAATGCTTGCCCGCCTGGAAAAAGATGTTCTGAGTCACAAGCCGGACTGGATGACTTTGTCCTGTGGCGTTAATGATGTTTGGCATGGTGACCGCGGGGTTGCTTTGGAACCCTATAAAAAGAACATCACCGCCATTGTCGATCGGGCTCAGGCTGCGGGCGTCAAAGTGATGTTGCTGAGTTCCACGATGATTCGGGAAGATCAGGCTAATGATCTGAACCAAAAACTTGTACCCTACAATGCATTTTTAAAGAAACTGGCCAAAGAGAAGAAATGTCTGTTTGCTGATCTGAATGCCGATATGCAGGAGGCATTAAAGCATTTTCCGGAAGATGCACCCAAAGGAAAACAACTGACAAGTGATGGTGTTCACATGAATGCCCTGGGCAACCAGATGATGGCCAAAGGCGTTCTGAAAGCTTTTGGCATGACGGATAAGGAAATCGCGGCTGCTGAATCCGAATGGACCAGGAAATAGCCAGCGTCACCGTTTGAAGGACTCTTGAATCGGCCCACTACCGATTATGGAGATAACCCTCGGCGATAAGTTCCCCCAGTTTGACGATGCCCGCGGTGGTGATGACCAGCTTCTTTTCCTGCTCAGGAATCGCAAGGTCCTTAAGGTGAATTAAGTTGTTATCTGCCGCGGCAATTTCGCTGATGGCGCTGACCACATCCACCTTGTTGACTCGTTCGTCATCGGTCGGTGCCTGCTGACTGACATACCATTTCAATTCCGGCCGTTGCAGATCCTGGCGGCTTTTGGCAATGATCGACGCCAATCGGGAAGCCGCCTGTTGCCGGTAAGGATGGAATGACATGTCATTCTCGCCCACGTGATAGAAAATTCCCTGCAATTGGACCTTCTGACCGTTGGCCGTCAGTTCCTGCTGTGCCGCGCGAATAAATGCGATGAAGTCCGGATAGATATTGCGCGTTTTAGCAGCGCTGCCTTCCGGAGTCCAATCAATGATCTGGGTGCCACTGTGAGTAAATTTGGCGATGGCAATCTTATCGGGCAATTTTTGGGACAGTGCCCGTCCGAAACTCAGCTCCGGACCGAAGGTATCGTAATAACCAGCCGGAGCTAAGGGTTCCCATGCATTGGATGTTTTATAACCGCCTCCGAGGCTGTACTTGTACGCAATCTTCCGGTTGGGCTCCAGCAGTGGTGCGGCTCCCGGGAGCGTCTGGAGTTGCTGTACAAAAGCACGTTCTCCTTCCATGTTGCGGTGCCCGGCCAGGATGAAAAGCTGGACAGGTTCTCCTTGACGGTAGGGCCACGGTTTGAGCGGTTTTGCAGGTGGCTCATTCTTTCCAATCGTTTCCAGATAGGCGGTGGCATAATTATCACCGTGTTCCAACTGTCCCAGTGTCCCGTAATGATAATGCAGGCCAACGCCTCCCCCGATTTCTACTCCGACATGCGAGGTGGGAATATACTGCGCCAGAGGATCGGCAGCCGTGACCGCTTTTTGACCCTGGCTAATCGCGTACATGCGTGGTCGCAGATCCATTCCCCAGATAGTTTTCGTGCAAAGTTCACCGATGTAGAACTTCAGATCAGGGGTCTTGAGATCCTTACGCCAGCGGGCCAGAAAATTCTTAAGGTTGCCTCCGTAGGCGGCCATATACTCGGCATTGAACATGTCGTTTTCACCCTGATGCCACATGAAACCCTCAATACGATATTTAATTTTCCGGCGATCCAGTTCGGCCAGTGAATCCCGGATCAGCTGCAAAGCCAGCGGGTACATTTTAAAGCCAATGGGATCATCAGGATTCCAATCGCCGCCCAGATGGGTACCACCGGCAGCGCATTTGATAATGGCGATCGGGGCATCGATGGTTGCGGTGACTTTACGTGCAAAGCTAAGTTCCGGCCCGACGACATTGTTTACCGGTTGCAAATCGACCCAGCCATTGGACTCCATTTTGTTTTCGCGGCCGATCGAGTAGGAGAACTTTACTTCAACCTGTGGTTCTTCCAAACCGGCAAACGGCGGAAAACGGTGAATGTCCTTTACCTTGGAATCGGAGCCTACCATGTTGGACTGGCCGGCAAAGATAAACACGCGCACGGTTTTGTTTTCTGCCTGTACCGTGCCAACCAGAGGAGAAACGGCGGTGGCGATACTCCACAGAAAAACCACCGTCAGTATCACACCTGTTTTTTTTTCTGGAATCATCTTGTTTCCTTGGGGACGAATTGTCCGAATCATGGTTTTATGTTGTTTGTAGTTCACTTTGATTCTGTTAAATAACGTTGCATTTGTACAGCATGCTGGCGGTTATAAGTGTTCTCCATGGAGTGCTTATGACTCGGGCATGAATCTGTGTTCGCGGTAGTCTATCAATCTGTAGATATAGGCACGGTGCCTTTTCAGAGGTTAAAATAATGGAGCACGATCGCTACGTATCTTCGATGATGAACTGTAACAGTCTATTTATGTGGGTTTATTGTATGACTCAGGGAAACGTTAATGGTTAAGCGGTACGTCGATGTAGGGTTACTGATCGGGTTGTTGCTTACGGTGGTGCCGGCAGAAGCACAGCAGCGATATGCTATACGGGCTGGTTCAACGAGTGGACCGACGGTAATGGTACTGGGTGTAGACGGAGCTGCTGGGGAGTGTGGGCGACTGGCCGTACGACAGCTTGCCGGCTGGCCTGTGCGATCAGGTCGGTTGGTGCTGGCTCCCGTTACATCCGGTCTGCAGGAGGTAGACCAGCTCGGATTACCGGCACCGGATAAAGCGGTGTTTGATCGTTCCGTACCGGACCTTAGAAAACTGATAAGCAAATTCAAGCCCCAGTGGGTGATTATTCTGAGGGAGGATTATGATACGCAGGTTGAGGTGCAGGCATCCTACGGTAAGACAATTCGTACCGGTAACGCCGGCAAGGCGTTGGGACAACAGGTGCTTCTTGCGCTTCATCAGGCCGGCGATTTACAGTGGAGTTTGGACTCTTCTACCGAGATCCGACAGTTGTCACCGGTTTCCAAGGCTGTCTGGATGACGGTAACGACCTCGGCGATTGACCCACGTAAGGATCAGCGTCCAGGGCGTCGAATCCGACAGCATCGGATTGCCGTTCATGCTGCTTTGACGTTTTTGGAGATGATTGATGACTCGACGAGCGTTGACCAGATATTACCGGTTAGAACGGTCACGGCAAAAAAACCGGGAGCAATTCGGGTTGCAATTTATGATGACGAGGGTTCGGTTTCATCCAGTGGTCATGGTCCCCTGTGGATTATGCATTCTTTACAACATCACCAGGATATGCGTTTAGAACTAATCACTCGGCGAGAATTAGATGCCGGTATACTCCCGGCTTTTGACGTGCTCGTCATCGGCGGTGGAATGTCAAGTACGCAGGGTAAGGAGCTTGGTGCTCAGCGGCGTGAGGCGATTCGACAATTTCTTCGGTCTGGCGGTGGTTATGTGGGTGTTTGTGCCGGGGGGTTTCTGGCCTGTTCGGAAAGAGAAGTGGAACTGCAGTTGATTCAAGCGGAGCATGATGGTGTTTCCGGTAGCGGGATTATCACGCTGGACATCCGTAGCACAGGAAAATTACCGGTGGTTGGAAAACATCCGGCCAAGTTTTCGGGAGGCCCGATTTTTCATTCCCTCGGTTCTTCAGTACAAATCTGGGCAATTTATGAAACGGATCTCGAGATCGATGACGAAGAGACAAAAAGGTTGAAGGGAACACCGGCTGTGATTGCAGACCGCTATGGGCAGGGTCGGGTCGTGGCATTCAGTCCCCACTGTGAAAGGGCTCCGGGTCCTCAGGAACTGTTCTGGGAGGCAATTCGCTGGAG
The DNA here is from genome assembly GCA_036150515.1 of Planctomycetota bacterium. GTDB lineage: Bacteria > Planctomycetota > Planctomycetia > Pirellulales > Pirellulaceae > UBA721. The sequence goes on from JAYZPA010000058.1 coordinate 27,940, forward strand.
CGCGGGGCGCCCCGTGATTGATCGGTAACAACATTACGGAGAATCCAGTCTGGCATTTCATCCCGAATGCAGGTATTTGTCAGCAGCGGCTTTGTTAATTTGGTACGTTGATAGAAACCGTTTCCAGCGATTGACCTTTAATTCGGGGAGTGAAAAAATGACTGAAACACCGGAACCGCTCGTGAGTACCAGTCACCGCCTGTTAAGACGTGACTTTTTGAAACAAACCGGCGCACTGGCATTAGCAACTCCTGCGGTTGCGGCTCTTGAATTGCCTCCTTTGCTGGCTGCAGGTAAGAAAACAAAAGCTCCGGAGACACTCGTATCGGTGCTCTATGATTCACTGAACGAGAAGCAAAGAAACGAAGTTTGTTTCGACTGGGACCATGTTGATAAAACGCGGGGATTGCTGAGAACCCGGCTTGAAAATAACTGGAAAATTACCAAGCCTTCCATCAAGAGCAGTTTTTTTACGCCTGAACAGCAGCAACTGGCTCTGGAAATCTTTCGTGGTATGACCCATCCGGACTGGCACAGCCGTTTCGATCAACAACTGAAAGATGACGTGGGCGGATTTGGCAATAACCAATCGCTGGCAATCTTCGGAAAACCGGGAACCCGTGAATTCGAATTTGTGCTGGCCAGTCGACACATGACCCTTCGCTGTGATGGAAACAGTGCAGAACATGTCGCCTTTGGCGGACCCATTCTTTATGCTCACGAAGGTGAAGGTCTGTACGAAGAAGCCCATCATCCCAGTAACGTTTTTTGGCATCAGGCGATCGAAGCGAACAAACTTTACGATATGTTCAGCGGAAAACAACGCGAACAGGCACTCGTGGTTCGCGGGATGCCATCCGAAGAACTTGTCGGGTTTCGCGGGAAAAAAGGGAATTTTGACGGCCTCCCCGTAACCGAGTTTTCAGCCGATCAGAAACAACATCTCCAATCCGTCCTCAAACTGCTGCTGGAACCATTCCGTCAGTCCGACCAGGATGAAGTCACACGTTGTCTGAAACAACAGGGAGGTTTGGATGCCTGTCATTTGGCGTTTTACAAGGAAGGGGATCTTGGTGAAGACGGCCTCTGGGATAACTGGCGTTTGGAAGGCCCTTCATTTGTATGGTATTTCAGGGGCGATCCCCATGTGCATGTCTGGGTCAACATAGCCGATCATCCCAGACCAACATTAAATGCCTACCAGAATTCCGTTGGTGTTTAACGGAGAAGCGGAAGCGGCTCCCGGGACGACAGATTTGCAAAGGGCCAGTAACCTGAACCATCAAAAGGATGTCATCGGATGCGTTTTCAACCTTTTATAATCTGTGCGGTGACCGTTTTATTGAGTCCGGCCGTATCGTCCCACGCAGCGGAATTGGTGAAGCGTTCCCACGTTTACAAACAGGTGGGTCCGACGGAAATTAAGGCGGATGTTTACCGACCCTCCGACAGCAAAAAACGTCCGGTTCTTGTGTGGATCCATGGCGGCGCATTGATCAACGGCAGTCGGGAGAGCGTTCCTCAGCGGCTGCTTCAATTGGCCGCGGAGGAAGGTTATGTATTGGTATCGATTGATTACCGACTTGCACCCCAAGTGAACATCCAGCAGATCATCAGTGACCTGCGTGATGCGCTTACGTGGATTCACGAAAAAGGCCCGGGATTATTTGATGCAGATGTCAGTCGACTGCTGGTATCCGGCGGTTCGGCCGGCGGTTACCTGACCATGATGTCCGGTACGCTTCAGCCCCGCCCCAAGGCACTTGTGACCTATTGGGGCTATGGCAGTCTGGATGCCCGTTGGTATACCGAGCCCTCCGAGCACTATCGCACCGTGGTGCCACTGATTACCAAAGAGGATGCATGGGCCGGGGTTGGAAATGTTGTCGTGACCGGTGCCCGCGGAGATGCCGGTCGTAAGCGAGGCCGGTTCTATCTCTATTGTCGCCAGAATGGTATTTGGACGAAAACGGTCACCGGTTTTGACCCCGCTTCTGAATCTGACAAGATCACGCCCTATTGTCCGCTACGTAATATCACCGGAGATTACCCGCCGATTGTGATGATCCATGGTACTGCGGACACCGACGTACCCTTTGAAGAATCGGCCAACATGGCTTTCGAGCTGCAAAAGCACGGAGTGCGTCATGAATTACTGACCGTCCCCAATGGCGGACATGGACTGGGCGGTGGGGATCCGGCGATGATCGAATGGGCACACCGACGTGCCCTGAATTTCATTCGCGAACAACTACGCTAAGTTGGCAGGGAGAGAAAGCGGTTTGCTATTTCTTTAAAGCCGGATCGTTTTCAGGTGCATAGGCTTTGTTGGGCGTTGGCAGCTGCGCCTGGATTTCTCGTAGATACTGTTTTAGTTTGGTACGCATTTCGTCAGCTTTTTCCGGATACGTTTCCGCCAGATTATTGGACTCCGCCAGATCGTCGACAAGATTAAAGAGCTGTACTTCACCCGACTCCCAGAAGTAATGCAGTTTGTAATCACCGTCAATAATCGTGGAATCAGGTTTGCTATGCTTCTGATGCTGATAGTGTGGCCAGTGGAAATACAGTTCATCACGGGGTCGGGTGACGTTACCGGTTTGATGTAATGCGGGCAGCAGACTTCCGCCCTCAACCCGCTCGTCCAGCTCCTTGATATCGAGGATGTCACAGATCGTCGGCAAAATGTCATAGCCGATGGCCTTCTGACGGGATATGGTACCTGCTTTAATCCCCGGACCTGAAATGATCATCGGCACCCGCACGCCCGCTTCCCACAAGGTAGCCTTACTGCCGCGGAGTGGACCATTAATATTCTCCGGATCGGTCGTGGGGTAGGTTCCATTGTCAGCGGTATAGATAATGTAGGTATTGTCGCGGATCCCCAGTTGATCGATCGCATCCAGCAGTTGACCCAGCGACGTATCCAGATCTTCGATCATGGCACCAAACGGGATGTTATTGTGACGTTTTCCTGGTTTGCGGGATTCGAGTTGAGCGGTTGTTTCCGGCTTAGACTGATAACCCAAATGGGTTGCAAAATGCGAAACCTGTAAATAGAAAGGTTTGCCCTGGGCGACCTGTTCGTTCATCCAGTTAACCGACGAGCGGGTAATGCTATAAGCCCTTTTCGGATCGTCCGGCAGGTTGGTCTTTAAACCACCTTCACGATTGCCGGTGGCACCGTCTCCCGCATCGAAACCGTGTGCCCGCGGACCTCCGCCGTTGAGATGCCATTTGCCAAAATGAGCGGTCACATAAGCGGAGTTATGAGCTTTGAGTCGTTCAGCAATGGTTTGCGTATCTGAATCCAAATGGTTGACATGAGCCGGTGGGATTAAGCGATTACCGACGTAGTAATTTCCCGCATTACGATCAACAATATCGCTGAAATGCAGAGCTGCAGGGCTAATGCCTGTAAGCAGTGCCGCGCGGGAAGGCGAACAGTTTGTATGGGCTGAGTAGGCCTGAGTAAAACGCATGCCGGCATCGGCAATGCGTTGCATGTTGGGCGTTTGAAAAAAATCGCTTTTGGATTGCCTGATCCGGGGATCATAAGGGATCGATGTGGTCCCCCAACCCTGATCATCGGACAGAATGACAATAAAGTTGGGAGCATGCTTATCCGCGTTGTGCTTTTGACCGTCTGCCTTGGTCTGCCGTTTCAGGGGACGCAACTGGACCTGGGTCACCTTTCCGGCATAACGAAACGGATCGTTGTAGTTACCAACATTACTTTGATCATCCTCGTTAATACTCAGACCATCCTGCGGCTGAACGGGGATCAAACCATCTGCCTGACCGGTGGCAACGATTTTGCCATTGATTTTCAGCGACATTTTTGCGTTTTGAGCAAGAATCGCTTCGATGGCGATGGGGTTTTGGTTATCGATCGGGTGGGAAGTGATGGATTTCAATTTGCCGTTGACGCGGACACTGAATGTAAGCTGTGTCTGCTTGATATGCAGTGCGACTCCCTGCTGACTACCTCCCAGGGCAAACAGCACGCCGTCCTGTTGTCCTGATGACGCAGTGCAGGACAGGTGGAGCGCTTGGTTGGCAATTTTTATGGCTGCCGGTCTGAGGGGTGTTTTCGCTGCGGACGGCATCGACTGAATCCAGTCATTCCAGCGATAGGTAAGTTCTTCCAGTCGAACCGGTTGTTGGGAGGCCAGATTGGTTGTCTCTGCCGGATCCTGATCAATATTAAACAGTTCCCAGGGCTGTCCCGAGAGGGCAGAGATCTTCCACTGTCGATATCGGGCCGCCCGTCCCCCCATATGTTCAAAGTACAGCATACGGTCCTGATTCACTTCGTTTCGTTGTAATAATCCAACCAGACTCTCACCGTCCATACGGAAGGATGGACTCTGATTTGCTCCTGCCAGCTCCAGACATGTCGGAGCAATATCCATAACGTGGCCGATATTTTTGGTGAGTTTACCGGCTTTACCCCGGAGTCCTGCCGGCCAGTGCACGATGAACGGTGTCCGACAGCCACCTTCATAGCTTTCCTTTTTCCAGTATCGAAGGGGGCTATTGGTTGCATTGGCCCAGGCGGGACCGAGGCCTGTATAGCTTTCAGCGGATCCGAGTTTACTGCGATGTTCCGGTAGTTTCAGCTCCCGTTCACGGTGCGATATTTTCCCGTCGCGGGTCTGACCATTTCGGTCGTAGCCGGCATATCCCGGAATTTCCGGCGATGCTCCGTTGTCGGAGAGGAAGAAAATAACGGTGTTTTCAAATTCTCCGGTCTCCTTTAAGGCGGTGATGATACGTCCGATGCCCTGATCCACACTATCGATCATGGCGGCGTGTACTTCCATCTTTCCAGCCTGATAGGACTTTTCCTCTGCTGAGAGATTGTCCCATGAGTTCCCTCGATCGATCACCGGATCGATAGGTGTTTTTTGCGGGAACAGTTTCATATCATTCTGTCGCTGAAAACGATCGGTTTTCAGTTGCTCCCATCCGCCATCGTATTTTCCCTGGTATTTCCGGATGACATCGGCCTTTGCATGCAGCGGCCAATGGGGTGCGGTATAGGCAACGTAGAGAAAGAAAGGTTCTTCGTCTTTCTTATCAAAAGAGTGGATGTAGTCAACCGAGTAATCGGTGATCGAGTCCGTTAGATAAAAATCGTCGGAGACATTTTTGACCGCGGTGTCATTAAGAACCAGACTGAAGGGATCGAAGAAATCGACGACGCCCCAGATCACTCCGTAATAATGATCAAATCCGCGTTGCCGGGGGTAGGAAACGGGATCCGCGAAAGGGATGCCCAGATCAAGCTGGTGATTCATCCAGCGAATGCGTTCTTGATTGTCATTGGTGGATGCTAATTCCGAGAGGTGCCATTTGCCGGTCATCGCCGTTTGGTAACCTGCTGGTTTGAGCAGTTCGGCCAGTGTGGGTGCGGTGGCAGCCATGGTTTTCCCATTACGTGCAAGACCGACTCGATGGGGATAGGATCCGGTCAGCAGGCTGGCTCGCGTCGGGCAGCAGCGGGCGCAGTTGTAGAACTGACTGAATCGCAGTCCTCCGGCGGCCAGACCATTCAGATGCGGCGTATCAATTTCACCGCCATAACACTGAGGATCGGAATAGCCCATATCGTCGACCATGATGACTAGAAAATTGGGTTTGTCAGCGTGCAGGATGACGCATGAGCCCAGGAAGGAGATCAAGATAAAACAAATGGCTACTAGGTTTCGCATGAGTCGACAGGTATCTTAAGGGTGAAGAGCTAAAGTATGGATTATACGTCAGCGGTGGCGTTTCGTCTGTGATTTCGGACGACTCTATTTTGTATCGCAAGTTACTTTTACCCACGAGAAGAGCCAGCATTCTATGAATCGATTTTATTTCGCCATTTTAGGTCTGCTGTTTTTTTCAAAAATGACGATGGCGGCTGAACCTGCTGCTTTACCCGATTCGACACCTTGGAATTTAGAGCAGCTTCAAAAAGTGCCACCATTTCAATGGCTGAATCAGGATGAGCCTGTTCATTCCTTGACGTATCAGGGGGAGGATTACAAAGCAAAGCCCACGCGTGTTTTTGCCTACTATGCCTCACCAAGTACCCTGGGCATCGAAACAGATAAAAAAGAGTTTCCCGGTATCGTGCTGGTTCATGGTGGTGGTGGAACCGCTTTCTCAAACTGGGCACGCCTCTGGGCGAGCCGTGGATATGCCGCCATCGCCATGGACCTGGCGGGCAAAGGTAAAGATCGGAAACCACTTGAAGATGGCGGTCCGGATCAGTCACATCAGGACAAATTCTCTACGATTGATGGCCCACTGACAGATCAGTGGTCTTATCATGCGGTGGCCAATGTCATTCGCAGCCATTCGCTGTTACGAAGTCTTCCCGAAGTGAATGAGCAAAAGACGGCGCTGACGGGGATCAGTTGGGGTGGTTACTTAACGTGCATCGTTGCAGGACTGGATTCGCGGTTTCAGGTTGCCATGCCGGTTTACGGGTGCGGATTTCTGAAAGACAACAGTGCCTGGGTTGCTTCGGAATTCAGCAAAATGAACCCGGCACAAATTGCGAAATGGAACAAACTTTGGGATCCTTCGATGTATATTGCTTCGGCCCGAATGCCGGTGATGTTCCTGAATGGGACCAATGATTTTGCCTATCCGATGGATAGTTATGCAAAAACATGTGCGTTGGTCACCAGCGAGAAAAACTACAGCATTCAACTCCGTATGCGGCATGGCCATATTTTCGATTTTCCGGAGTTCTTTATCTTTATTGACCAGTACATCAAGGGTGGGAAACCTATGCCGGTCGTGGCACAACCTGAAATCCAGGACGGTAAGATCCGTGCCAAGGTCAAATCCTCAACCAAACTGGTGAAAGCTCAACTGCACTACACCACCGAACCCCATGTAAAGAATTCAGATCGTAAGTGGGTTACGGTTTCGCTGGTCATTGACGGGGACACAATCCGTGGACCTGCGGTTCCGGAAAAAACCACCGCCTGGTATGTCGATGTTACGGATGAGCGAAAAGTTTTAGCCAGCAGTCGTGTCATGATTAAGTGATGAGACCACGTCATGGCCTGTTTTTACTACTCAAATTCTCATGCGATTCGAATATACTAAGTTCGACAGCGGTGGACGATTCCTGGCACTCGCATTGGTACGAAAATCAGCATTTCCGATATGGCTTTTCCAGATATAAAATTTGCAGGAACTCTGCGGCCTACGCAGAAAGAAGTGGCAGAGGTCGTACGGGAACAATTTGATGCCGGAAACAAGGAATACTATATTGTTGCACCGCCCGGTTCGGGAAAAACCATTACCGGGCTTTATCTTTGGGCAGAGTTTTTCAAATGCCCGGCTTTAGTACTGTCTCCCAACACGGCAATCCAGTCGCAGTGGTTGTCACGGCTGGATCTCTTCACCGAAGACGATGATGTCGTTCATCAACGGCACCTGAGCTCCGATCCCAAGAATCCATCCGTGCTGAATTCCTTTACCTATCAGTCGATTACGCTGCCCAGTCAAAATAAGTCGGATTTTGAATCTTTGGCAATTAGTGATTGGGTGAGCAAGTTGATGGAAAAGAACCTTGCTCGGGATCCCGATGAGGCGATGATCTGGATCAACGACCTGCGAGAGCACAACCCGGACTATTTCAAACAACGCTTTGGCGCTCATGTCAAAAAAGTTAGAGATGCCCACGCGACGCAATCAGGAGGAATAGACACACTTCATAAAAGTGCCGTTGAGAACCTGCAATATTTGAAAGACATGGAGGTGAATCTTGTCATTCTGGACGAATGTCACCATTTACTGGGTCACTGGGGCCGGATTATGCATGGCATACGTGATTTTTTTGGGGATCCCTATATTCTTGGACTGACGGCAACGCCTCCCCACTCGGGTGATTACGATACAGTGAGTTGGGAGCAATACCATAAATTTATAGGTGAAATTGATTTTGAAGTACCGATTCCCGCCGTAGTCAAAGAAGGTTATCTGGCTCCGTATCAGGATCTCTGTTATTTCACTCGTCCGATGGACGATGAACTTACTTTTGTTTCCAACATGAATGACCGGTTGTTAGAGCTACTGGAAACGGTTTCCCAGGGGGATGCGGAAACCGGGCGGATGTCGCTTCCGGATTTCATCTATAAGACACTGGAGGAGCGAATGCTGCTTGGGGGTCCCGCCGAGAACTGGGGTGATTATGCCGATCGGCTTCCACGTTTTTCTGTAGCTGCCCGGGTCTATCTCTATCATGTCGGCCGTGCCTTTCCACTTCACGTCCCTGCGTTATCTGAAGATCAGCATATGGAGTACGGTGATACGCTTAAATATGTAACCCCTTGTCTGGATCGATATGTCCGCACGTATCTGATGGTGGATGAAAACCCGCGTTTGCATGATTTAGCGGGGGAGCTGAAGACGCAGCTGCGGATGCTGGGGATGCAAATCACGGAAACGGGCTCCCAGGCATGTGCTTCCCCCATTAGCCGGGTGTTGGCCTATTCCAAAGCCAAGGTGAAGGCACTGCAACCGATTCTCAAAGCTGAAATGGCAGATCTGGGTGACAGGATTCGTGCGGTGGTGGTTTGTGACTACGAAAAAACCTCCGCCGTCTCGGAAGACATCAGCCATTTGCTCAGCAATGAAGCGGGAGGTGCAGTTGCCGCGTTCAAACAGATTCTAACCGATGAGGAAACGGACAGGCTCGATCCGGTTCTGGTCACCGGTTCCAGCGTTTTAGTCGATGATGATCTGAAGGAAGTTTTCGATGACGCGGCAAAACACTGGTTGGAGCGGAGCAGATTCAAAGTCGACTGGAAATGGCGCAGTGTAGATGGTTTTCATGTAATGCAAGGTCAGGGAGCTGACTGGTCACCGCGACTGTATGTGGAAATGATTACGGCTTTGTTTCAGCAGGGCATCACCAAATGTCTGGTGGGCACCCGGGGTCTGTTGGGGGAAGGCTGGGATGCAAACAAGATTAATGTCCTGGTCGATCTGACCTGCGTGACCACCCATACCTCGGTGAACCAGTTGCGCGGGCGTTCCATGCGTCTGGATCCCGATGAACCCGAGAAACTGGCAAACAACTGGGATGTCGTATGTCTGGCACCGGAATACGTAAAAGGGTTGGATGACTACATCCGCTTCACCAAAAAACACACTCAGATATTTGGTATCACCGACGACGGGGTTATTGAAAAGGGCGTTGGCCATGTCCATGCGGCTCTCACAGAGCTAAAACCTGAAGGTGTGGAGAGTTCCGCAGGATTGCTCAACGATGACATGATTTCCCGTATTCCGAAACGTGGGGAGGCCCGGGAATTGTGGGGAATTGGGAAGCCCTATCAACGGGAGCCCCAGACTTCGGTGGAAATGGATCCGGGACTGTTAGGACCCGAGTTGAAGGGAAAAGGATTTCCTCCGTTTAGCTATGCAGAAACTCCCTGGGATGAAGCAACTTTTACGTTTGCGGTGAGCTGTGCCGTTTTGAAATCACTGGTGGAATCGGAGATTCTTACCTCCATTGTCCTTGAGGACGTTGAAGAATACGTCCATGTCGGCGCGCGAGATGGCGGTTACGTTCGCGTGTTTATGAAGGAAACCGATGAAGAATCGAGTCGAATTTTTTCAGAGGCGGTTGCGGAGATATTTGCGCCTATCAGAGACCCTCGCTATCTGATTGAACGTAAAGTGGCCATTGGTGATATCTCGCGAAAGACCAAACGAACCTTCGTTGCAGAATACATGGAGGAATTCATGGCTGCCCAATTAGACTATGAAGTCTTGGAAAAGAATCTGGAGACAAAACTGGTTATGGTCCATGCGGTTCCCACCGAACTGGCTCGTAATCGTGACCGGGCGGATATCTTTCTGAAACACTGGCATGAATTAGTCAGTCCCGGAAAAATGTACTTTATGCAGCGTGACGAAGGGCGTGAATTTCTGCAACAGGCGCGTAATGAAGGGCTTGTACCCCTCAAAAAGGTACACCGCAAAGACATTTTTATGTAACCCGCGGTTGCTTGAATTTACAGAACGTCCGTGCAGAATGGTTCCTTAGACCAACACCTTCAGGTATCGAGTGTCAGGATCATCGTATTGCGAAGAGCAATTCGGGTAAGGGAGGGTTCATTGGCTGTCATAGAGTCGATGAAGATATCTCAGAAATTCCGCGATTAGCTGGTTGTCAAAGCAGGCACATGACTGAACAATAGTCACGACAAAGATGCTTGTTGATGCCCCTTTTTTGTGAAAGAAAAATCATGATCATTGGTGTCCCCCGTGAAACACTGCACGATGAATACCGAGTCGCTCTGTTGCCTGTGGGAGTCGAAGAACTTGCTCGTTGTGGACACACGGTACTGGTTGAGCCGGGCGCTGGTTTGGGATCGGGTATCTCGGATCATGAGTACCTCAAGCAGGGTGCGGAAATGGCAGAGGTCAACGATTTGTTTGAGCGCGCCGAGATGATTATCAAGGTTAAAGAGCCTCAACCTGCCGAGTGGGAAAAAATCCGACCTCAGCAGATCATATTTACGTACTTTCATTTTGCCGCCAATCGTGAACTAACGGAAGCGATGATGCAGTCGGGAGCGACCTGCGTTGCATATGAAACCCTGAAGGACAAAAACGGTCACCTGCCATTGCTGACTCCGATGAGTGAAGTGGCGGGACGGATGTCCGTACAGGAAGGTGCCAAGTATCTGGAAAAACCTCAAATGGGTCGTGGCATTCTGCTCGGAGGGGTACCGGGCGTGCCCCCTGCCCATATCCTGATCCTTGGCGGTGGTATTGTAGGTGCTAATGCTGCCCGGATTGCCGCCGGCTTTCAGGCCGATGTGACTATTCTGGATATCAATATGGATCGCCTGAGATATCTGGATGACGTGATGCCGGCCAATGTGAATGTTCTATTTAGCGACCGTCATGTCGTGCGACAACAACTCCCTTTGGCCGATCTGGTGATCGGTGCCGTACTGATTCCGGGAGCCAAAGCCCCCCGATTGGTCAGTGCCGAAGATTTGAAGTCAATGAAGGCCGGCAGCGTCATTATTGATGTGGCAGTCGACCAGGGTGGATGTGTGGAAACGACGCGACCAACGACTCACAGCGAACCCACTTTTCTGGAAGAAGAGGTCGTGCATTATTGTGTAACGAACATGCCGGGCGCCGTCGGCCGAACCAGTACCTTCGCCTTGTGTAACGTGACATTGCCCTGGGCCATGATCATTGCTAACCACGGGATTCTTCCGGCGGCATTACGGTACCCACCCGTCCGCGAAGCGGTAAATGTTCATCAGGGTGAGATTACTAATTCAGCGGTCGCAGATGCTATGGAACTGCCCTATCAGGCGGAACTCACGGGTTAGTCAGTTCGGAAATCGAGCAGCGTGTGCTCCGGGGTTCTTCGGATGGCCGTGTTTCCACGATGGGGTACTTCGTTTTCTTGATTCGCCTCGGTTGTTAAAAGTTAGTATCATGGCTGTTTAACGAACCCTGTTTTGATGATACGAGAGATTATGTTTAAAAACGGTTACAGCGTTGTATTCCTTCTGTTTGGGATACTTTTTTCTACGGTTCACCCGTCGTTTGGTACGGATAAGCCAGCAGACATTTTTGATCGTGACAATCTTGTGGCGTGGTGTATCGTCCCTTTTGACGGGAAGAAACGAGGACCGGCCGAACGGGCTGCCATGTGTGCACGTTTGGGGCTGAAAAAAATTGCCTATGACTGGCGTGCGGAACATGTTGCCACATTTGAACAGGAGATACTCGAATACAAAAAACAGGGTCTCGAATATTTTGCGTTTTGGGGTCAGCACGAAACGGCCTTTCAGTTGTTTGAAAAATATGGCTTAAGCCCTCAGATATGGTCGATGTTACCGGCTGCCCAGGGTGATTCACAACAAGCCAAAGTCAAGCATGCGGCTGAGCAAATGCTGCCGTTGTTAGCTCGCGCAAAGAAAATGGGTAGTCAGGTCGGATTGTACAATCATGGTGGATGGGGCGGTGAGCCGGAGAACATGGTTGCTGTGTGCATCCATCTGCAAAAAGAGCATCAAATTGAAAACGTTGGCATTGTATATAACCAGCATCACGCGCATTCGCGGATCGATGATTTCGCAGCGGTCCTGAAGCTTCTGCAACCGCACCTTCTCTGTTTGAATCTTAACGGCATGACGCGTGGCGGCGAAGAAATCGGTCGTAAAATACTGCCGCTGGGTGTGGATAAGTTAGATGTGCAGCTGTTAGGGCTGATTCGTAAATCCGGTTATACCGGCCCGCTGGGTATCATTGGGCACACGCAGGATGATGTTGAGCTTCGGTTACAGGACAATCTCGATGGTTTGGATTGGATCAGGAAGCAGTTGGACGGTCAAAAGTCAGTTCCCCGCCCCAAGTTGCGTACCCCGATTGCCCCCCTTAAAAAAGTCAGCACCCGTGTGGCGCCGTCGGAAACCGACCATCAGCGTTTGGGAGCGACGCCTGCTTATTCTGCAGAACTGGTAACGGAGTTGCTGGCCAAGGCAAAATTGCAGGGGGACGCGGTTCGTGGGATGATGTTATTCGCCGACAGTAAAACCGCGTGTTTGAATTGCCATCGATTGGGCAAAGTCGGAGGTACCGTTGGTCCGGCCTTCACCGAGCTGTCCAAAGATCGTAAGCCTCGTGAAATCGTGGAATCCGTGTTGTGGCCCAAACGCGAAGTGAAACCGGAATTCAAAGCCATGGCGATTCTGACAACGGATGGTAAATCGCTCAGTGGCTATGTGAAGCCGCACGGAGATACAGCCATCGTACTGCATGACCCGAGTCGGGGTGCGGATCACCAGTTGGTGATTCCATTGAACGAAGTTGAGGCAACCCGGGAAGTGGGTACACTGATGCCCGAGAACCTGTTGGCAACCTATACGCATCAACAAGTCTATGATTTGATCCGTTTTGTAACCGGGCTGGGGGATCCGGAAGGGATTCCTTTGAGTGAAATGGAGCCTTTGTTGGAGCATGCCCGTGCTCATTCCCATGGCCCTGCCGATTTTCCATTTACGCGAAAGCCTTTGGACCCCGAAGCTCATCCCTACTGGGAAGCGGAAATCAATCGGGACCGACAATATGATTTTTATGCGAAGCAAGCGGAATATTTTCGTCGGAAACTGGCTGCCGGGGAGAGGGTTGCTCCGCTACTGACGCCGTTTCCCGGACTGGACGGAGGAGAGCAGGGGCACTGGGGAAACCAGAATGAGCAGACCTGGGCGAGCAACCGTTGGAATCATGTCGTATTGGGTCGAGTGCTGGGTGGGGTATTTCGTGATGGAACACAGACGATTACCCGTAGTGTTTGTGTACGTCTGGGTAAGGACCAGGAGCTATCCTGTGTCTTTGACCCGGAAACGCTGGCTTACCAGCAGGTTTGGAGCGGACCTTTTCTGAAGTTCTCTGATGTGCGGCATGGATTTTTAGGAGGTGTGACGATGGCCGGCACGGCGGTTGCTTTTTCTGAAAAGGGAAAGCCGATCGTTCCCCGGGCGGAGATCACGACGAGTCGCTACAAAGGATACTATCGGTCCGGTCAGCGGGTTGTGTTTGTATATGAAATCAATGGGAAGACGTACCATGATTCGCCCGCGATTGTCGACGGAACGTTCCACCGACAGGTTACCGCAGGGATGGAAACTTCCGCCGTCTCAACCCTGACTGCCCCGGAACGCATTTGGCCCCGCACACTGGCGTCGGCAGTGGAACATGGAAACCAGCGTCCCTATGCGATTGACACACTGAAACTTCCGGCGGATAACCCGTGGAATGTTCCGTTTTTTGGCAGTGGCATTGGATTTCCAGGCGATGGTTCCGTCCTGTTGTGTACGATGCACGGCGATGTCTGGCGGATCACGAATTATGAGTATCCGTCGACAAAAGCTACCTGGCAGCGTTTTGCATCCGGCTTGCATCAACCGCTTGGAATGGTCGTTGACCAGGACGGGATTTTTGTTGTCTGTCGGGATCAATTGACCCGTCTGGTCGACAGCAATGCTGACGGGGAAGCGGATTTCTACGAATGTTACAGCAATCAATTTAAGACATCCCCCGCGGGTCATGATTTTATTTGTGGTTTGGAGCGGGATGCGGCAGGCGACTTTTACACGGCGGTCGGGGGTCAGGGGATTCTACGCATATCCAAAGAGGGACTTCAGGTGGATGTGATGGCTACCGGTTTCCGTAATCCGGACGGATTAGGATTAACCGCTGACCGCGTGATGACCGTTCCATGTGCTGAGGGGACCTGGACACCGGCATCGATGATTTGTGCCTTTCGGCTGGACCAGAAAGGGACGCCTCATTTTGGATTTCCCGGGCCCCAAGGTCAGCAAATCCCGGATTTCCCCTTTGCCTATTTGCCACGAGGTTTGGACAATCAGGCGGGTGGGCAACAGGTAGTCCAAAGCCAGCGTTGGGGGCCCTTAACAGACCAAATACTCCATTTTTCCTTTGGTACAGGGAACATGTTCATGGTGTTGCGTGATGAAGTTGCAGGCCAGTTACAGGGGGCGGTGGTCCCGCTGCCGGGTGATTTCTTGTCCGGTGTTCACCGAGGCCGGTTCAGTCCCGGAGACGGGCAATTGTATGTGACGGGTATGCAGGGCTGGGGTTCCTATACACCTCAGGATGGCTGCTTTCAGCGCGTTCGCTACACTGGAGGTCAGGTACAACAGCCCCTGGGATTTCATGTATATCGCAATGGAGTGCTCCTCTCGTTTTCTGAAGCCCTCGACGCCGATATTGCCTCGCAATTCCAGAATCATTTTGCGATGTGTTGGAATTATCGATATGGCGGACAGTATGGTTCTCCGGAATATTCATCGCGGCACCGGGGGATGCTGGGACATGATTATGTACCGATTAAGTCAGCCCATCTCGTGGGCGATGGTAAGTCCCTGTTTTTGGAGATGCCGGATATTCAGCCCGTGAATCAGTTGTATTTACGAGTGCAGGTTGCCGGCGGGGAATTTCGGGAGCTGTTTGTAACGGTACATGCGCTCGATCAGGACTCGTTTGTCGACGCACCCGGTTTAAAGGCGTTGATTCATAAGCCGATTGCGCCGCATCCACTGATCGCCGATCTGGCAATGGCCACCCGGAAGATTCCGAATCCGTTCATTAATGCCATCGCCGGAGCCCGCGCCATCGAAATTGAAACCGGCAGCAATCTCTCCTTTCGTACTCGGTCATTTCAGGTGAAGCCGGGTGAGCTGATTGCGCTGACACTCAAGAATCCGGATGTGGTGCCCCATAATTGGGCATTGTTAAAGCCCGGTACGCTGAAACAAGTGGGTGATCTAACCAATAAATTGATTTCGGATCCGGATGCCATGCTCAGGCAGTATGTACCTGAGACGGATTCCGTACTGGCGTTTACGGACATTGTTTTGCCGCGTGAGCAGTTCACGATCTACTTCAAAGCGCCGCAGGAGCCCGGGAGTTATCCGTATTTGTGTACGTTTCCGGGGCACTGGCTCGTGATGAATGGCGAGATGATCGTGCGCTAAGGGGGTAAAAGATTTCCATTCCCCTGATTCCCAAGCCGGTGCTGTAGCAAACCGGATCTAGAATTCAAAGCTATATTGCACGTTGGCAGAGAACCCGGAACCATCGACACCACTGCCATGCACCCGATAGGCCTTATCCAATAGATTTTCCAGTTCAATTGATAGCCGCTGTGATTCACGGATCATGGTTCCATAGCGGATATTAAACGTGGCGTAGCCGGGCGTACCGCCGGCGGGAATACGGCTGTCGGTGATGTCCTGGAAATTGAGTCGATCCTGTCGGCGGACCATCCAGGCAAAGAAGTCCAGATACTCATATTTATCCGAGTTCCGCCAGCGCAATCCAAGAATACCCTGAGTGGGTGGAATGCGGCTGAGCGGTTCGTTGAGGACTTCATCCAGTCCCAGAATGTACGAGAAATGCCCGTACATGGTCCAGTTGTCATCGACTCTCTTTTCACCATAGAATTCGACCCCATTGATTTTGGAATCCCGATTACTGCGGGAGAACAGGACACTTGTCCCGTCCGTTCCGGCAGGTGTGCGTAGAATCATATTTTCAATATCCATCCAATAGGTGGTTGCCTGCCAACGGAGGTCGTCGGTTTCTTTTCTCAACGCAACTTCATAACTCAGGCTGGTTTCGGGTAACAGGTCGACACTGGGTGTATCGGCAGCGGATTGCTGGACGTTATCGTTGTTGGAGACGAGGTCATCCAGATTCGGTGATCGAAAACCCTCGGAAATCGAGCCGACCAGCATCAATTCATCCTTTAGCTGGTAGGCGAATCCACCGCTAGCTGACCAGTTATCGAAGCTGGGTGAAATATGGACAGGGGTATCGACGGGCGGGGTTGCAGGATCTCCGTCATCATCAACTTCCAGTGTCGGTGTTGCCTGAACGTGTGCGCGGGTAAAGCGTGTTCCGGCTGTGACACCTAAGCGGTCGTTTAGTTGTTTGTCCCATTGCAGGAAGGTGCCCGTCTGTCGACTCCATCCGTCATCGGGATAGTTTGGTTGCTGTGAGGACAGAAAATTTCCTGTGGCCGTGTCAAACCGATTTTTGTAGGCGTCGACGACATCGTTGTACATGTCAACGCCATAGGTTAGATGGGCCTCGTCTGCCAGATCGTTTCCAAACAGAAGGGAGAATCCAAACGTATGATTATCGGTTTCAGATTCTTCAAAAAAAGTGGTTCCGATACGGCGATCATTAATCTGTTCACGCTGGCGGTGGTAGGAGAAGGTGAGTGCATACTGATCGAAGAATTTTCCCATGTCGTGCCCCTGCATACGCAGGTATGCCATCGTACGCTGTTGGGGATCGAAGACGGTGCGACGTGACGGGAACCGATCACTTCGGAACAGATCCTCCTGAACGAATTGCTGTAGGGAGATGGTGAGGGATTGGTTCTCTGCAATGATCCGATCAATTCGAATATCTCCGGAGTACTGTGAATAGGCGGTTGCGGGTTGCCTGCCGAGGGAGCCCCCCCGATCCAGTTCATTGATATTGGCATAGCCGGACCCCATAAAGATTCCGGTTTTCCCATTATGGAATTGGTAGTTGACGCGTGTGTAGAAACCATTGTCAGCGGATGAGAAACGATTCGTCCACGTTTTTACCGGACCGTTCGGGGTGGATTGAGCAGCCGTCTGACGCGTGATGATATTAATTACCCCGCCCATGGCATCGGATCCATAGAGGACGGTTTGAGGGCCACGAATGACTTCGATATGATCCACCATGCCGGGATCAACGGTATTAAAATACTGATTGGGTCCGGTTCGAAAGGTCGCATTGTTCATGCGAATCCCATCCACCAAAATGACGATTTGTTGTCCGGTAAGGCCCCGGATAAATGGCGACGCAGCTCCCCGCTGCGTTCGCTGGATCAAAACGCCTGCTTCACGCTCGACCGCCTGAAGCATGTCGACGGGCGATCGTTCGAGTAGTTCGCGGAGGTCGATGATACTACGGTGCGTGGGTGCGCGTAGCAGCGTCTGTGTGGAGCGGCTGCCGTTTTGAAATAGTTGGCCGCCCTGAGCGTCCAGTCCGTTGTCGAGCCAGATACGTAAGGGATCGTGTGGAAACGGGATTACCCCCTGAACGGTTGTCTCCGGTAATGTGGGAATGTCACTCGGTGACGGTGTAACCGGATCTTGCGAGCTCAGCTCTCCTGTCCATGTCGTTGATAAAAAAACGAGGACAAGAACAAATTGCCTGATGTTCCCGATCACGGTGGGCCCTGTCAATTGATGGTACGTAATGCGTCTAGCAGCCTTGCAGATTCCTCCTCTAAAATCGTCCGGCTGAATTGTTAATCTTTAACGATTATGCGGGTTATTACAGTGTTAAACGGGCGATTGCTAAAGGTTTCGGGGCGTTTTGGATTTCTCAGTTGTGGATACGTCGACAAGGATACAGATGTGGTGGAGAATAGGTCTGACTTTAGAGTGCAAAACAGCCCGGGAGCTGGATTCCTATCAGGACATGATGCCGCGATGAATGAGATTTTTCTTTCCGACCTGAAAAACGACGAAACAGGGGTCGTCGCTGAAGTTCAAGGCGAAGACCGAATTTCGTTACGATTAATGGAAATGGGGCTTGTGGCAGGCACACGGGTCACCCGTATCGCTGCGGCACCGATGGGCGATCCGCTGGAGTTTGAAATTCTGGGATTCACTCTGAGTTTACGCTCTGCAGAAGCTCGCCGGGTGCAGTTATTAACGGCATCCATTGCTGATGAGTGCGATCCATGAGCAAACAAAACGAGGTGTTACAAGTCGTCCTGTTAGGCAATCCCAATACGGGGAAATCATCGTTATTTAATGCGTTGGTGGGCGGTAAACAGCAGGTAGGAAATTACCCGGGTGCGACGATTGAAAAGTTTCAGGGTCGTTGTTGGCAGGATGACATTGAAGTTGTCATTACCGATCTCCCGGGGTTGTATAGCTTAGTGCCAGGTTCGCCGGACGAGCAAGTCGCTGTGGACGTCTTACTGGACCCTGCTTCCGACGATTCAACGGATGTTATTGTATGTGTTCTGGACGCCAGTAACCTTACTCGCAATCTCTATCTGACAACTCAGGTGTTGGAGTTGAAAATTCCGGCCGTGGTTGCATTGAACATGATGGACATTGCAGAGAGTTCTAATCTTTCGATCGACGTTGAAGGGTTAGAACGTCAGTTGGGTGTACCTGTATTGGTAACCCATGGTAATCGCAAGCAGGGTATTTCTGAATTGCGGCAGGCAATGGTATCCCGGGCAACCACTTCGTCCGTCTGCATTGAGCTTGACGAGGAGATTGAGCAGGGGGTTGCGGAGTTGACAGCGGATCGGTCGGTTCCCGAGCAGTCATTGGTTCGTCGTCAATTCCTGAATGCTTTGGCCACGGAAACAGCTATCGAAGCCGAATTGTCCCCGGTCGTCAGCAAGTGCAAGCGTCAGCTTAGGGAACGGAATTGTCGTTCGATTGCGGCGGAACCAACCGCGCGATATGCCTGGATCAACAGCACGGTCGCATCGCTGGTCACAGGCACGAGTCAGAATCACATCCGGGATCGATGGCTGGATCGTCTACTGATTCATCCCCTTTCCGGTTCGTTGATATTTCTGATGATGCTGGTGCTTTTATTCCAGGCAGTTTTCACCTGGGCTGCCCCGGCGATGGATCTGATCAGTGCGGGATTCAGCTGGTTGGGCGGAGGTGTCGAATCAATCGTACCTGCCGGTATCTTTCAGTCGTTGTTGGTTGACGGCGTGATCGCCGGAATCGGTGGTGTGGTTATCTTCCTTCCTCAGATTCTGATTCTGTTTTTCTTTATTGGTCTATTAGAAGATTTTGGCTATATGGCGCGGGCAGCTTATCTGATGGACAACATGATGTCCCGTGTGGGGCTCAGCGGAAAGTCCTTTATTCCGTTACTATCATCCTTTGCGTGTGCCATTCCCGGTATCATGGCGGCCCGTGCGATTGAAAACCGTAATGACCGGATGGCGACGATGTTAATTGCACCGTTGATGAGTTGCAGTGCCCGGTTACCGGTTTACATCCTTCTTACGGCTGCCTGCATTCCGGAAAAGAGGATACTGGGTGGATGGTTGAGTCAGCAGGCGGTGGTTCTTTTCAGTATGTATCTCCTGGGTATGGTGGTGGCCGTAGCGGTAGCCTGGATTCTGAAGAAAACGATCCTTCGTGGTGAAACGCCGGTGTTTGTTATGGAGTTGCCAGGATTTAAAATTCCAAGCGTCATGGTTGTATTACGCAAGATGTCGCAACAGGGAAAGGAGTTTGTCAAACAGGCGGGGACGTTAATACTGGCATGCACGGTTTTAATCTGGGCTCTGGCCTACTTCCCTCAAAATGATGAAGCCCGGTTACAGATTGAATCGGAAATGCCGGAATTAGTTCGGCTCCAAACGCAGATTGCATCGGACGCACAAGCCAATCGGCAGGTTCAACCACAGCAACAGCAGCGACTGGACGCGCTGCAGGTGGAATATGAGACTCGGGTCGCAGGCTTACATTTACGCCAAAGTTATTTAGGGCAGGCAGGGCAGGCGATTGAACCGCTGGTCCGGCCACTCGGCTGGGATTGGAAAATCGGAGTTGCGGTTCTTGCATCCTTTCCGGCCCGTGAGGTGGTCGTTGGTACGATGGGTGTGATTTATAATTTGGGAGCGGAAGCGGACGAATCGTCCCAGGGACTGCGGAACCAGTTGCGCAGCGCGCATTGGGATGATGATCCGGAAAAGCCCGTATATACGATTCCGGTTGCGTTATCGATCATGGTGTTTTTTGCACTCTGTGCGCAATGCGTTTCCACACTGGCCGTGTTGAAGAAGGAAACGCAATCATGGCGGTGGCCTCTGTTTACCTTTGTCTATATGACCGTTTTGGCCTACGCTGCAGCCTGGGTGACCTTTGTGATTGTTAGTCGAGTGGCGTCATGAATGATACGATTCAAAATGGACTGGTGCTGGTGATGATCCTGTTATCGGCGGGCTACGTAATCACACGCGTGGTACGTGTTATCCGGGGCAAACAGTCATCAGGCTGTTCAAAATGTACGGCTTCGCCCGGCAAACAGATCCACAGCATTGTGAAATCAGCAGACTCCGCATCGGAAGAGTCACTGGAATGAGTGCATGACACAACCATTCACATTAATCGCAACAACGGCATTTGGTATCGAAGCGGTTGTTAAACGGGAATTAGCTGCGTTAGGGTATGAAGGTAAAGTGATTGCCCCTGGCTGGATCCAGTTTTCGGGTGATCTGGCGGCGATTTGTCGTACGAATCTCTGGTTACGGACAGCCGATCGCGTGCTCATACAAATGGCGGCTTTTCCGGCCAGAGACTTCGATGCTCTGTTTGAAACGACCAAGGGTTTACCCTGGGATCAATGGATTCCGATCCATGGTCGTTTTCCGGTTGAAGGCCGATCGATTCGATCTCAGTTGTCCAGTGTGCCTGCTTGTCAGCGGGCGGTTAAAAAGGCGATTGTCGAAGCGCTTTGTCACCAGCATGGGGTGTCGGAACTTCCCGAAGACGGTCCGTTGTATAAGTGTCAGATTGCGTTGCTGGATGATTTGGCAACGCTGACGATTGATACGACCGGTCCGAGTTTGCATAAGCGTGGTTATCGTGAGCAGGCCGGAGGCGCTCCACTCAAGGAAACCTTGGCATCGACGCTGGTGCAACTCAGTTTTTGGAATAAGAAGCGGCCTTTCATCGATCCGTTTTGTGGTAGTGGTACGATTCCGATTGAGGCGGCGATGTTAGCGCGAAACATGGCTCCGGGCAGTCAGCGTGAATTTGCGGCAAGTGCCTGGCCTCAAATCCCGGCGGCAACATGGCAGGAGTCGAAAATCGAGGCTCAGGATTTACGAGAGCCGGCTTTTCCGGAGATGTTATTGGCGACCGACATTGATTTTCGCGTCCTCAAAATAGCCCGTCGCAATGCGGAATTAGCAGGTGTCGGGGACAATATTCATTTTGAAGAAAAGCCCTTTGCAGAGCTCCAAAGCAGTCGGCGTTTTGGATGTCTGATCACCAATCCTCCCTATGGCGAGAGATTGAGTGACTATCAGGATCTTCAACCGCTGTATGAATCGATGCCGGAAGTCCTCCGTCGTTTACCCACCTGGTCCCACTATGTGCTGACTGCGTTTGATCGTTTTGAGAGGGTCATCCAAAAGCGGGCGGATCGCCGCCGTAAACTTTATAACGCGCGGATCGAATGTACCTACTACCAATTTCACGGTCCGCGAAATCTGGATGAATCCCCCCGGGCCGTATTTGGCGAACTGGATGACAAGGCTCTGGAACAAGCGGATTTATTTCGCCGGCGTTTGGTGAAACGAGCTCGGCATTTACGAAAATGGCCCAAAAAACGAGGCGTTACCTGTTACCGCCTGTATGAAAGGGATATCCCGGAAATCCCGCTGGTGGTAGACCGCTATGAAGACCATCTGCATCTGACTGAATTTGAACGCCCGCACCAGCGCGATTTGGCAGCTCATCAGCAATGGCTTGAACTGATGCAAACCACGGCGGCGGATGCACTGGATTTACCTCAGGCTCAGGTGATTTTGAAACGTCGTAAACAACAAAAAGGAAAGAGCCAGCACGAACATTTAGCAGATGAAAAATATGAAATTGAAGCGCAGGAAAACGGTCTGAAATTTATCGTTAACCTGACCGATTACGTTGATACCGGTCTGTTTCTCGATCATCGTGAGACTCGGAAGATGATATTTGACGAGGCCCGCGACAAGGATTTTCTGAATTTGTTTGCTTATACGGGGGCCTTCACCGTTTATGCCGCGGACGGGGGTGCCGCTTCGACGACCAGTGTGGACTTGTCGCAGAATTATCTGAAATGGGCCGAGCGAAATATGCAGCTCAACGGGTTTTCCGGCAACCAGCACCGTTTCATTACCGCGGGTGTGCGTGAATATATTTCCGAATTGCCTCAGCAGGAGATGTTTGATCTAGCGGTGGTGGATCCTCCCACGTTTTCCAACAGCAAATCGACAACCGCGGATTGGATTATTCAGGATGATTGGGACAGCTTGTTGAAGCATGTGTTAAATCGTATGCGACCCGGGGGCGTGATTTATTTTTCTACCAACTATCGCCGTTTCAAATTTGATGAGGCGAAGATCCCGGCGGACTGCCATGAGATCAGTAAACAGACGGTTCCGGAAGATTACCGTAACCGTCGCATCCATCGATGTTGGCGGATTGTCAAACCTGAATTCTGAAGATAGCCTCTGGTTGTTTTGCACCGAGGTGTGGCTGGGGAAACGCGATAGGGGTTTGAGTGGTTTCCGTGTAGAATTCCATGATGATAAGGTTGTACCTGGCCGGAAGAGAATCTGAGCTTATCCATGGAAATACCTCATACGAATTCGATTATTCATGTTGATATGGATGCGTTTTATGCCTCGGTGGAGCAGCGTGAGAATCCGACACTGGAGGGACAGCCGGTGATTGTTGGAGGCCGTCCTGAATCGCGAGGCGTGGTTGCAGCCTGTAGTTATGCAGCCCGGGAATACGGCATCCACAGTGCCATGGCAACGAAAACAGCGTTACAGCTGTGCCCGCAAGCCATGGTAATCCAGCCTCGCATTGGTTTTTATTCTGAAATTTCAAAACAGTTACGTGAGATTTTCTTTCGCTATACGCCGCTGGTAGAACCACTTTCATTAGATGAGGCATTTCTGGACGTAAGCGGCAGTGCTGCATTATTTGGCAGTGCCGAGGGGATCGGTCGTCGGATCAAGCAGGAAATTCTTACGGAGCTGGGCTTAATTGCATCGGTAGGCGTGGCACCCAACAAATACCTCGCCAAGCTGGCCAGTGACCATGATAAGCCGGACGGATTTACTGTGATTGAGTCTTCCGGAGTGCATGCCTTTCTGGAACCGTTACCGGTGAATCGCATTTGGGGTGTAGGTAAAGCCACCGAAAAAAAATTAGCGGATCTGGGGATTCATACGATCAGGCAGTTGAAAGCAAGGTCGGTGGAAGATTTAGAGAGTCGTTTTGGGTCGCCGGGTCGTCAGATGTGGAGTTTAGCTCAGGGGATTGACCCCCGTCCCGTCATTCCGGATCGGGCTGCCAAATCGATTTCTAATGAAACGACATTTGCGACTGACATTCAGGACAGGGAAGCACTGCGGGCGACGCTTCTGGATTTGACGGTTCAGGTTGCCCAGCGTTTACGTCGTGTTGATCTGCTTGCAAAAACCGTGCATCTGAAGGTTCGTTACCATGATTTTCAGACCCTGACACGATCCGAAACCTTACACCAACCCAGCGATTCGACGGACCTGTTCTTTGAAACGGTCGTGGAATTATTAGAGCAACGACTTCCAGATCGGTTTCTGAGCCTTCGGTTAATTGGGATGGGGGTCAGTGGTTTTAGCGGGCCTGGCCAAAGTGAGCGGCAACAGGGTCTGTTTGATCGCAATGAACAGCAGCAGCGCGAGAAGATTGATGTCGTCTCGGATTTAATCCATGATCGATTTGGAGGAGCGGCGTTACGGCGAGGTGTTTCATCGGGAAGTGCGTCGGAGTCGACCGCCAAGGAGAAGGACGCTTCAGCAGATGCAAACAATATGGAATGGAAGGAAGATCGTGAATCGGAAATCAGGGATGGATGAGAAATGACTGGTCATCGGTAAAAATGGCATTATGATGTGATTGGAGGCTGATCTTCATGACCAATTCAAATAAGCTCATTCGCTATGATAACGTGGACCAGCAGTATCTGGAAAAGCGTCGCCTGAAACGTAGCGCGGGTTGGGTATTGTTATGGGCGATGGGTGTGGGTGCGGTGATTTCGGGAGACTTCTTTGGCTGGAATCTTGGTATCGCGGATTCCGGTTTTGGTGGGTTATTGGTGGCCACCGGGGTCATGGCGATCATGTACTTTTGCATGGTATTCACAGTGGCTGAGTTGTCGGCCGCGCTGCCTCATGCCGGCGGATTTTTTTCTTTCACGCGCAATGCCTTTGGCCCCCTTGGTGGTTTTATTTGCGGACTGACCGATATCATTGAATACGTGATCACACCGGCAGTGATTGTGATTGGGATTGGTGTGTATGGCAACGCATTGGTTTTTGGTGCCGAGGCGGAAGTATCGAATTTCTACAACGTCCTGTGGTGGATATTCGCCTACGGTCTGTTTGTTTTCATCAACATATTAGGGGTATCGCTGTCGCTGCGGATGGGATTGATCTTTGCCGGGTTAGCGGCAGGCGTCTTACTGATTTTTTACGGAGGCGTTCTGTTTTCCGGTAAATTTGAAGTCGATCGTTTATTTGAAATTACAGCGGAAGCGGGCAATCATCGCTGGTTTCCTAAGGGGTGGTACGGTTGTTTTGTAGCGATCCCGTTTGCGATGTGGTTCTACTTAGCAATCGAGCAGCTTCCGCTGGCGGCTGAGGAAAGTCACAATGCGGCAGGGGACATGCCTCGGGCTTTGATTTTGGGTATGGTCACGTTGTTCATTTTTTCGATCCTTACGTTAACGTTAAATACCGGGGTTGTCGGTGCGGCCAAATTAGGATCGGATCAAGCTCCTTTAGTGAGTGGATTCACGGCGGTGTTTGGAGTGGGTGAAGCTGCCCGGGGTTTGACATTGGTTGCGTTGGCTGGATTAATCGCCAGCTTTCATGCCATCATTTATGCCTATGGCCGGGTTCTGTTTGCATTGTCGCGTGCCGGTTACATACCCCGATTCCTATCCTTAACGGGGAAGCAGCGGACACCCTATGTTGCTTTAATTGCGGGTGCCCTGATTGGATTTGGATGTGCTGTCATCATGTTATTCAGTAAGGGTGAGAGTGGTGAGGACAGTTATGTGGGGGCGGCGTTACTGAATATGGCAGTTTTTGGTGCGGTGATTTCTTATGCGTGTGTGATGGCGAGTTATATTAAATTAAGGCTTACCCGACCCGATCTGGAACGACCTTATCGCAGTCCTCTGGGCATTCCCGGAGCGGCGGTTGGTTTGGTTCTGTCTCTGGTCGCCCTGATTGCCACGGTATCCGATGCATCGTTTCGACCGGCAGTCGTGGGAGTCATTATTTTTTTAGTAGCTGGTTTAATCTATTTTTTGTGTTACAGCCGCCATCATTTAGTTGCCCAGGCCCCCGAAGAAGAAGTAGCATTGATAGCGGACGCAGCAAAGGATCTGGCGTAAAAATCAAACGCCGGGGATTTTGTTTTCACCGGCATGGAACCCCCAAGGCTTAAACATGACATCCCTTGACGACTTAAAGCAACTCGTAGCCGACGGTTCCGTCGATACGGTGATCACCGCATTTCCGGATCTTTATGGCCGCCTGCTAGGAAAACGTTGTGATGCTGGATTCTTTTTAGATAATGTGGCCCGCGAAGGTACCCATGGCTGCAACTATCTGGCGACGGTGGATATGGAGATGGAGCCGGTGGCTGGTTATGACGCTGCGAATTGGGAAGCGGGTTACGGTGATTTTCATCTGGTACCCGATTTGGGCACCCTGCAGGTGGCATCCTGGCTGGATCGCACGGCAATCGTCATTTGTGATATTCAGGACACGCAGACACATACGCTGTTGCCGATCATGCCGCGCAGTCTTCTGGCTTCGCAGGTACAGGCGGCAGGCGAACTGGGTTACACAGCCCAAGCCGCTTCGGAATTGGAGTATTATTTGCTGCAGGACAGTTATGAGCAGGCCCATCAGCAGCACTATCATCATTTAAAGGCGGCCGGTTGGTATTTAGAGGATTACCATATTTTGCAGGGGACGCGGCGAGAGAGTTTTCACGGTGAATTTCGACGGCATCTGACGGCCAGTGGAATTCCTGTTGAGTCCACTAAAGGTGAATGGGGGCATGGTCAGCACGAGATTAATGTCGCCTACACGGATATTGGCGCCATGGCGGATCGTCATGTTGTAATCAAGCAATGTGCTAAGGAGTTAGCGGATCTACAGCAGGTCAGTGTCACGTTTATGGCCAAATTCCAGCAGGATCAGGCGGGCTCAAGTTGTCATATTCATTTGAGTTTATGGGATGAACGTGGCAATGTTTTTGACGGTGATGAATCGTTGGGTCGCATAAAATGTTCCGCTGTATTTAAGTCGTTTTTGGCTGGCTGGATTACGCACGCGCCGGCCTGCATGCCGTTTTATGCACCGACGGTGAATTCCTACAAGCGCTTTCAGCACGGATCATGGGCTCCGACGACGCTGGCCTGGAGTCAGGACAATCGCACGGCTGGTTTTCGGGTGGTTGGCAGTGGCCCTTCCTTACGGATTGAGTGTCGAATTCCAGGTGCGGATGTGAATCCCTATCTTGCTTTTGCAGCCTCTCTGGCATCCGGACTGGACGGTGTGCGTCATCAGATGGAACCCCCGGAGGAATTTGTTGGCAATGCTTATGAGCAAACGAAAATTCCGACGGTGGCCTCCACGTATGCAGAAGCCATTGCTGATTTTTCGTCAAGTTCGTTTATTGAACAGGCGTTTGGTACCGAAGTGCAACAGCACTATAGCCATTTCTTCGACACGGAACTTGGTGCGTTTCAAAATGCCGTTACGGACTGGGAACGCAATCGCTATTTTGAACGGATCTAATCAATCGTGCCTATCCATGCTCCACGCATCGGCTTGACTATGTATGGCTGTAATGCTGAAAACAGCTATTCCATCCCGCGCGAATATATTGACAGTGTCGAGCGTGCGGGTGGGATTTCACTGGTACTGCCACCGGTAACCAACGTGCAGGCCGCTCTGGCTCAGGTGGACGGCGTGTTATTGATTGGCGGGGGTGACCTTTGCCCGGATTGTTATGGAGGAGAAGAGCACGAATCGATTTATATGGTGGATCATGAGAGAGATACCTATGAAATGCGTTTGACTTCGGCTGTGGTGGAAGCGGATTTACCTATGTTGGGAATTTGCCGCGGTTTGCAGGTACTGAATACAGTACTGGGGGGCACGCTGCACGAGCACCTGCCGGATGTCTATGGTGATGCTGTCCAACACCGGCTGCCACCTCGAGACCCCGTGCCGCACTCTGTTCGTGTCACGGCCGGGTCGTTATTGGAGGAAATCATGGGCCAGCAGGAATTCCATGCAGCGAGTTGGCATCACCAGTGTCTGGATCAGGTTGCTGCCGATCTGACGGTGGTGGCAACGGCTCCGGATGGCGTGGTGGAAGCGGTGGAACGCCGGGCCGGGAAATGGTGTGTTGCTGTACAATGGCATCCCGAGCTCACCGCAGCCACTGATCAGGTGCAACAGCGTCTGTTTGATGCCTTTGTGGAAAATTGTCGATGATCGAATGGTCGATTTGAAAACCGAAGAGATTTAAATAAGGAAACAGGTTCATGGGACGATTGACGGAGCAGGTCGCTTTGATCACAGGAGCGGCCGGCGGCATTGGCCGGGCAACCGCCATTCTGTTTGCTCAGGAAGGTGCAGCATTAGTGTTGGCAGATGTGGATGATCAGGGCGGTGCAGAGACACTTGCCCTGGTGCACGAAATCAGTGATCGGGCAGTTTATGTGCACGCCGACGTTTCTCAGTCTGAGGATTGTCAGGCCATGGTGGCATCCGCAGAACAACATTTCGGTGCCCTGCACGTGCTTTTCAATAACGCCGGGATTATGCATCCGGAAGATGGAGATGCGGTCAGCACAGAACAGGAGATCTGGGATCTGACGATGGCGATCAACCTCAAAGGGGTCTATCTGGGTTGCAAATATGGAATTCCATTAATGTTGAATTCCGGTGGTGGCAGCATCATTAATACGGCTTCATTTGTGGCACTGATGGGCGCTGCGACACCACAGCTGGCGTACACTGCCAGCAAAGGAGGTGTCCTGGCGATGACTCGGGAACTTGCGGTGATTCATGCTCGTCAGAATATTCGCTGCAATGCTCTGTGCCCCGGGCCCTTGAAGACAAAATTGTTGATGGACTTCCTGGATACGGAAGAAAAGAAACAGCGACGTTTAGTCCATATTCCGATGGGGCGGTTTGGATTAGCCAGCGAAATGGCTCAGGCCGCTTTGTATTTAGCCAGCGATGAATCGTCCTATGTCAATGGTACGGAATTTGTTGTGGATGGTGGAATTACGGCAGCGTACGTTACGCCTGAAAATGAGCGTTCGGATTCGTGAAGTTTCGATGACTTGGGAAAATGGGCGTTACGGGTAAATTATCCAGATGTGAAACGAGCGGTTCAATGAAGGTTGAATTCATATAAAAAACATGAATTTAAGCCAGTTTATTGGAGTAAATAACGCGCCTACTATTGTCTGAATCCGCGTAATACTCGACGATAGAACAAAGCCATCGTGGACGCGGACACCAAATCAGAAAGATTGCTGATTTTTTGAGTTTCGGGACCACAATATAAAACGATACCAGTGATAAGCTGTCTTGCTTTTGGTTCATTTATCGGACAGGTTGTGTAGTTATGGAAGACGAACGAAATAAAATCTGGGATTATCTCTATAATGTAGGGATGCCACGTAGCGTGGAAGATATTGCTCAGAGTTTGGAAATGGAATCGACATTAGTCACGGCAGTTGTAGATCACGAATGGTTTACGACCGAAGGCGAAACAGTTTCGATTGCTTAGGTCGCATTTGATGATTATCAGTTGATTAGTAAAACGCAGCAGGATTTGGTGTTACGTTGAGATCCCCGAAAGAACTATTAGTTGCCAGTCGCAGGTTTGCTTCAGAAAATCTGTGGGTAAGCTGGTGGTGTTTGCTTTCCACGATCGTTGTCTGGTGTGGATTGATTGTGGCTGTATTCATGGTGGAAGCCTGGTATTTGAGGGTCTTTCTTGGCTGTCTCTTAGGTCTCGTTCACGTTCGTTTATTCGTGATTTATCATGACTATCAGCACGGTGCACTGCTGAAGAATTCTCTGATTGTACGAATATTTATGTTTGGGTTTGGGTGTATCACGTTAAGCCCGCCGAGTGTATGGAAACGTTCGCATAATCATCACCACAAAAATAATGCCAAGCTCTATGGTGCCAGCATTGGTTCCTATCCCGTAATGACCACCACGGATTATGCGAATGCGTCCTGGTCCAAACGCGTCCAATACAATGTACTGCGGCATCCATTAACGATCGGTTTCGGATACGTAACCACGTTTTTTATAGGTATGTGTGTCAGGCCGCTCATCCTCAACCCAAAACGTCATTGGGATGCGATCTTATCGATATTGGTCCATCTGGGAGTTTTCGTTTTATTAGCGTTTGTGAATCCCAGCAGTATTTTCTACGTAATGTTGATTCCGATGATCATTGCTGCCGGTTTGGGATCCTACTTGTTTTATGCACAGCATAATTTTCCAGCGGTGAAATTGAAAATTGGTCGTGACTGGAGCCATGTCGAAGCTGCCTTGAAGTCGTCGAGTTACATTCACATGAGTCGTCTTTTCCATTGGTTTACGGCCAACATTGGCTACCACCATATTCATCATTTAAACCACAACATCCCGTTTTACAAATTGCCCAAGGCGATGGCTGCCCTTAAGGAACTGAGCAATCCGGGAGTTACGTCATTACGACCATGGGACGTATACAAGTGCCTGCGTTTAAAGTTATGGGATGTTCAAGAGCAAAAGTTGGTAACGTTTCGTTTTGCTCGTCGCCAGCGTCGTATCACGGCGCATGCTTGACGGCGTGTAAAGCGCCCGTCACACTGAATTTTCTACCTGTGTGACAATCATTCTCATAAGGATAACGCTGATGATCCGGATGTGGTTTATCTGTTCTGTTTGTTTCCTGATGTCGTTTTCCCTGCCTGCAGCGGAGAAGATGAATTTGCTTATCATCCAAACCGACGAGCATCATTTTGGGACGCTGGGGTGTTATGGTGGTTCTGTCGTGGATACCCAGCATATTGACTGGCTGGCGAAACAAGGGGTGCTTTGTACCAGTTTCTATGCGACCACGCCTGTCTGTTCACCATCGCGTGCAGCATTTATTACCGGGCATTACCCGCAAAAGACGCCCGTGGTCAACAACAACATTCCGTTGTCGGACAAAGTGATTACGTTTGCTGAGGTGCTAAAACAGAAAGGCTATGCAACGGGATTTGCAGGAAAATGGCATCTGGATGGCTCCGGAAAACCCCAATGGGCTCCCCAGCGTCGATTTGGTTTTGAAGACAACCGTTATATGTTTAATCGTGGGCACTGGAAAAAGTTTGAAATTACAGATAAGGGTCCCCGCATTGCAGCCCGAAATGCAAACGGCGCTGCAACGTATGCTGTCGAAGGTGCGGATGAAAAGTCATTTTCCACAGATTGGTTATGCGATCGAGCCGTTGATTTTATTGAAGAAAACAGCCAGCAGCCATTTTGTTATTACATTAGTCTTCCCGATCCGCACGGACCGAATAGTGTGCGTGCTCCGTACAATTCGATGTATGCCAACGCCAAGGTTCCGATTCCCGCATCGTTGATTCGGTCCGCATCCCAGATTCCGAATTGGGGGAAACCCTCTAAAGGCGTTTCTGCCGCTCAGCTTCGTCGTATCATGCCTGCCTATTACGGCATGGTAAAGTGCATTGATGACAATGTAGGAAAGTTGATTGCCACGCTTAAAGCGGAAGGAATTCTGGACAATACGATCATTGTTTTTACCTCGGACCATGGAGACCTTTGTGGCGAGCACGGCAGATTGAACAAAGGGGTGCCCTATGAAGGATCAGCGCGCGTTCCCTTTATTATCTATGCTCCCGAAAAATTGCCTGCCGGAAAGGTTGTGAATGAGGCGCTCACCAGCATCGACTTTTTTCCTACCGTCATGACCCTGCTTAATGCGGCGGGAGACTACCGTACCGATGGACGCGATGCTACCAGGTTGCTTCAGGGGAGTGCCAATGACTGGCATGATATCGCCTTCATTCGCAGTACACCGGCTCAACCCTGGCTTAGTGCTGTAACGTCTCGTTACAAGTTGGTAATCTCTGCCAGCGATACACCCTGGCTGATTGATCTGAACGAAGATCCTAATGAACTGGTCAATCTTTATGGCCAACCAGAATATTCACGACTGGCCCGTCAGCTAAAAGCTGAATTAGTTCAATACGCGCGCCAACATGAGGATGCCCATGCACGTATTCCGGAAATTCGGCAGCAATTGTTCGGCACAAATCCATAAACGATCGGCTGCATGCCGAGTCGGCTCGTGTTTGGCAATGTGGCAATGATCGTAGGGATTGAACTATACTGAACCTGTGATAACAGATTCACGCTGGATATCGCAGTCACCTATTTTGGAAAACTATCCATGTCGGAAGAAAACACACCTACCGAGCCCAAAGTTAAATCTCTTTTTAAATCTGCCGCAGAACGTGAACCGATAGAATCTGCTGAAAAGAATGTATGGCTGGGTAGAATTCTTGTAACGCTGGTCTGGCTCACGATCATCAGCGGCTGTCTGTACTTCATCGGAGGGGGTACCGTCGAGGTTTCTGAAGTGAATGTCGTCACGGCACCACAATCCCAAATATATGAGTTGATGGCGGACTCATCAAAATGGAATCAGTGGATTGTATTGGCGTCGGGTATCCGTCGTAGCCAGGGTGAACTGGAAGTAGGGCAGGTGTATGAAGTTCGCAGCAGTCTTCTGGGGATTCCAGTAACGGAAAAATGGACGATTACCGAAAATACAGAAAACAGTTTACTCTTCTTTGACATTGATTCACCCGTTCGAAAATCGGAATTGGATATTTCAATTGAAAGAGGACAGGGTGGAACGGTGGTCAATATCTACTACAAGAACGAATACCGGGGAGTGGGCAGGATTGTGTCCCCCCTTATTTTTGAATCGAGAATATTGCAGCGGACCATAGCCAACATCCGAACACTGGCAAAGGACTTTCCACCTCTGCCACCACGTGCCCGGGGTGCGGGCGGCGGACAGGCGGGCGGACGTTAGCGTCCTGTCGCTGTGCTCTTGCGGAACTGCTGTGGGGTGTCAGCTGAATTTGAGAGCGTATAGATCTCCGTCCCGTATGGTAATCCTCAAACGCACTGTTTTCCCGGCGAGACTGGAAACGTCGGTGGATCCGTTCCAGGAGACCGTGCGATCCAGTTCATCGCCAAAGGTCTGGTCAGAATCGGCGAGTGTGAATCCGGGGATGGGTCGCCCCGCAGCGGTTTGTAACTCGATCTGAACGCTTCCGGCGGCAGAGGTGCTGAAGTTGATATCCAATCGCGAGCCGCCGAAGGTGAGTGGTCGGGTAATGAGTTCCCCACCTTCAAAAGGGGAGCTTGCTGAGACAAATCCATCCTGGCGGAGAGTATGGCGGGTGATCTTTGTGCCCTTCCCGTGCCATTTTCCGGATCCGGCATAAAAAGACAGTTCCTGCGGTGCTCCGGGTTGAGCTGACCGGGTTGTCACCATGTTCCAGGCCATATCATGATGAGCATAGTACCACGAATCGGATCGCTGGATTCCCGGTCGTAAGAAGGCTTCATTCCATCGATTAAACTGAATGCCATCACGACTGGCCATGATTTGGGTTTCGGTAAGGGCGGTGCCGTAACGAAGGTGAGCCGCTGCACGCAGTTCCCTGTTTTCAAGATCCGGCAAAGCACGCATGGAAGGGCTCCAGCCGCGTTCGACGTAACGCATGGGAAAGCCCAACAGCAGATGGGGGGCGCGGAAGTACGGAATCACATTATTGGTGTACATCTCCTGATCGGGCGAGTTCGTGTAGGTCAGGTCATGCTCCTCGGTCCACGTAATCAGGTCATCCGAGACCGCCGTTCGGATCGCCCGGATTCCTGTGGGTGACCAATTGTCGGCTTCCGTGATTCCACCGGTAAAGTACCGCCAATAGGCCCGGTATTTCTCAATCGTCGGATCCCAGAAGCCGATATTCGTCGAATCAAAAGCCCCGTGGGTAATGACTGCCTTCTCATGAGCTCGGGACCAGTGAATCCCGTCAGCGGATTGAAACAGAGCCATTCCGCCGGTTGTATTTTTCAGGCCTCCAAAGGCTTTCAACCGCTCGGATTCCGGGCAATCGGGACGCTGGTCGATGAAGACACTGAAGTTGTGGCTGCCCGGTCCGCGCCAGATAATATTGTTGGCCTTGGAACCGTCATGATCAAACAGACCCAGTTCAGGTGTAACCCAGTTAATTCCGTCCGTGCTTTCCGCATAGCAGGTCGATTCGGCGTTGGTACGCCGGAGTTGGTTATTAACCAGATCAAAATTGGATCCACGATAATACATTCGATAGGTATCCCCGTCTTTCAGAACGGTGTGATAGCCTGACGAAGTCCCTTCCCACGGGCGATTGTGTTGAATGACCTGTTCGCGGGCAATGGGGTGATGCAGCTGGAACCTCATTTGACCATGCGTCTGCTCAACGAGGAAATCGTCGAGGAACAGCTCGCGCCGGGTTCCCATGGCATAGATGGAATCCATGCGGCGGCGTTTTCTTTCCGCCCTGCCCGTCAGTGCAGTCGCGGTGGATGCCAGGACGCTCGCTGCAATGAAATTGCGTCGGTTGATCGTCATTCAGATATTCTCCGTGTGGGGTTTCAATGGGGTTAAACGGATCGGGATCCGATGGGGCGTGGCATGAAGTGAATTGTACAACGAATGAACATGGTTTTGGGAACCATCGGGGCTGGGGAAAGCCTTGGCGTTCTGAACGGGGATGCGGTAAATTGGAGATTGAACGGAGTAGGAGGAGTTGCGGTTATGCTTCTCTCCCGTGGTTGTGATTCCATCAGGAATTAAACACGGAACACCGTGGCGGCCATGGACG
Organism: Planctomycetota bacterium; assembly: GCA_036150515.1. Lineage (GTDB taxonomy): Bacteria > Planctomycetota > Planctomycetia > Pirellulales > Pirellulaceae > UBA721. The sequence continues at coordinate 62,317 of JAYZPA010000058.1, forward strand.
CGGCTGAAGTTGCTGCCGGCTCGCGGGGTCGGATGAGGTCGCCACTATATTTTTAATTCGGAATTGGTACCTGACGATGGCCAGAATTTTACTTGCGGAAATGAAACAGGAGACATCGACGTTTAATCCGTTTCCCACCGGACATTCCATGTTTCAACAGTTCGGCGGTCAGGAGTTGCTTGAAAAATATCAAGGAACCAAAACAGAAATCTCAGGTTTCATGGATGTCGTTGCCAAACGTGATGAAATGTCACTTGTTCCGACGATGAGTGCGGCGAGTGTTTCGGGCGGAGCCATTCCGACGGAAGACTTAAATCGGCTCATCGATGAATTGACGGAATCCGTGGCACAGGCAGCGGCAGGTAATCCGGTGGATGCGGTGTATATGTGCCTGCATGGTGCGATGGCGGGCGAAACGGAGGACGATCCGGAAGGGCGTCTGCTGGAGCGCGTGCGTGAGGTTGTGGGAGAAGTTC
>JAYZPA010000059.1:0-7648 GCA_036150515.1 Planctomycetota bacterium
TGATAAAAGCTGAGGTGATTAACGATTGTGAGTAACCGTCGTGGCGAGGGCGCGTCGTCGACTTGGCCGAGGCTCTCCAGTCGCGGTAGCAGCAAAGCTACTCCTGCGCCCTGCAGGAGCGTGCGCCGTTTCATAATGTCGGTTGATTTGTTCATTAGGAACAATGATAGCAAAGGCGTAACGGACCGTAAAGGAAACATGAATGATGCACTGGCGCCGTCACCGAGGTGGGCCGTTGCCCATACAAGTTGGATAAATGAGCTCAATCCGTGCTCTGACGGATACCGCGGTCATTTCGTGATGCGAAGATTTTCGAACCAATAAAGCCCCGATTTCCCGGGCGCAACGATATCAATGTCTCCATCGTTGTCCATGTCCCGAACCGCCATCTGGAGCCCGGTACCGGCGGAACCACGAGGGAAATCCTTGAGCGCATCGCGTTGTTGGGCATCGGACGGAGCGTTCGGAGCCGGCTCGCCCCGGTAGACCACGGTTTTCTTCCAACGCGACGCCTTGCGATCGAAGCGGTAGATGAAGATACACGGATGGGCGGTGGCTCCGGGTTCACTCGCGTGGGCATAGATTCGTTTTCCCGTGACGAACTCCTGTTCACCATCGCCGTCGAAGTCGGCCAGATGGAGGGTATGTACCTGGGAGAAGGTGGTATCGATATCTTCCCTGGTCCAGACGCGTTTTCCAGATGCGTCTTTGGATTGCTTCAACCAATGCAGACCGAATTGGTGTCCCATTCCCCAGACGACATCGGTATCGCCATCACCGTCGAAGTCGTGCCCGATGATTTGGATACTGGCGGTTGCCAATGTAAATTCGGCATGGAATTGCCAGTCGGAACTGCGGTCCGCGGGTTGTTCATACCAGCCTTTCGGAGTGATGATGTCCATTCGGCCGTCCCGGTTGATGTCCCCGTGGCCGATACCATGCCCCGCTCCCTTCGGGGACACCTGTCGCTTTCCCCATTCGACCTTCGGAGTCTTTGACTTCAACTCGTACCACACAACCTGTCCACCAACATTGGGCAGATAAACGGGCGTGCCATCGCCATACAGATCGACAAGATAGCTGGTCTCCATCGAGCCTGGAGTATCGATCAGGTGTTCGGTCCACGGCGTTGTGGGATCGTCCGGTTGCTCGACCCATGTAATGCGTCGGCTGAAGTACGCGCACGTCACGATGTCCATTCTGCCGTCACCGTTCACGTCGAGCGGTACGTCGGCGAAGTCTTCGTGGTAATGCGGATTCGTTCCCGGTGCAACTTCTCGTATTTTGTGTTGCGTCCAGTCCGGAGCCGCATACCAGGAATCGCCGCTAAACACATCCAGTTTCCCGTCGCCGTTGAAGTCGGCCACTCCGACCGCTTCAAACGGTGACTGATCATTGATCGTATGTTTCCGCCACGTCGTCGCTACGGGTTCATCCGCTGTGAGAAGCGGACTGTATGTGCAAATTGTCAGCAATGCCAGGCAGGGGAAACCGAATCGAGTGTATGTCAAACTTCTAACTCCGGAATGATATTGATCTGACGTTGGTATGGCCCGGGGATGCAGCCACAGCGTTGGATACGGTAATTATTGTATCGTCTATGATCAGTCCACGGAATCATCACGCGTGCAACCATTTCCAATCGTGGTTAGAAAGGCATGACGCGGGGGATGTGCAGGTTGGTTAAAGCGTCCGGCTGGGTGGGAGTTTCCATTGGATGGCTTCAATGTGAGTTTTATTGTCTTCGCCTCGATAACTGTATGTTGAGACGAGTGAACCATCTTCAAGTTGCACGGTATTGCCGTAGCCGCCGCCGCTGGCCCCCTGGTTTTTGTAGTCAATAATGATCCTGTCATTTTCAAAATCCCAGGTATCGCCATCGTCGTAACTGATCAATCCTCTCAACCCCAGCGGATGTCCGTCATACGAATTGCTGCGGACCGTAAAGGTAAGTAACAGGCGTCCGTCTTTCAGCTTCAGGAATCTCGGGTACATCTCGCCGTACCCACCAAAATCACCGTGTCCGTTGAGACGTCTCCATGTTTCACCGCTATCCATCGATTTCCAAATCATCATTCGGTCACCCTGATCGCCACGCTCGGCATCCAGTTGCTTATTGCCCAGTTTCCAGTACTTACCCCGGCGGTCCACGCGTACCACATGCAGCATCTTGCCGGATGGACTCCGGTAGGTATAGGATTGCCCAAAGAACCCATCAAAGTCATCCCAGTTGTCTGTGTCCGGATGCCATGATTTATCCCATGTATCGCCACCATCGATAGATTTCCAGATCGATGTGAACTTCGCTTTATGGTCGTGGTAGCCAGATGTGGATATTCCGACGCATGCAATTGGATGATCCGAATCGTTGGGGTTAGGAAGCTCAAAGACATTTCGATCGGTATTGGTAGCTCGCTTTTCCGGGAAACCATCAGGTCCCACCCTCGTTTCCTTCCATGTTTTGCCGTCATCATGCGAGTGAAAAAGTTTACTGTAGGGATACCCATCCTGATTGCGTGCATCCTGTGTCAGAAAGTGGCACGTCATGACAATCGTGCCACCGGTCAACTGGGTGACCGCAAATTCCCGGCCAACGATGTCTTTGCGGGGCATGCGTTTTGACCATGTTTTTCCATCATCGGTTGATCGCCAGAATACGGCGTGTTCATCAAAGGGATCACGCCCGGCGTGAAAGCATGTTATCAATAGATCCCCGTTGTTCAATCTGGTGATCCATGGTTTGTAATCCTCCGGGATGCCTAAGGGGGTACGAACCGCTGAAATCGGCTTCGAAGGAAGACGCCTGGCGTTCTTTATAAGAACGGGCTCATTTTGTTTGTTTTCGACCGCCGGAAGTTGTGTAGCACAGGCAACCGCTGCAGAAGAGATAAACCACTCTCGACGATTTACATCATTGGATTTGATTTCAGGCATGTGGAATGTCCTTGCGATGAGCACTGATTATCTATCTATTTCAGTCCGTTTGAGACGTTCGTATTGACTGGATATTTACAGCATATATTAAAGAAACCCGTGGTTGAATTGAAAAACAATAATTCCTGTCTAAGCCAAACAACACAAACCGAGGCTTTTACAAAATCGCCGCAACGTTTTAGAGCGAGCTGAATATAGGCCGGCGGGAGTACGACTAATATTTATCTGTTGGTAAATTGATTTCTCGCTTAAACTATAACCATGAAAAAATGGTTGTATGCATTGATCGTGATCTGGGTCGCAAGCTGCACATGCGGATTGAGGGCCCTTGCGCAATCCAACCCCAGGATTGAATTCTTTGAATCGAAGATTCGGCCGGTACTTGTACAACATTGCTATGAATGCCATGCCACCAATTCCAAAATGCTCAAAGGTGGCTTGCTTGTCGATTCCCGTCAGGGATTGCTTGAAGGTGGCGAATCCGGACCCGCGGTTGTTCCGGGAGAACCGGAAGAAAGCCTGTTGATTTCCGCTTTAAAACACGACAGCTTTGAAATGCCTCCGAAGGAAAAATTACCCCCGGCCATGATCAGGGATTTCGAGAAATGGATTCGTGATGGTGCGGAAGATCCCCGTGACGCGACGACTGAAATTGCCAGACCGGATTCGATTGATATCGAAGGTGGGCGGGCGCATTGGGCTTATCAGCCATTACGGACGCCAGCCATCCCTGCAGTGAAAAACAGCTCGTGGCCGAATAATGACGTTGATCGTTTCGTGCTTGCAAAATTAGAATCTGCGAAGTTGCAACCGGGCTCTGAGGCAGAAAAGATCATCTTATTGCGGAGGGTCCATTACGATCTCGTTGGCTTGCCGCCCACGCCAGAAGAGATTAACCGCTTTCTCGACGACAGTTCGCCGCTGGCCTACGAGAACCTGGTTGATCGGTTGATGGCGTCACCTCGCTTCGGTGAACGGTGGGGGCGACATTGGCTTGATGTGGCGCGTTTTGCGGAGTCGATGTCGTTGCGTGGGAAATTGCTCAAGCATGCCTGGCGTTATCGTGACTACGTAGTGGACGCGTTTAATTCCGATAAACCTTTTGATCAGTTTCTGACGCAACAACTTGCGGGCGATTTGCTAGAGGTGTCGTCTGTCGAGGCCCAGCGGGAAAACCTGATTGCCACAACGTTTTTGGTAATGGGTGATGCGTTACTGGAGAACCAAAACAAAAACCAGCTCGACATGGATGTCGTCGATGAACAGCTCGACGTGATAGGAAAAGGGCTGTTAGCGCAAACGATCGCCTGTGCACGCTGTCACGACCACAAGTTTGATCCGATTCCGACCAGCGATTACTATGCGATGGCAGGGATTCTTAAGAATGTTCAGGGGTTAAAACACTCAAACGTCTCCACGACCATGGAAATCCCCTTGCCATTAACGGCAGCGGAAAAAAGAGAACTGGAAGTTTACAATTCGGCGGTGGCCAAATTGGAAAGCGAAATCAACACATTAAAGGCACAAGACAAGGAAAATGGACTGCCCCCGGTGCAGGTGAAGGACTTACCCGGATTGGTCGTGGATAACCCGAAAGCCAAAGTTACCGGCCGTTGGTCGAAATCCAACGGCGTTTCAAACCACGTGGGCACGGAATACCTTTTTTCAGGCACGCAGGGTAGCAAAGCCATTTATCCCGTGGTATTTCCTGAGGCAGGCAGGTATTTGGTGCGGATTACCATGGCGCAGCATGCAAACCGCGCCCCGAAAGCGCTCGTGACCGTTGTGCACCGTGACGGACGTGAATCCTTACGCATCGATCAGCGAAAGGCTCCAGGTACTTTTAATAAGGAAAATTCCGATGACTATTTTCAATCCCTCGGCACGTTCGAGTTTTTATCCGGCCCATCGGATGCAGTCGAGATATCGGTGAAGGATGGCGGTGGTGTGGTCGTTGCTGATGCAGTGCAGTTTCTGCCTGTTGGCAGCGATAACCAGGTGGCAACGGATCCGACGTCACAACCGGGCAAGGAGCTTTCGCTTACCGAAAAGAAGGAACTCAAGGCAAAAATATCGAAGCTGTCGACGGAACTCGCAGCACTGCAGAAGCGGAAACCTGTCCCCGAAATGGTGAACTCAGCCGTTGAGAAAGCAAAGCCGACGGATTTGAAGATCCATATCCGCGGTAGTATCGATAATCTGGGTGCTGTCGTTCCCCGCGGGGTTCTGCAGGTCGCAAACTACGGTCCCGCGCCTGAGATGCCAGCGAGTAGTAGCGGACGGCTGGAACTCGCACGCTGGATTGTCGATCCGGCCAACCCCCTCACCTCCCGCGTGATGGCAAACCGCGTGTGGCACTGGCTTATAGGAGCAGGTCTGGTTCGCACCGTGGATAATTTTGGCACCACGGGTGAATTGCCGTCGCATCCTGAACTGCTTGATCACCTGGCAGTACAATTCGTCCAGCATGGTTGGTCGGTGAAGAAACTGGTCCGGACGATTGTGCTTTCCAGAACTTACCGTCTTTCGTCTTTGCGAGGCGACCAGCAGCTCGACCCGGAGAATCGCCTATTAGCTCACATGAATCAGCGCCGTTTGGATGCTGAGTCGCTGCGTGACACGATGTTGTCCTTAGGCGGTACCTTAGAGCTGGAGATGGGGGGAGCCACTTTCCCGGGAAATCTTACCACCGACGTTGGCTTTCAATTCCAATCGCCACGACGTAGTGTTTATGTGCCCGTATTTCGGAGCAGTTTACCTGAACTGTTTGAAGTATTTGATTTTGCTAATCCAAGTATGGTGACGGGTCGCCGTGACATCAGTACCGTCGCGCCCCAGGCGTTGTTTATGATGAATCATGCCTTCGTCCGCACCCAGGCGCGGCTTGCCGCAGAACGACTCCTGAGTGAACCCCAACGGACAACAAGCGATCGTATTGAGCAGGCCTATCTTCAGATTCTGGGGCGGCAGGCAACCGACGCGGAACAGTTGCTTACGCAACAGTTTTTGTCGTCGGTTACGGGTACCACTGAAAAGGATCAGGTTGACGCCTGGACACAGATGGTACATTCTATGTTTTCAACCATCGAATTTCGTTACGTTCGGTAAAGCGGTGTTATTTTATGAGTTCCAATAAGAAAACGATGACACGCAGGGCAGCCTTACAGCAGTCCGCCTGTGGATTCGGCAGTTTGGCTTTGGCCGGGTTATGTGCAGATTCCGTTCATGCGGAGAATCCTCTTGCGGTCAAACAACCCCATTTGCGTCCCAGAGCGAAGCGAATTATTTTTCTGTTTATGCAGGGCGGGCCCAGTCACGTCGACACCTACGACTATAAACCGGCATTATACAAAAATGATGGTAAAAAAATGCCGTTTGACGATGCGCGAACCATAGCGAATACCGGAAAACGCGGTACTTCTGAGCGTGTGATGAAACCGATGTGGAAGTACAAACAATATGGTGAGTCGGGCCGCCAGACGTCCGATTTATTTCGAGAGACAGCGGCGCATTCAGATGACCTCACCTTCATCCATTCGATGCATACCGAAGGGGTTGCACACGGTCCGGCAACCCTGTTTTTGCACTGTGGTTCAACCAGTTTTATACGACCATCAATCGGGTCCTGGGTCACGTACGGCCTGGGGACTGAGAATGAGAATTTACCCGGCTTCATTTCGCTGGGCCCACTGACATCGTCCGGAGGCTCTCGCAATTACGGCAGCGCTTTTCTTCCCGCAGCAAATCAAGGGACGGCCATCGGTAAGGCGGGGAAGTTTGACGCCAACGCAACGATTCGAAATCTCGGTAACGCTGATTTGTCAAACAAGGAGCAACGTCGACAACTCGAATTCCTCCAGCGGCTTAACGCAGAACAACTAAAGAACGCAAATCGAGACTCCGACTTGGAGGCGCTCATCAGTTCCTACGAACTGGCCTGGCGAATGCAGAACAATGCACCCGGCATCCTTGATTTAAGCCATGAATCTCAGAATACGATGGCCATGTATGGTATCGGTGAAAAGGAGACTGATTATTTCGGTCGACAGTGCCTGATGGCCCGGCGGTTGTGTGAAAACGGAGTCCGCTTTGTTCAGGTCACGTCGGGTGCAGGCGGTGGAGCCTCTAATTGGGATCAACATTCCAAATTGCCCCAACACGAGGGGCAGGCAAAGGCGGTTGACAAGCCGATTGCCGGCCTGCTGCAGGACCTTAAACAGCGAGGACTATTGGAAGATACGATCGTCTGGTTCAGCGGTGAATTCGGCCGTAACCCCTATGCGCAAAACAATGGCACCGGACGCGATCACAATGCTTACGGTTTCACCACCTGGCTGGCTGGTGATTGTCTCAAATCCGGCCTGGCCTATGGGGCGACGGACGAGTTTGGCCATAAAGCGGTTAAGGACAAGGTTCACATGCACGATTTGCATGCCACGTTACTGCATCTGCTGGGACTCGATCACGAACGACTGACCTACCGGTATGCAGGACGCGACTTCCGCCTGACCGATGTTCACGGGCGGGTGGTAACGGACGTTCTGGCCTGATAAACGCGCCGTGAATGGGCTTAAGAATCGTTATCTCAGACTACCTTAATCGGTAAACGGTACCATGAATTCTGCAGATACCCCTTGGCATTCCAGGGCACGCGTTGCGGCATAAATCCACCGGACGTGTCCACTGCCCTGAGAGACAGAGATTTCGTGAGACG
>JAYZPA010000060.1:0-22946 GCA_036150515.1 Planctomycetota bacterium
GCAGCTGGGAATGGAAGTGGAAGCCTTTGGGGGGGACACGGTATTGGTGTCCAGTTATCCTGCCATGCTGCGTCGATTGCGAATTGAGGAGTTGTTACGTAGCGTGGTGGAAATTATGATGGTGGACGGGGAAAGTCCGGATCGGCGCGATTTGTTAGATGAGTTGATGCACATGATGTCGTGTAAAGGGGCGGTAAAGGCGGGTGATTCCCTTACTTCAGACGAAATCAGCACGCTACTGCAATGTCTGGATTTATGTCAGGATTCACATCATTGTCCCCATGGACGTCCAGCAATTTTGGTGTTTACACAGAATGAGTTGGACAAGCGTTTCCAAAGAATAGGAATATAGAATTCGCGTGTCGGGCTGGATGAAGATTCCAAGCAAATCAAATGGAATAGAAAAGCAGAAATGCTGCTGGATTTAGGTAATGTCCCGACCAGCATATTTTCATTAATTGGTGTTTGTGGTCGAATAAGTTAGAGTTCCTGATTTGGTTCGCCAATCTCATCATAAATTTAAACAAGGTTCCCATTGTGACTGAAACGGATGTCCAGCCATCTTCGGTAATTTGCGTCAGCATTGGTCGGGGACGGCATAAACAAGTGATTGCGGAGCACCGTCATCTGGCGGAGCAGGGTGCACGGCTGGTTGAATTACGACTCGATTATATCCGGCGAAATGTAACGCTTAAACGACTGCTGAATGATCGCCCCAGTCCGGTAATCATTACATGTCGTCGTGAGCAGGATGGAGGCAAGTGGTCAGGCTCGGAAGAGGATCGTGTTATTCTGCTGCGAGCGGCGATTGTCGAAGGGGTTGATTACATTGATCTGGAAGAGGACATTGCAGATCAGGTGCCACGGTATGGAGTAACCAAGCGTATTATCAGTCTCCATGACTTTGAAGAGACGCCGACGAATCTCGAAGCAATTCATCAACGGCTTGTTGATAAAGATGCCGACATCGTAAAAATCGCATGTTTGGCAAACTGTCCCGGCGATGTTACACGAATGCTTCATCTTGTAAAATCAAGTGACATCCCAACGGTTGGCATTTGTATGGGGGATGTCGGTACGCCGTCTCGTTTGTTGGCCGGAAAGTTCGGAGCGCCCTTTACCTACGGAACGTTTCACCAGGAACGTCAATTAGCACCGGGTCAACTCAGTTTCGAACAAATGACCGATACCTTTCGTTATGAGGGGATTGACGCAGAGACGGAAGTCTTTGGAGTGATTGCTGATCCGGTTGGACATAGCATGAGTCCGATTATTCATAATGCGGCTTTTGCTTCGATGGGAATGAACCGGGTTTATATTCCCCTGCGTATCCCGCCGGATCACCTGGAACAGTTTATCCGTGATGCGCCTGCACTGGGCATTCGTGGACTAAGTGTTACCATCCCCCACAAGGAAAGTGTGATGGCCATGCTAACGAAGATTGAAACAGGTGCTCGTAAAATCGGTGCCGTGAATACCATTGTTTTTGATGGGGATGAGGTGATTGGTTACAACACGGATTTGTACGGAGCCATGATCAATCTGGCGGATGCTGCTGGTGTCGACCCCGATGCCAAGTGGCTTGAGAATAAACGAGTCTTATTGCTGGGTGCTGGTGGAGTGGCTCGGGCGATCGGGATGGGCGTGGTGGATCGGGGAGCCGAATTGCATATTTCCTCACGGACGCATGAACGTGCTCTGGAATTGGCATACGAATTAAAGTGCGAGGCAGTTCCGTGGGATAACCGACACCAGGTAACCCCGGATGTGCTTATTAACGGTACGCCCGTTGGAATGCATCCCAATGTGAACGAGACACCCTATGAAGCTTCTGGATTAACGCGTAAGACGATTGTGTTTGATACCATCTATAATCCGGAACAGACATTGTTGATTAAGCTGGCTCGGCAAAACGGATGTGTGACTGTCTCGGGTGTGGATATGTTTGTGCGGCAGGCGGAGCTGCAATTCAAATTTTTTACCGGACAGGAAGCGCCGATCGATGTGATGAAGGAATCGTTGCGAAAGAGCATTGGAGCTGCTAAAGGAGGGTAATGCGATGAATGTATTCCTCACAGGCTATCGGGCAACCGGGAAGACCAGCGTGGCCAGATCGATTGCCGAGCAATTGGACATGCCCTGGTTCGACTCAGATCGATTGATTGAAGAAGCAGCGGAAATGTCGATCGCGGATCTGTTTGCTTTGGAGTCCGAAGAAGGGTTTCGGGATCGGGAGACAGCGGTTATCCGCCAATTAGCTGAGGGCGAGAACCAGATTGTATCACTGGGAGGAGGTGCGATCGTACGACCGGAAAATCGAAAAATACTGCAGGGGCGCGGTATGATCGTGTGGCTGCAAGCGAGCGCGGATAAGATCTACGAACGTTTAACGCAGGATCCTCAAACTGAATGTCAACGCCCTGACTTGACGGCTCAGGGGGGAATCGATGAAATTCGCATTTTGCTGCAACGCCGTCAACCATGGTATGAATCGGTTGCTGATTTTTTTGTCAATACGGACGATTTGAGTCCACCGCAGGTTGCTGCCCGGATCATCCAACGCATGGGATGATGGCATTGGTCGACGTATCGTTACTGCTGGACATATCGATTTTTTAACTGCTGCCAGAAGAATAACATGCCTCCCATCATCGCCAGACCAACCAACAGGACGATTGGCAATGCGGATCCAAAAATAAAGACACGATCTCGGGCATAGTCTTGCCACACGGTCGGCCAGCAGAGTACGACCATGACGGCTGAGAGACTCAAATAGGGTCCAAAAGCCAGATCGGATCTGCGAGTACTCAAAAATTGAAGTGCGGTGATGATCATGCCTGCAAACGGTGCGAGAAAGAATGTCAATAACGCAGGTTGCCATCCGAGAAAGGCGCCGATCATGGCAAGCAGTGTCGCATCGCCAAATCCCATGACTTCCCGACCCATCGCAATGCGACCTACAATACGGACGCCCCATACCACGCACAGACCTCCGGTCATTCCTTGAATCGATGCATGGAGACTTTCCCAATGCTCACCTCCAAGGCTCCATACCCCATAGATCCCAATCCATCCCAGGACGACGCTCGCCATCAGGATGGCACTGATCGCAAAGGGTTTTCGTTTTCTTGGTGTTCCCGGCTTGCGGGACTTTCGTGCCGGCCGTACGACACTGGCAATCATTAATTGCAGACCCCGTATCAAGCCGTATCGTACAGTACATAGTTTCGGTAAAACCGCGAGCCCCCAAAAACCGAATAATCCCCAGGCCAGTAGCAGACTTTGGATCGACAAGAGGTCGCTGCTTGGAGGAGAAGGAGCGGAAGGGACCAGAAACACGATTTCCGTGCTAGGGTTGCCCAAATCAACCAATCGCAGATGAGGAAACCGTGCTGCCAGCGTGATTGCGATTAGGGTTCCGGTGACCGTGATTGTGTCGGGAATCAACCGTTCGTCAATGTCGATAAAGGTCGCTGTCAATAACCAAACCAGGAGGATCAAATGAGGGATCAACTGAACCCAGAGCAGACTTTCGGGCAGGAGAAATCCTTCGTGGAGAAGTTGGTCGATCAGGTTGCAGCTGCAATAATAGAACAGGGCGAAAGCAAATCCGCATCCAATTTCAATACAGCAGGGGCGCAGCCAGAAACGCTGGCCATGCAGATTGGATTCGCCACGAAGCAGGAGCCAACCCACGATGGGAATACGCGAGAAAACCGAACGGCGAGACAGGTTCGTCGGCAAAGATCCCCAGGGACTAATGAACCTGCGATTCCACGCCAGATTGTAGATTCCCCAATTGACTGCAGCACCGGCGCCGGCACCCGCTAAGGACAACATCAGGCAATGGAACCAGGAAAACATCCGTGGAAGGTAACCTACGTTTTAAAGATGAATCCAGACAGTTAGTACTGTGTGGGATGAATGATAAACTCAATACGTTGATTCGCAGTTCGGCCCTGTTCGGAAGCGGTTGAGTAGCGAGGTTTGCTGCTACCTCGTGATGTAATCACAAACTGTTGATCGGGTAATAGCCGCTGAGCCTGAAAGAAACGGTAAATGCTGAGCGACTGTTGCGTTGCCCGTAAATGGTGTTCTTCTGTACTGACTCCCGAATAGGCATGGCCCTCAATTGTGACCAGTTGTTGAGCATAATGCGTGGTGATGCTATTGGTGATGCGATCCAACAATGTTTCACCGGCACTGCTGATCGTTGTACCTCCCGGCGAGAAGATGCTGGCCGCGGGCACTTCGATCCGTACTGTATCACCATCACGTCCTATAATAACTCCTTCGATATCGACCAGCGTGAGTTTTTTGGTAGTGGCAATCAGCGGAACAGGCGTATTTTCCGGGCTGCTCTGTCCTGCTAATTTTTCCGTCGTTTGTTGAAGTTGGGTCTTGGTTAATTCCAGTTCCTTGGCTGTAATCCTATATTGTTGGCGTGCTTGTGCCAGCTGGGCATGTAGCGATTCATTGTCGCTGTTGAGTTGATCGACCTGGAGGGTTTGTGCGGACTCTTGAGCGAGTTCGGCTGCCTGACGTTGTTGCTGATTCCATACGAATTTACCATCCGGACCAATGACCCCGCTTTGACAGCCACATTGGATTGCGCAGATTCCGCATAGAGCGATTCCGAGATGTGTTTTTTGTAATAAACCGGACACGACTTGCCACTCTCCCGACTGCCAGGGCTTGAAACGGACATGCTGTGGGAATCGTAACAATTCCCGTCGCTCTTAACAATTCCAATCCGTCCTGTTGGTAAGGTGTGCGGTTATCGCAATCCCGTGTTTCGCATACAATAAGTCTTCCAATGCAAAAGTGTGTTTAGGTTGTCGAATTAAATGGGAAGTGGTTCTCCTGACATCGCAAGAACAATTTCATGATTGCTATTATTGACTATCAAATGGGAAACCTGAGAAGCGTGCAGAAAGCACTGGAAACGGTCGGCGCCGAAGCGGTGATTACCAGTGACCCGAGCGTGCTGGAGCAGGCGGACAAGGTGATTCTGCCCGGGGTAGGTGCCTTTGAAGATGCCATTAAGGAATTACAACAACGGGATTTGGTCTCACCGATTCAGGATTTGATTGCCAGCGGTAAGCCGCTACTGGGCATATGTCTGGGGTTACAATTGTTGTTCGACGTGAGTTATGAAGGTGGCGAGTTCGAAGGTTTGGGCGTCATTGCCGGAACGGTCAGGAGATTTGATATTGCCCCCGAGTTTAAAGTGCCTCATATGGGCTGGAATGAAGTTCAGATTCAGCGTGAAGCTCCGATTTTTAGGGGAATGGAACAAGACACTTATTTTTACTTTGTACATTCGTATTATGTCATTCCTGACGACGAAAGTGTGGTTGCTCTGACCAGTCATTATGACGGTGAATTTTGTGCAGGCGTGTGGCGCGATAATCTTTTCGCAATACAATTTCATCCGGAGAAGAGTCAGCAGGCTGGCCTGCAGTTACTGCGGAATTTTACCGAACTCTAGAGAGATCGTTTACAGGCGATCGGGGATCATTAATCTATGGAAATCTGGCCGGCAATTGACTTAAGAGGTGGCCGATGCGTGCGTTTGCAGCAGGGGGATTACAAGCGGGAGACTGTGTTCGCTGAAAATCCGCTGACCATGGCTCAGCAGTGGATAACCCAGGGCGCTCAGTTCATGCATTTGGTGGATTTGGATGGCGCTCGTGATGGCGCATGGATTAATCAAGCCGCCGTTACAGAAATCGTACAGGCACTGGACATACCGTGCCAACTTGGCGGGGGAGTGCGTGAAGAATCGACGATTGAGAGACTTTTGGGATTGGGAGTCACCAGACTGGTTATTGGAACCAAAGCCCTTAAAGAGCCGGATTGGTTTTGTGCGATGGTTCGCAAATTCCCACACCAGTTGGCTTTAGGAATTGATGCCCGCGAAGGGATGGTGGCAACTGACGGTTGGCTGGAAACCAGTGAGACCAGTGCCGTGAGTCTCGCACAGCGATTTGAAGACGAACCGATCGCGGCCATTATTTATACAGACATTGCTCGCGACGGGATGATGCAGGGTGCGAATGTTGAAGCCATGAAGGATATGAAAAATGCAACACCCATCCCCGTGATTGCGTCCGGGGGAGTGACCACGCTGGAGGATGTGCGTGAACTCACGGCGGCGGGTATGGACGGTGCCATTATTGGCCGTAGTTTATACGAAGGACAAATCCAGTTATCCGCGGCAATCGATCTCGCCGGTCAGTCACCGGACTGAACCACGGTCGGTCATGCATCTTGAAACGATTGTTCTGGTTCTCCGGCTACTTAGCTAAGCAGGCGAGTGCTTTGGCGGGTTGCGATAGCCCTTGACACCGGGGGGGCAGCATCTAGGATGAATTAGTATTCCCACCGAAAATGTGAAACGTCATTATGAAATATCTTGCTGATTACAGCATTTCTGACTGTCTCTGTTGTTGCAGCTGCTAGCAACCCTGCAACGCGCTGTGCCTATCGCAGCGGCGAATTTCTTCCCTGAATTCGGTCTTAAAAAACCGGGTGAATACCTTAAAAGAGCATGTCATGTCTTCCCCTGAGAATAAACAATCTTTACCTGAATTAACCAATCAGATTGTACAGACGTATCACGATGTAGGTACCATCAATCATTTAGGTCACACGCCGCTTCCACAGTACAGTGAAATCATTGCAATTGTAAATGACTTCCGTGAGATTCTGTTTCCTGGATATCGTCGACGTGAAGGCCTGAATTTCGATAACGTGCAGTATTATATCGGCGATTTACTGGATCAGATTTATGAGCGACTATTGGTGCAGATTGCCCGGGCATTACAGCACGAAGACGTGGTCAAACAGTCGCGGGGCGACTGGCAGGAGTATCTAACTCAGGCTCAGCAAATTACGTTAGAACTTCTGGACAAGATTCCGGATCTCCGCCGGTTATTGGCGACAGATGTGGAAGCCGCTTATGAAGGGGACCCGGCATGCAAAAGCCATGATGAAGTTATCTTTTGCTATCCCGGTTTAGCAGCAATTACAGTTCACCGGATTGCTCATGAATTGTATCGGGCGAATGTTCCGTTTATTGCCCGAATGATGTCCGAGTGGTCGCACCGGGAGACGGGTATTGATATACACCCTGGCGCGACGATCGGGCCCTCGTTTTTTATTGATCACGGAACCGGGGTTGTGATAGGCGAGACGACCGTGATTGGGAGTCATGTCAAAATTTATCAGGGGGTCACCCTAGGTGCCCTGAGTTTCCCAACCGATGGCGAAGGAAATATCATTCGCCAGATGAAACGTCATCCCACGATCGAAGATCGTGTTGTGGTCTATGCTTCGGCTACGATTCTTGGTGGAGATACGACGATCGGGCATGACAGTGTTGTGGGGGCAAGTGTATGGCTGACTCGAAGCATCGGTGCCCATACGACCGTAACGATTGAAACCCCGAATCTTAAAATGAAAGCGGATTCCGCTGATGCGGTTACACGGGATTCATCCTTCGATATTTAATCGTCTGGTGTAATCCTAACAGGACTAATGCAGACCAAACCAACCCACTGATGATGAGGCCCAGCAGGAAGGACCGGGGTTGATAAATAAATTCAATCACCTGTGATCCTGGTTCGATCAGCACCCCCTGCATCACTCGATTCGCACGCAGAACAGTACGGGTTTGGGGCAGCGTGTTATCAGCATTCCAGATTCTTGCATACCAACCGGGTGCATAGCCCTGATTTATAATGAGTACCCCTGTTGCTGCGGGTTCCAATTCGACTTGCAGATATCCGGGGGAGAACCGGACGATTTTAACGGACGGAGGGTGTGCTGATGGCGCCGTCGCTGGATGGGACTGAGTTGATTCTAAAAATGACCATCTAGAGAAGTCCCGCAGTGTCCCTGCAGGATAAAAGATCTCCTCGGTTAATTTGTCGAGTTTCATGGGATCATGGGTCGTTATCGGTGGATGTGTTTCCCAATCGTGTGTTATCCATGCGGGCGGGGCAGGTGGTTGCAACCGGAACCACTGCGCATTCTCCAAAAAGAGTTGCGGCGGGTGTTCTCTGGAAAATTCAGGGTCGCGGGGATCAAATCCGACGGGACCAACAAAGTATTCGCCCCCCAGCAAGGCCAGGCCTGCAAGATCCGGTTCGGAAACGCGGTCAGGCCTGATTTGTCCGTGTTTTCGCATAACCCTTAACAGCGACTCGTAATCTGCATTTGCAATACTGGCTGTGGTATCCAGTAATTGAAAGGGCGTTAGTAAATGTAAACGGGATCTTAGTGATTGGCGATCCCATCGAAGAGCATCGGCAAGCCGATGTGGTGAAGATGTTGTGGAGAATGAGGAAGGCCACCATTGTTTAGTGCGTGCCCGATAGACTCGTATTGGCGGGGATGTTGATGTGGGATCGGTGACTTGTTCGATAACGGATGGAGAATCCCAGTGACGAGCGGGCGCGGTTGCGATAACCCAGTGATTTGCGACTAAGATATCAACCAGAATCAAACAGGGAAGGGCGATGGATATTCGTTTGCGCGAAGTTCTCCAGAGTAGGCAGCTGCCGAATATCAGGAGGACCAGAAGGGATTGCAGTGGAGCTGAAAATAAATCGTACTGGATTCCATCCAGTGAAACCGGTCCCAAAAAGCGATCAGCGAAAGCAACACGTAACTGAGCTTTCAAGAAATTCCAAAAGGGGATGAAGGCGATCAAAGATAGGATAAACACACCGCAGGCGCTAAGGAGCAGCCTTCGAAATTTTCGTGATCGAAGGTATGACGTCTGAACCAACTGATCCCAGCCACGACTGGCCAATAATGCCAGAAGCAGACTACTCAGGATGAACCATTTTGCGGGGTACCGAAATTCGACGTATTGGGGGATCATATTGGTAATCCACCAATAGGTACCAAAGGCAGGTGAGGCGAGGTTGGTTTCAGCCGAGACCCGCCCCCATAACCAGCCGATGCCGAAATATCCTAGTGCTGCAGATATGGTAAAGAGAAGCCCCCAGGATAATACAGCGTTGATCGCGTCTTTTCGCCGACGAAACGTCAGACCAAACAGCCCCAGCAGAAGAGGGATGATCCCCTGATAAATTGTAGGAAACCAAATCGCTGGATTATCGTTGATCAGGAACGTCCAGCGTTGGCGGTGAGGGTATAAACGGCCTGTGACGTTCGGGTATGCTACTTCAGCGAGTTGCCAGGGTGCCAGCGAAAATTTGTAGATTTGCTGCTGGTGATCGGCGACGGGCTGACGCGTCAAAATGTGGCTTGGATAGTGTTCTTTGCGCAGGGAATCTTGAAACCATTGCCCCACCGTATTGGAGGAAGTACGCATGCTGCGTTCACTCCGTTGGGACCATTGGAGCGTGGGAAATATCTGAATGGCGGCTAACCCTGCGACCAGCATCGCAATTCCGAAATAAGAGCGTATCAGGCATTTAAGGGATATACGAGATTGGTCTGACGACAGCTCCGCAGTTTGCCGGTGCGGCAGAGTGATCCAGAGGATGAAGAGAACCAGCATCAGATGGACGACCATCTGGGGGTCGCCTCCCAGAATGAATAGGGATAATACCACGGCTAACAGGATCCCATTGGGACGCACAGACCTGCCACGGATCATGTTGAATCCATGGAGTAGTGCTAATGGGAGCCAGGATGCGGAAACAAGGAAAATGAGGTTCGCTTGTTGAGAAAGTACGGCTCCGCCAAACGTATAGGAAACGGCGGCAATCGTACCTGCTGTCATCGATGCGTTTAGATCACGGGCCAGGCGAAAAGTGTTGTAGGCGGCCAATAGCAGATGTACTGTAACGTACAAAAGCAAGCAAGTCGGGAAAGCGAAGGGCAAAAAGAACAATAACTTGCCGGGGTAGAACAGGCTGGTGCTGCCGTCGGCCGCAAAAGGTCGGCCAAGTTCATCCTGAGGATTCCATAAGGGAACTTGTCCCTGTAGCCATTGTTCGTGTTCGTACTTCAGCTGAGGATAGTAAAAATGTCCTGCATCACGAAAAACAGGCAGCTCCTGACTGACAAACCGGGATCCGAACAGAATGCCCAATGCGAGCAATGGAAACACGATCCACAGCAGAGCCTTCCCGTGGATATCTTTGTTTGGCGTAGCTTCAGAATCTGACAACGTTGCTTTATCCAGTTCGGAGTGCGAGGGCACCAATTCAGGTTACCCTATGATGATAGCAAACGAACGTTGATGGTGTTGTCGGTTAAACGCGATTTGCAACCCTTAGTTGGCAACGGACGGCATTCACCGTGCGTTCCCGCTGTTCGAGTTCCTTTTCGGAGCCGCCTGGCATTGCAAGTGCAGCTTGTAATGCATCCTCAAGTTCAGCTTTATTAAGATCTGGTATATTAACGATGCTTTTGTTAAAAATGGAAACGACATTATCCAGCACCTGAATAAAGCCTCCTTCCACATAATGACTGTTGCTACTGCCTTCGGCACGCAGCGTTAATTCCCCATTGCCTAAACGGCCAATCAGGGGTGCGTGATCAGTCATGACTCCTTTTTCACCGTCAAACAGAGGGACGACAATGGAGTCTGCATCCATTTCAAATGCGGTTTCTTCGGGTGTTACAACGATGCAATGAAGTGTCATGGATTAACCTTGTTCCATTTTCTTGGCCTGCTCTTCTGCCTGATCCACAGAACCCACGTACATAAATGCCGCCTCCGGGAGGTGGTCCCATTTTCCATTACAGATTTCTTCAAAGCTGCGGAGAGTGTCTTCCAGTGGTGTGATTTCACCGGGTTTGCCCGTGAATACTTCCGCCACGAGGAAAGGCTGGGAAAGGAAACGTTCAATCCGGCGAGCGCGGTGGACGACTTGTTTGTCCTCTTCGCTCAATTCGTCCACACCCAAAATCGCGATAATATCCTGAAGTTCACGATATCGCTGTAAAATGGTCTGAACCTGACGAGCGATGCTGTAATGTCGGTCACCCACATACTGTGGATCTAATATACGGCTGGAAGAAGCGAGTGGATCCACAGCCGGATAAATTCCCTTGGCAGAAATCGATCGTTCCAGATAAAGGAAAGCATCCAGATTACCAAAGGCGGTCGCCGGTGCGGGGTCCGTTGGATCGTCCGCCGGTACATACACGGCTTGAACGGAAGTGATGGCCCCTTTATTGGTGGAGGCAATTCGCTCTTGTAGTGCACCCATTTCCGTTGCCAGTGTTGGTTGGTATCCCACAGCCGATGGCATGCGCCCCAGTAATGCAGATACTTCGGAACCAGCCTGTGAGAAGCGGAAAATGTTGTCCACAAACAGCAGGGTATCGGCTCCGGTAACATCGCGGAAATACTCGGCCATGGTCAGTGCCGACAAAGCGACTCTTAATCGGGACCCGGGTGGCTCATTCATTTGGCCAAACACCATGCAGGTTTGTTCGATAACGCTTCGTCCCGTATCGCCAATCTTGGCTTCCTGCATTTCCAGCCACAGGTCTGTACCTTCACGCGTTCGTTCCCCCACTCCGGCAAAGACGGAATATCCACCGTGGGAGCTGGCGATTCGAGCAATCAATTCGGTCAGGATTACGGTTTTTCCTAATCCAGCACCACCGAATAATCCGGCTTTACCACCACGTACGAAGGGGGTGAGCAGGTCAATCACCTTAATTCCGGTTTCGAACAGTTCGGTGTTCGTGGAAAGCTCTGAAATGTTTGGAGCCTCCCGGTGAATCGACCGAATTTCGTCTGCTTCGACCGGACCCCGGCCGTCAACCGGCTCGCCCAGAAGATTGAAAACGCGTCCCAGTGTGTCTTTTCCGACAGGAACAGAAACCGGAGAGCCGGTGTCGACACAATCCTGTCCCCGAACCATCCCGTCGGTACTCCCCAGAGCAACGCAACGTACACGTCCGCCACCCAGGTGTTGTTGTATTTCACCGGTTAAGGTACTGTCATCGATGACGATTTTCACCGCATTATAAATAGCGGGGAGTTGATCGTCTTCGAACTGAGCATCAAATGTTGAGCCAATTACCTGGGTAATCTTGCCCGTGTTTCGTGTAGCGGTTTCTGAGGCCATTGTCTTACTCTTTTGAATTGAAAGAAAGTTGGTTGTTGATGTTGTGGATCAATACCGCAACGGAAGTTGCGACAATCCGGTAAGGTTGATGTTGGCGTTAGCTTTTCAGGGCTTCGACACCTCCGATGATCTCCATAATTTCACCCGTAATCTGAGATTGACGGGCACGGTTGTAGGTCATCGATAGACTACTAATCATTTCGTCTGCGTTTTCAGTTGCACTCTTCATCGCGACCATGCGTGCGATTTGTTCACTAACAGCGGCATCAAGAAAACACTTGAACAGCTTAATCCGGAAACTTGTGGGGACGACTTCTTCCAGAATGCTCTCTGCGGACGGCATGAATTCATAATCGGAGTCGGGACCTGTATCTTCAGCTTCGTCGGTTACGTCGACGCTTCCCAGTGGCAGCAGCGTCTCCACCACGGCCTGTTGTTTGGAACTGGAAATGAATTGAGTATAAGCGACGTCGAGTCGATCAAGCGTTCCTGCTGTGTATTGATCCAACAGTGCATCTGCGATTGGCTTCACTTCCTCAAACTTGGGTTGGTCCTCAAAATTTGTATAGGACTCATTCGCCTCCAGACCACGGAATTTTAAATTGGTGATGCCGCGTTTTCCTGACACAATGAGTTTGACCTGATCGTAGCGGTCACTTAATTCCCGATGGTGATTCATCGTTTCGCGAACAATGCTTCCGTTATATCCACCGCATAGCCCCCGGTTTCCGGTCAATACGATGAGGGTTGCATTATCGGTTGCCGTACGGGCCTCCAACAAAGGGTGCTGGACCTCCGTGCCACTTTTGGCAAGACTGGAAACAACTTCGGTAATACGCTTTGTGTAAGACGTGGCCGCAATGGCTCGATCCATCGCCTTCTTGAATCGAGCCGTCGCAATCAATTCCATCGTTCGCGTAATCTTGCGAATATTTCGAACTGATTTGCGGCGTTTATCTAAAGCCCTGGCATTTGCCATTGTTACGATTTCCTGTGTTGACCGTTCTGTCTAAATACGGATTGTAAAAAAACCGGAATCTTGATTACTCGTCAGATTCCGAAGCATCATTGTCCTGTTCTGCCGTGCCTTCATCGGCGGCGGCTGCTTCTTCATCGGCGGCGGCTGCTTCTTCATCGGCGGCGGCTACTTCTTCATCGGCGGCGGCTACTTCTTCATTGCGATAACTTTCGTCAAGCGATTTAAATTCTTCGATTGCATTTTTCAGTTCATCCTGATCAGCGATATTTCCCGATTCATTAATGGCATCCAGAATCTCTGGTTTTTGGTCGCGAATGAATTCAAGCAATTCAAGTTCGAATTTCGGAACATCGCTGACGGGAACATCATCCAAATAACCGTTGGAGCCGGCGAAAATCATACATACCTGTTCGCTGACGGGTAACGGTGCGTATTGGCCCTGTTTCAGCAATTCAACCATTCGGTAACCTCGATCCAGTTGAGCCTGAGTGGCGGCATCGAGGTCGGTTCCGAGTTGGGCAAAGGCTTCGAGTTCACGGAAGGCAGCGAGGTCAAGTCGGAGTCCACCGGAGACATCTTTCATCCCTTTGATTTGCGCGGCACCGCCGACACGTGAAACGGAGACCCCGACATTCATGGCGGGACGAATCCCCGAAAAGAACAGGTCGGGTTGCAGGTAGATCTGACCATCGGTAATGGAGATCACATTGGTTGGAATGTATGCGGAAACTTCGCCTTCGAGTGTTTCGATAATGGGCAGGGACGTCAGGGATCCTCCACCAAGATCGTCACTGAGTTTTGCGGAACGTTCCAATAAGCGACTGTGACAATAGAAAACATCACCGGGGAAGGCTTCGCGTCCGGGGGGACGTCGCATTAGTAATGACAATTCACGATAAGCATTAGCTTGTTTGGATAAGTCATCATAGACTGCCAGAGTGTGTTCACCGTTATACATGAAGTACTCGGCCATCGATGTGCCGGAGTAGGGGGCAATGTACTGAAGCGGTGCGGGAGAACTGGCACCCGAAACGATCACCGTGGTGTAATCCATCGCTCCGTGTTCTTCGAGGATTTGGATGACACCAGCGACCGAGGAGTCCTTTTGTCCAACGGCAACGTAGAAGCATTTCACTCCCGTACCTTTTTGGTTCAGGATGGTATCGATGGCGACGGCAGTTTTCCCTGTTTTTCGGTCGCCAATAATCAACTCACGTTGACCTCGCCCGATAGGCGTCATGGCATCGACTGCTTTAATCCCGGTTTGCAGTGGTTCACTTACGGGCTGGCGTCCGGCAATTCCCGGGGCAATGGCTTCGACGACCCGTGTTTCGGTTGAATTGACAGGGCCTTTTCCATCAAGAGGGTTCCCTAGAGGGTCGAGTACCCGGCCAATAACGGCCTCGCCGACGGGAACCGACAGTAACGTACCGAGTGCCCGTACCTCATCGCCTTCTTTAATGCCAAGGTAATCACCGAGAATGATGATTCCGACACTGTTTTCTTCGAGATTAAAAGCGAGTCCGGTGATGCCGCCTGGAAATTCGACCATTTCCCCTGCGCGGACGCCTCGGAGTCCGTAGACTCGGGCGATTCCATCTCCGACTTCCAGTACTGTACCAACTTCGCGTACATCAAGTTGGCTATCATACTGTTCAATTTCCTGTTTCAAAACGGACGCGATTTCGTCAGCGTTGAATTTCATGGAAGGTATTCCTTGCGTGTTGCGTTAAGTGTTTCTAGTGGGCGATTTGAATTCCATTGCGAACTCTAGGATGCGTCTTGCGATGCATCGACAAAGCGTTCCGTTGTCAAACGAATCTCCCGGATCGTGTTTTCTCGTGTTGTTTTATTAATTCGGTTGAGTCGGTTGGCAACGCTGCCATC
This sequence comes from Planctomycetota bacterium, assembly GCA_036150515.1. Lineage (GTDB taxonomy): Bacteria > Planctomycetota > Planctomycetia > Pirellulales > Pirellulaceae > UBA721. The sequence goes on from JAYZPA010000060.1 coordinate 14,938, forward strand.
ATAAACCGTATCCCCTACGCGAATTACTGTTCCCCCGACGAGTGACGGGTCAACAGCCAGATTGAGTTCAACTGTAGCTGTAAATGCTTTGTTTAACGTGTCCTGCATGACGGTTACGGCATCTTCGGTTAACGCCGTCGCCGTGGTCACCTGAACTTCGACGTTTCCCTGATCCTGTAAATACTGTTCTTTAAGGCTTGTCTGGATCACTTTCAGGCAATCCATACGACCGTGTTGTGAGACAACTTTGAGAAAGTTAAGGAACAGACTGGATGCTTTTCCCAGCAGCATTTTGTCCAGCATCGCTACTTTGTCCTGATGGGACACACGTGGCGAACTCAGCATTTTATCCAGTGCCGGAAGTGGTTGCAGGACGTCGACGATGAAGGACTGGAATTCTTCCAGTATGGTTTCCGTGTATCCGGTTTGCTGGGCTGCGGCGAGCAGGGAAGCAGCATAGACTTCCCCGACCGGTTTTTGTTCCGAGTCCAGGACCGTCTGTTGTTTAGGGGCTTCGATATCGGCCATGGTTAGTTTTCCTGCAGGCTGTCAAGGGATTCCTGAATCAGGCTGGCATGATCCTCGGTGTTGAGTTCCCGGCGGACAATTTTTCCGGCCAGTGAGACGGCGATGTCGGCAGACTGTTCGGCAACTGCCTGTAACGCAGCGTTTTTGGCCAGCGCGATTTCGTTAATGGCCCGATCGCGTTCAGCTTTGGCCGCATCGCCGGCTTCGGCGACAATACGATCACGAGTGGCTTCCGCATCACGGCGACCTTCGGCAACAATTTCGTTGGCCTCCTGTGCCGCAGAAGCCAAACGGGCTTCGTACTGCTCCATCCGCTGTTGCGCTTGATCAGCGCTCTGGCGAGCCTTATCAATGTGATCAATGATCTTCTGTTCTCGAGCGTCAAGCCCGGAGATAATGGGTTTCCAGGCGAAGATTTTTAGGACAATGACCATGAGAACGAACAGAATCAGAGTATAGATGGCGATTTCTTTTTTGAATTCTTCGGCCTTATTCAGTTGAGGTGAAGGATTGGCATGTGCCAGGTTGTGAGGAACATGAGCTTCATGATCCTGATGAACCTCGTCGGTTGCCGGTGCATGGACTTCCTCGGTCACTTCTGAATGATCCCCGGCAGACTCATCGGCCCCTATCGTGTTCAGTGGGATAAATAGAAAGGCACCGATGGTCAACATGCCGATACTGTAGGATTGCCAGTGGTTTAGCTTCATCGTGTTCACGTGATTTCCTCGATTATGAATCCAGTGATTCTTGCCACAGGGTGGCAGGTGGTTTAATGAAATGTGTTGATTTGAAAAAAGGCCGCGTCGCTGACATGACTAATGATGGTGCATCGCCATCCCAATAAAAATTGCAGATAAAAGGGTGAAAACATACGCTTGCAGGAATGCTACAAACAGTTCTAACATACTGAAACAAAGCGCAGCTAGAATCGTGACTGGAGAAATGACATAGAACATCGATCCGGTAATGGCCGTTCCCATCCCAATGATTGCCAAAAGTACGATGTGCCCGGCGACCATGTTGGCGAGCAAACGTACTGCCAGCACACCATGTTTCATAAACAAGCCGACAATTTCAATAACCCACAGCATGGGTTTGATGATTAGGCCAATGGCAAAACTCAGTTCCATACTTGGTAATTGCGCCATCCAAAAACCGACCGGACCGTGCATGACGGAACCTGCGATCAGCGTGGTTAGGAAAATCAGGACGGCCAGGGCAAAGGTGACTCCAAAAACACCGGTGGGAGCTCCTAGCCAGGGGATTAATCCAAAAAGATTGCAACCGACGATAAACATGAAGATCGTCCACAATACCGGCGTGATGGCATCGGCTTTCTTGTACGTCTGTGGTTCGTCGGCGGAAGTATGAGCATCGTCATCGCCGTGATCATGGTGGAAATCTGCGTCGGAACCAATCGATGGTCGGGCGATTTCGTCACGAATGAAAACCAGAAACATCTCGAGAAAGTTCGAGAATCGGCCGCGTACAGGATTGCCGGATTTGATTTTTCTGGCCAATCGTGAAAACAGCACGAACATGATAATCGCAACCATCAATTCAATGACCATGAATTTGGAGATGGCGAACCCGGATTCGGCTTCATGTAAGTTCCGGAGTTCACCGAACGGCTGGGGGATGAGGATCTTGCCACTTAAATGGTGGTTGTACCATTCCATCCGACCATCGTTATTCCACTGCTCGGTGAATTCGTTTGCTCGTGAAATGGCCACTTCCTGTGCTGCCTGTCGCTGCTCCAGTGGAATACTTGTGCCCTGTTGATCTTCGTAGAACACGTCATAGGGTGAACCGTGGTTTTCCTCCTGGTGACTCCAGTGCTCCCAAAGATGCAGGGATTCGTCAGATGTTTTGCCCTCTAAATTGTGAGTTTTGATTAGCTCCAGAGCCTCTACGCGTTGAACGTCCGGATCCAGTTTTAACCAATCGATAGGGAATTCATCCGGCTTGGTCTTATTTGAAGGCCACAGGAACGTAGGGACTTCAAAAAAGTAAGCATCCTTAATGTGTAGAATCGGGTTGGCCATTTAACAGCTTACCTTTGTTTCCTGTTTGGTCGCTTGGACGATTTTCAGTGCCAATGCGGTATCTACAACTAACGCAATGATGTAATAAATCAATGTAAACATTAACAGTCGGGTATCGGCCAGCTTATCAACGGATGTCTCCAGAACAAGACCCCCGCCTATCGGGATACTCATCCTAATCAACATTCCTAATAATACGGCGTTAATGCCCTTATCCGGATTTCGTATCAAAAGGGATGGTAAAATCCCCAGAATCGAACCGAACCAACACAGGATCGCTGCGATCGCAACCACAGTGATCCCTGCTTGCTGATACTCATGATATCCATACCACCCGATCAGCGGAAATGCTCCTGCTAAAACAAGCGTGATAATCAAAAGTGGTTTCCAGACGGTACTGGCTCTCGAAGAAAACGCATGATGCGGCTCCTCCAGCATTTGATCATCCCCATCAGCAATCTCGTCGCTCTTCATTGGCCGAGCTCCCGATCCGTTGCTTGCTTAGCTTCCTGTTTCTTATCGACTCCTTTGGTAATCGCTAATAACTGGATAAATCCCAATATGGGCCCCAGAATCCAACCACTAACTTCCCAAATAGACATCTCGAAATGATTGTCCAGATAACCACCGGCAATTCCCGGTAAAACCATCATTATTGTACAACTCATTATTCGAGACACCCAAGAATAAGCTTCCGCCATAGACGAACGCCTGGGAGTCTTAGGGTATTCAGGCTTTTTGTAAGTGTGCTGTGGCTCAGACATCGGTACAATTTCCGTCTAAAAATCGGTGTTCACCGACTTTTGCTAGTGACGATGTTGCAATCTGCAACGCACCAATACGCTTATTTATGAACCGTTTGTTGGTGTTCCTGAAACGTTCTGAGTTGCGCATCACTTAAAGCCGCCTAATCTATACCTAATAACAATGCAGGTCAACTAACCCAACCCCTATAAAATACATGTTTTTTGCAGTTTGTTGACGATATTTCTGGGAACGACTTTGCCGTTGCAACTTCGTCGGTTGGACGTTCCGCGTCGGGATCCAGAGCAACCCCAAAGTACCTGATGGTATTTGTGCAAAGATAGCCGTAAACCCCTACCACTATAGATGTTACGCTGATTATGAATGAATTCATGTCCCTTCTAATGGGGGGAACGCGTGTTGTCAGATTTTCAGTTATGAACTACATTCGAATTCGTCATGGCATCGTACCCGTACGATGTCCTGGAGCAGGCGAGTTCAGGACGGTCTATTAAGATACAGGTTTGAACGGTTTGGTGTGATTTACAAAGGATTTGTTCATCACAACCGCGTTGTCTGCCGTGAACTGCGAGACTTTTGGTCTGTGTAGTTCCATTCTCACGGACGATCGATTTCTGTTGTTTGTAACGACCGAGGTCAGAAGAATCTGGATGTCAATTTGGAACCGTGAAACGTTCCAACCCACCGTTGGCAATTCCAATCGACTCCCCGCAACCTTACCGGTTGTACCTACCCCAGCGGAATTCATTTCATTTAGTTTCATGTTGCAACGAACCTAAATTGATTTTCGAGAGAAGGAATAACTACTCTATGTCGCGCACCGAGTTAAAATCGAAGACGGTTAAAGAACTAGGCCAAAAAGCCAAGGATTTAGGAATTACCGGATATGCATCCATGCGAAAGCCGGAGCTTATTACGGCATTAAGTAACAAGTTACGCGCGATCAAGGCAGCCAAGACACGAGCCAAGAATGCACGTGGATCGTCACGAAAGTCAAAGAAACGAATAGCAAGTAAACGGGCCTCATCATCACGACGCAATGTGGCACATCTCAATGGCCAAGTTGCCAGCGGTAATCAACGTGGGGTATTCAGTAAGTTGTTGATGGATCCGGCTGAAAAGGATCGCCTCAAGGATTTGTCGATTGGCAGAGCCTTTAGTCGCAATGGCTCCAAGGGCCGGGCGAGCAGAGATCGTGTTGTCTTATTAGTTCGCGATTCGTATTGGATTCAGGTTTGTTGGGAAGTGAAACAACGGTGTGTATCCCGAGCTCAGGCGGCCATGGGGCAACATTGGCATTCAGCTCGCCCGATCATTCGTTTGTATGAAATTGAGGATGGTGCGAAGAACGTTCATGGTTCGCGGATTGTTCGGGACATTGAAATTCATGGTGGCGTTTCCAATTGGTACGTTGACGTAGAACATCCGCCGGCGCTCTACCAGGTGGAACTGGGATACCTGTCGGCTTCCGGGATGTTTCATGCTTTGTGTCGCAGTAACACGGTTACGACTCCGACCCCCGGGTCGTGTGACGCGATCGATTCCAACTGGAGTGATATTGCTGAAGATTACAAACGTGTTTTTGCATTGAGTGGTGGCAATACCAATGAACAGGGGAGCCAGGATTTAAAGGAGTTGTTTGAGCAACGACTTCAGCGACCGATGAGTAAGTCGGTCGTGATGCAATATGGTCTTTCTACAGAAGATGGTGAACAGGAATTGCATTTTGAAGTTGATTCTGAGTTGATCGTCTTTGGCAATGCTGAGTCGGATGCCGTTGTCACGATGGCAGGTGAGCCGGTGAAACTGGCAAAAGATGGTAGCTTTACGGTTCGCATGGACCTCTCCAACCGTCGCAAGGTGATTCCGGTGGTGGCCAATGCTGCTGATGGCATTCGTCAAAAGACGGTCGTCATTGCCATCGAACGTAACACTAAAATCCTTGAGGTGACCAAACAGGATCGGGACGCTTAGGATTTCCCGGTAAGTACAAAGTGTTGCAACGTCTCACGCTTGGTGCTAGATTTGCAGTTAGCCTCTGCCATGTTTGTGTGCTGGTGCAGATTTTTTGGGGAGCCGATACGAGGACCGCAGGGAGCTGGTTTTTGACGACAGCCATGCGTCACGCCACGGTTAGTTGCATTCATTGCAGTTGACTGTGGATCACGCGTCCTGTTTGTCCAGGTTCCCACCTTAAATTTGCGGGCTCTCACAAAACTCACTACCACGGCATTGCGGCGGAGGCTTTTTAAAATCACGGTGGGCGATATGTCAGTTGTTTTTACAGATTCTCAGCCACGACATCATTCTGTCAGCCATCAGGCCCGGGCGTTGGTTCGTCATCTTACGGATTATCGGACCTGCACCGTCGCACTTTCCGGTGGCGTTGACAGCGCCGTGGTTGCCAAAGCAGCCCATCTGGCATTAGGTGATCATGCTCAGGCCGTTACGGCGGACAGCGCAAGTCTGGCGGAGGGCGAATTGGACCAGGCTCGGCGAACGGCTGCATTGATCGGGATTCGCCATCGGGTGATCCAGACCCGGGAATTTACGAATCCGGAGTATTTACGGAATGCTCCGGACCGATGTTACCATTGTAAATCAGAACTCTATCAGCAACTTCAGCGATTGTCCGAGTCAGTTCAGAGTGATGTGATTTTAAGTGGTACCAATCAGGATGACCTCACTGATTTCCGTCCAGGCATCCAGGCAGGACGTGAGCATCAGGTACAGAGCCCTTTGGCAGATTGCAAGTTGGGGAAACAAACCGTCCGTGAGATTGCCCGATACTGGGAATTACCGGTTTGGGATAAACCAGCGTCGCCCTGCCTGTCCAGTCGTATTGCTTACGGAGTCCCCGTTACCGTTTCACGTCTGAAGAGGATCGATCAGGCGGAACGCCTTCTTCGGCGTTTGGGGTTTCAGGATGTACGTGTTCGCTGCCATCAGGGGGATGTTGCTCGGGTCGAAGTCGCAAAACAGCAAATTCATCAACTTTTTGAAGGTGACATTCAACCTGCGATTTATCTTCAGCTGGTGGAGTGGGGCTTCCGTATGGTTACCTTTGACTTAAAGGGATTTCAGTCCGGGAACCTTAACCAGCTCATACAGATAGAACTGTAATCAGGATTCCGAGTCTGGCATCGGATCCGGGGGAAATGGAATTTGTGAGCTATCGCGGAACTCTTCGATTTTCTGGCGTAATTCATCATCCAGACGTGTCGTCAATTCCATTTGATATTTGAGATCCAGCTCGTCAATGGTTTCACTCAGTGATAAGAGTGCCTCGGCAAGTTTCTCCGTTTCCTGTTGCCGATGATAAACGTTGGCCAGTCCCGCGAGACCAAAACCTCTGAAGTGTTGTTCTTCGGGGCCCAGATAAATGAGTTCCAGATAATAGGTTTCTGCCAATGAGTAATTCCCTGACTCCAAATGCAGGTCGCCTATTTTTTGATGGGATAGTAACGTGTAGTGATTATTGTCCTGGGATTCGGTCGGTGGAAAATACTCCTCCACACTGCGATAGGCCGCTTCCGTGTTCAGTACCGATGCATAAAAGTACTGAGCACTGACGGTTTCATGTTTTTCAACCGTTGGTTTGTTACTCGTCGTTTCATCCAGAGGGTTGGTCTTGTACTGCAAACTACCGAAGAGCATTCCCGCAAAGAAGAAAACGGTCGCTGCCAGAATCCATACTCTCCTGATTCCGAAACGGCGGATGTGCAGGGATTGTGTTTTCATCAGGACATCGAGTTGTTGGGTCGCCGCAACGCGTGCGTTGGCCAGTGACATATTCTCCCAATCCCAGCGATCGAGGTCATCAGGCCAACTGCTATCCACATCGTTTAGTTCCAGTTCCCGGAGTGCTTTTTGCAGGTCCGTGGCCTGTTGAAAACGCTGTTCCGGATCTTTGGCCAACATTTGCATGATGATGGCCGTGAGTTGTGGCGGGAGGTCATCGCGGTGGTCATCAACGGGTGACGGTTTACGTTTTAAATGCTGAACGGCAATACTCAGTGCTGTTTCGCCCTGAAAAGGTGGATGTCCGACAAACATGTGATAACTGGTGACCCCCAGTGAATACATGTCGCTTCGGGGATCCACCGATTTACCTTCAGCCTGCTCAGGGCTCATATACAATGGTGTTCCCATGGTGATGCCAATCTGAGTCGCTTCCACATGATTGGAGTCATTGACGACCCGTGCCAGGCCGAAATCAGCCACTTTGACTTCTCCACTGGGCGCCAGCATAATATTCTCCGGTTTAATATCACGGTGAATGATGCCCTGTTTGCCCGCTCGGTTTAGAGCGGCGGCAACCTGTCGCAGAATGTTTACCCCCAACCCGATCGAAACCGTGCCGTTTCGCTGTAAGAACTGGCCCAGATTTTGTCCGGCGACATACTCCTGAGCAATAAAATGGATTCCCTCCAGATTTCCTACTTCATAGATCTGCACAATGTTTGCATGAACCAAAGCTGCTGCGGCCTGAGCCTCTGTGTGAAATCGTCGAACGTAGGATTCTTTGCTCGCTAAATCCGATTTCAAAACCTTGAACGCCACTCGTCGTTTTAACGACTGCTGTTCCGCTAAATACACAACACTCATTCCACCACGACCTAATCGCCGTAGAATTTGATAATCGCCCAGAGTCATCCCTGCCAGCGA
>JAYZPA010000061.1:0-69535 GCA_036150515.1 Planctomycetota bacterium
GTGGCAACCGGACACAGCTGGATGCAGCCCGGCTTTCGGACGCTCCCAAAAATTGCCCAGGCAGCCGGACTCCAACAGCAACTGCGAATCAACGCCCGTGGAGGGGAGCGGGGAGCCGCACGCATGATGTGGGAGCTGGAAAACGGTATCCTGTCATCTCAGGGCATGCCGCTGCCGGTCTGTATGGCTGCCATTACCACCGGGCAGTGGGATGCCATGATGTGGGGCAGCTATACCAACGACCGCCCGGAATATTACCTCGCCTGGATCGAATTCTGCATGAAGTATAATCCCAAAATGGAATTCTATGTTTTCAATGCCTGGCCTCAATATGCCGATGGCTTCGGGAATCAGGACACCAAACCACAAATCGAGAACTACCGCGCTCAAGCCAAAAAAATCGACCAAAGCGTCACAAAACAAATCGCAGCCCTGGATAAGCACTATCCGGATAAAGTGCACGTGCTGCCGACCTGTGATGCGATGATGGGGGCACTGGAACTTTACTTTCAAGGAAACCTGCCGGGCATCAAGGGACTGAATCGCAAGGTCAACGGCGCGAGTCCGGCGATCTGGAGCGACGGGGGTCATCTGGGTGTCGGCATGGACCGGCTCGAGGGATATGTTTTCTACGGAACCTTATATAAAAAGTCTCCGGAGCTGATTGAGGCAAAACTACCGTTTCACAACGAAGCACTGGACAAAATCTTCCGCAGGATTGCATGGCAGGCCGTGATCAACAACCCACTCTCAGACGTAACCGACAAAAATGCGAACGGCATCGGGGACGAAATCGAGTAGCAGACTCATTCGATATCAGCCTGCTCAATCATGGGGGACTGGACACCGAGTCGTTCGGCCAAAGTACCGGTCGAACTGACCTGGGGCTCATGCCCCCAGAACCAATCCTTCGGGAGCTGCCCGCACACACCCAGCGATGTCAGGATTCTTTGGACGGCAGGAGGATTTGAACCAGTTTCTTCAGCGGATCATAAAATTGGTCCACGACACGTTCCTTCAGAGGAATGATCGCATTGTCGGTGATCGTGATATTCTCGGGACAGACTTCCGTACAGCATTTGGTAATATTGCAGTAACCCAGTCCCAGCTCATCTTTTAGCAGGGGTATCCGATCTTCCACATCCAGCGGATGCATTTCCAGTCCGGCCGTTCGAACGAAAAACCGGGGACCGGCAAATTCCTCTTTCTTATCATGATCGCGAATTACATGACAAACGTTCTGGCACAGAAAACATTCGATGCACTTACGAAATTCCTGCACGCGATCCGCATCGGCCTGCGTAAATATGGGTTCTTCACCTTCGGGAACATCCATTTTGAACGCAGGTATTTTCTTGTTGACTTCATAATTCCATGAAACATCGCAGGCCAAATCACGAATCAAAGGGAAGGATTTCAATGGCCGGATACTGATCGGTTCATCGTCGGGATAGTTATCCACACGATCCATACACATGAGCTTGGGTTTTCCGTTGACTTCCCCGCCACAGGATCCACATTTACCTGCCTTGCAGTTCCAACGCACGGCCATGTCCGGAGCCTCCCCCGCCTGGACCGCATGGATGGCATCCAACACGACCATGCCGGGCGCCCGATCGACTGTGTAATCGACCATTTCATTCTCGTCCTGGTCACCACGTTGGATTTTGAGTGAGATTTGTTCTGACATTGGCGGCAGCACCTCCAGATTTTCTGTCTAAATCGTTAATCGTCATCCTCAAGCAGGGCTGCCAGTTCCGGCGGTGGCAGATCCAGTGGTGTCTTGACGATATCCATATCATTTTCTGACTGTCGGGCAACGAGATTGAACTTACCCCATTCCGGATCCGTATCCGGATAATCTTCACGTGTATGGGCACCCCGGCTTTCCGTCCGCTGCAGCGCGGCAAGCGTTACCACTTCACTGATATCGAGCATGTTCTTCAGATCCAAAGCCAGATGCCATCCCGGATTGAATTGAATGTTACCACCCACCTTAACGCTGGCCGCTCGTACCCGTAACTGCTGGATCCCCTCCAGCGCCGCCCGTAAATCCTCATCGGTACGGACGATACCCACGTTTTCCTGCATTAATTCACGCAGGTCTTCATGAATGGTATAGGGGTTTTCGCCGTCGGTCGATTCAAAGGGCTGTAATAGTTCGGCCGCAACCCGGGAAATCTCATCCGCATCAATCCCGTTATAGGAATCCTGTGACTCGGCATGTTCTGCAGCATACTGTCCGGCACGTTTTCCAAAGACCAACAGATCGGAGAGGCTGTTACCCCCCAGTCGATTGGATCCGTGCATGCCACCGGCTGCTTCACCCGCCGCAAACAAACCTCCGATACTCGTTTCCTGGGTATCCGCATCAACCCGGATACCTCCCATCGTATAGTGGCAAGTAGGGCCGACTTCCATACGATCGGTGGTGATATCCACATCTGCCAGTTCCTTGAACTGGTGGTACATGCTGGGCAGTTTCTTTTTGATGGCCTCGGCACTACGACGCGAAGCGATATCCAAAAAGACACCCCCATGGGGCGATCCACGACCTGCTCGAACTTCCCGGCGTATGGCCCGGGCAACCACATCACGTGTGAGCAGTTCCGGCGGCCGCCGGGCATCTGGTATTTTGTCGGCGACCACGGCATCCACCCAACGCGTCGCTTCGTCCTGAGTTTCCGCATATTCACCCTGGAACATCTCCGGAATATTGTCGAACATGAAACGTTCGTCTTCGTTATTGAGCAGTACCCCCCCCTCGCCGCGCACCCCTTCGGTAATCAGGGTTCCACGAACACTGGGAGGCCAGACCATCCCGGTCGGATGAAACTGTACAAACTCGGTGTCAATTAATTCAGCTCCGGCCCAGAGTGCCATGGCGTGGCCATCGGCGGTGTATTCCCATGAATTGGAAGTCACCGACCAGCAGCGACCGATTCCCCCGGTGGCCATGACAATGGACTTGGCACGAAAGACAACAAAGCGGCCACTTTCACGCTGATATCCAAAACATCCTGCAATCTGACCGTTGTCTGTCAGCAGCCAGCGGATCGTACACTCCATGTGCACGTCGATTCCCTGATGAACTCCGCGATCCTGTAAGGTACGGATCATTTCCAGACCGGTCCGGTCACCCACATGGGCCAGTCGCGGATAGGTATGGCCACCAAAATTCCGCTGCATGATCCGGCCGTCGCGTGTACGGTCAAGAATCGCCCCCCAGGCTTCCAGCTCACGTACCCGCTCAGGCGCTTCCTGAGCATGCAACTGAGCCATTCGCCACTGGTTCAGATATTTGCCACCTTTCATCGTATCGCGAAAATGGGTCTTCCAGTCATCGCGGCCATCCACATTAGCCAAAGCTGCTGCCACGCCCCCCTCGGCCATCACCGTGTGCGCCTTGCCCAGCAGTGATTTACAAACCAATGCGGTTCGTGCTCCCTGAGTCGAGGCTTCGATGGCTGCTCGTAAACCGGCACCACCGGCACCAATGATAATCACGTCATATTCAAATGTCTGATATTTGTCCATCAATCAAAAAATCCTCAGGTCTTCGATACGTCCCGATGCTACAAGAAAGACGTAAAAATCAGCAAAACCAACCATAAACAGGCTCAGCCATGCCCATAACATGTGACGTTTGTTTAAAACCGAAACACCTTTCCACACTTTGTGCCGTGCATCGCCCATCGCAACACAGGAAAAACAATCCAGCTTACCACCCACCAGGTGCCGCAGCGAATGACAGGAAAAGGTATACAGCGCAAGCAACGTTGTGCAGAGCCCCAATACCAGACCACCGACACTCAATCCAAACTGATGGCCATCTTCAGTTACGTATATACAGGCATGGACAACATCGATTGCCAGAATGATGATAAAAATCAGCGCAAGATAGAGAAAGAACCGGTGCAGGTTTTGAAACAGGAACAGACGTGTTTCACCTTTGTATTGATCACGGGGCTCCCCCACCGCGCAGGCAGGTGGATCCATAAAAAATGAGCGATAATAGGCTTTGCGGTAGTAGTAACAGGTCAGCCGGAATCCTCCGGGTGCCCAGAGAATCAGAAATGCCGGTGAGAACCAGTCCGGCATCCAGGGAAAGATCAACAGTGGGGAAAAGAATGGGCTTAAAAGATAATTCCCAAACTCAGCACCCTCGACGCCGACTCCATGGACATAGTGCTCTGCAGAAACAGCACGAATCGTGGAATAAACGCCAAAAGCACCTAAACCCAGTGCCGTGGCCAACGGTCCAATCCACCAATTATCCGTCCGGCCAGTAACACCAAATCCTGATCGCGGTGTTGTGGTTGTACTTTGTGAAGCCATAAATCCTTCTCCTCAGAATCCGCACTATAGCGATAGCGCTTCTATTCGTCAAAGGGGTTAACCGGGGGCGAATTCTGAACCTAACATGAATTATACCAAACGAACGCCAGCAGCTTAAGACGGGATACAAGTTACACCGCTCATCGTTACCGGTCAGGCAAAGAGGGGTTCCATAAATTGTCGCTTGTTATAACCTATGCTGCTGTGACATAATGCATCATTGGATATGGGTTTTACGTATCCCCCCCCAACCATTCCCTGTAAACCTCCGACTGCCGCCCATGAAAATCCGCTGTCCAAACTGCCACTCGTTAGCAACAACGACGCACGATTCGAATTTAGACAGCATCAACTGCGACACATGTGAAACCGCTTTCTCCATTTACAGTCAGGAAAATCTGCAAACCCTTGAGCATCAGGGACGGATGACAATCAAAATCGGGCACTTTGAACTGCTCGATCAAATCGGAGTGGGAGGACACGGAACCGTATGGCGTGCCAAAGACACCGAACTGGGCCGGACCGTTGCCATCAAAATTCCTCGCAAGCGGTCCATTTCCCAGGATGGTGAAGAACAATTTCTATCGGAAGCCCGCGCTGCCGCTCAGTTAAGTCATCCGGGAATCGTAACGATTCATGAAGTGGGTCGGGACGACGACCGACTCTATATTGTAAGCGACTTTGTTGACGGCGTTGATTTATCCGAATGGCTCAGCGCTAAATCAATGACTTTTCAGGAAGCGTGTGAGTTTTGTAGTCAGGTGGCCGACGCGCTGCATCATGCTCATGAAAGTGGCGTGATTCATCGCGATCTGAAACCCGGAAACATCATGATGGGTGAGAACAACGCACCATTAATCATGGATTTTGGTTTGGCGAAGCAGGACATGGGGGAAGTGACGGTAACGCTGGACGGCCGGATCCTTGGTACGCCCGCTTACATGTCTCCCGAACAGGCGAAAGGGGAAGGACATCGCGTCGATCGACGTGCGGACATTTATTCACTTGGAGTCATCCTCTACGAATTGCTTACCGGAGAATGGCCGTTCCGGGGCGTTGCTAAAATGCTCCTGCAACAGGTGATCAATGACGAACCCATCTCGCCACGAAAACTGGTTGGAGCGATTCCACGAGATCTGGAAACGATCACACTGAAGTGCCTCGAAAAATCAGCGGCAAGTCGATACGCAACGGCTCAGGAATTAAAAGCAGATATTGATGCCTGGCTCGCCCATGAACCTATTCGGGCGCGGCCCGTAGGAACCATCGGAAAATTGAAACGTTGGCGCCAACGGAATCCGGTTGTCGCAAATCTGGCGATAGGGTTTTTCATGATGCTGTCTCTCATGTTAGTTGTCACCAGCACGTATGCGATCCAAGCCAATCGGCAAGCAGATCGATTGACAAAACAGCAACTCGAAGTAACCAACGCACAGGCTGTCGCCGCCCGGCAAAGCGCAGCGTTAGCCAATGTCCTTTCGATGATCAACGATGCCACCGAAATGAATGGCGTTTTAAAAGACGAAGTCCTGTTTGAAGCTGCGTTAATCTGTGCGGCCAGATCGGAAGAACCTGAATATGCCAACATGGCAATCCAGTATATTCAACAGGCCTTTGATAACGGTGTTTTCAAAGATGAGAAATTGAAAGAACGATTACTCCATGACCGCATTCTGGATCCGTTGCGTACCCGTGCCGAGCTAAAACAAATCACAAAAGAACTGTCCCAAGAATAATACGGGATTTACCCGTGGCAGGATCGGAGTGGTGTCTCTGTTCCATTCAGAACCGGTCATGCTCACTCCTTCAGTGTCCGACGGGTGAATGCGTCCATCTCCTCCAACGATGCTTGCCTCCCGGGCCAACCACGATACCGGTTTCGATCCACCGTGTCTGGAGTTTATCCCGGATTGCCTGATTACGTGTTGGTTGATGATTGCACTTGTTGCAATGCAACCTTAAAAAGAGCTATAAACATGGGTTAAGAAAATTGGGATCCTGTCAGAACCAAAAATTAACGCTCCGTTGGAACCCGATGTTTCGCCATGTATGGGATATGTTTTTAGATTTTCTGACGGTTTGTCCGGTGTATTTAGAGAACCATGATGATGACGACTACCTCCAAGCCAATTGCCTGTATTGTATCTTTGCTTTTTCTGCCTTGGGCCATCCTGGCCAGTGAACCGGTGGTTCCGGGATACCAACGGTTTTATTCCGAACGGGAAGATTCCTCGGTTTCAGGCGGGTTACTGCTTTTGGGTGAACTGAATTGTGTATCCTGCCATGACTCAGGAGAAAAGGAATCGACGGCGATCCATGTTAAGTCAGCTCCGATCCTTGACAGTGTTGGGAGTCGCATTCGCAGCGGATTTATCCGTGACTTTCTTGCCCATCCCCATCAAACCAAGTCAGGGTCAACCATGCCGGACATGTTTACCGACATGTCCCCGGCGGAAAAGCAAACGGCGATTGATGAATTGACTCACTTTCTGGCATCCACCGGCACGGTGGGAGATGCACCCGTTAAACCAAACGATGTTAATAAAGGACGGGTCCTGTTCAATCAAATCGGTTGTCTGGCATGTCATGATCCCCAGGAAACAACGGACGGAAAGACAACGGCCATCATGGGTTCCATTGCATTTCCCACGCTTAGCAAAAAATACACTTTGAGCAGTCTTTCCGAGTTTCTGATGAATCCCCATACCGTTCGGCCGGCTGGACGCATGCCGTCGTTAAACCTAAACAGCAATGAAGCCCGCGAAGTCGCCTCGTTTCTGCTGCGGGATTTAAAGCTGCCTGATAATCTCTCGTTCAAGTACTACGAGGGGAACTGGCAGAAACTTCCCAAATTTTCAGAATTGAAACCAAAACTGGAAGGAACGGTGAACGGATTCGATGTGTTGGTGGGTTCCAGACGGGAACAGTTCGGGCTCGTCTTTGAAGGCAAGATGGTCATCCAGAAAGCAGGTGAATATACGATTTGGCTTGGCAGCGATGACGGTTCACGTCTGCTCATTGACGGGAAACCACTGATCACCGTGGACGACGTACATCCGCACAAAGTGGTTTCCGCTAAAACCAATCTGGCTCAGGGTGAGCATTCATTGGTCGTTGAGTATTTTGAAGCGG
Source organism: Planctomycetota bacterium (assembly GCA_036150515.1). Taxonomy (GTDB): domain Bacteria; phylum Planctomycetota; class Planctomycetia; order Pirellulales; family Pirellulaceae; genus UBA721. Next base: position 7,471 of record JAYZPA010000061.1, read on the forward strand.
GGGGACAGGAATCGCTGCAGGTGGATATCGCCGGAGGGGGATTGGAAAAACAACCGATCGATGTGGTGTTATATACACCTAAATCCGAAAAACAGAATCATACAGACCTGGCTGCCGTCGATCCGCAAAAAGCAGTACAGGGTGCAAAACGATTTGCTTCGATGGGATGTGCGGACTGCCATCAGCTAAAGCAGGGGGATCAAACGCTTGCTTCAACTGCTGATTTTAAAACGCTCGCGATGCTACAGAGAGATGGTTGCATTACTGCCGGGGGGAAGCTTCCCAACTATCAACTAACCGCTCGTCAGCAGGAGGATCTCCGGGCAGCGATTCGTTACCTCCAAAGCAAACCAAAATTGGAGTTCACCGGATCCGAACGGATTGATCATACGTTTGTACGGATGAACTGTTACACCTGCCATGAGCGAAACAAGAAGGGTGGAGTCATGGAACAACGGCAGGCCTATTTCCTAACCGATCAAAAGGAGATGGGCGACGAGGCCCGAATTCCTCCGCCGCTGAGCGACACCGGCACGAAACTGCAGCCAAGCTGGTTAAAGGATTTACTGGCCAACGGGACCAAAGTCCGTCCGTACATGTTTACACGCATGCCCAGATTCGGTGAAGCCAATGTGGGTCATTTAGTCGCTGAATTTATGAAAACAGATCAAGCCGAACCTGTGAATCACGCAACCGATGCTTTCAGTGACAAGATGCTGAAACTAACCGGTCGACGCCTGGTTGGTTCCAAGGGTTTTTCCTGTATCAAATGCCATACCTTTGGCAATCAAAAAGCGACAGGCGTTCAGTCACTGGATATGACACAGATGACCCAGCGTCTCCAGTATGACTGGTTCCACAAATATGTTCAGAATCCGGTGGCATTACGACCTTTGACCCGGATGCCCTCGGCCTGGCCCAACGGACAGGTCCTGTTAACTCAGGTGCTGGATGGCAGTATGGACCAGCAGATTTATTCTGTCTGGAAATATCTGGAAGACGGCTCCAAGGCACCGATTCCGCAGGGCATCGGTCAGAATTCAGAAGAGCTTTATGTTTTTGATGAGGCGGTGATTTACCGGAATTTCATTGAGGGTGCCGGACCCCGGGCCATCGGAGTTGGCTATCCGGAAAAAGCAAATCTTGCATTTGATGCCAATCAAATGAATCTTGCGTTACTATGGCACGGTTCCTTTATAGACGCCGGACGGCATTGGAACGGGCGGGGACAGGGATTTCAGCCTCCACTGGGTGACAATGTACTGTCATTTCAACAGTCTCCTGCTTTGGCCCTGCTGGAATCCAACGATAGTAAGTGGCCCACCGGAGATATAAAGAAACAGGGATATCAATTTCTGGGGTATCAACTGGGCAATGCCCGTAAACCAACGTTTCTGTATCAACTCAACAACATGCGGGTCCTGGACTATCCAAATCCGGAGAGCGACGGCGGCGAGTTTCCGGCACTCGACCGGACGCTTACGATTAGTTCTGCCACCGCAGAATCCAATTTGTTTTTACGACCGGTGGTCGCTTCCAATTCGCTGGTTGTCAACAACGATGGAAGTATCACGGTGGACAAACAATGGACGCTGTTGGTCAGCGGGAATGTGGGCCAACCCATGATCCGCGGTAAGGAATTGCTCGTTCCGGTGGATCTGTCCAATAAAGATAAACGTCATGTGGCCATGATCAAAATCCGTTACCAGTGGTAAATCTATGTCGACCGTCCTTCAAACCAAACTGTGCTATTAATCAAAGTGAACTATGAATAACAAAATGAAAACCATCGGCGTTCTGCTCATCGGATTGTGGTCATATGCACTACAGGCACAGGATCAAACGCTGCCAACCGAAGCCGACTTCTACCCGTTGCTGCAGTTGCCCATCCCGGATGGGGTGGTACTGGAAGCCAGCGCCCTCGAAATGATGCCTGACGGCAATCTGGCCGTTGCCTCCCGCCGGGGAGATATTTATCTGGTGGATCAACCGCTGGCCAAAACAGCCGAAGAAATGAAATTTGGTCTCTATGCGTCGGGGTTGCACGAAATTCTTGGCTTGTCTTTCCATGACGGGGGCCTGTTTACCACCCAGCGTTGTGAAGTCACGAAGATTATTGATCTGGATAAAAACGGGACGGGGGATCTTTTTCAGGCAGTTTCCGACGGGTGGGAAATCAGCGGCGACTACCATGAATATGCCTTTGGCAGTAAAGTCGACCAGCAGGGCAATACGTGGGTGGTATTGTGTCTGACAGGTTCCTTTAACAGCAACGTTCCCTATCGCGGCTGGTGTTTAAGGATTGGAGCGGATGGCAAAGTGACGCCCACCTGTTCGGGAATCCGATCCCCGGGAGGTATTGGAACGGATCATTTGGGGAACGTGTTTTACACGGACAATCAGGGTCCCTGGAACGGAACCTGTGGCCTGAAATGGTTAAGGCCGGGATCCTTTCAGGGACATCCGGGAGGGAATCGCTGGTACGAGCTGACGGATGCCATTGGCGATCGTCCGGCGGATCCCGCCAGTGGCAGTCGAATCATGACCGAATATGACAAGAATCCGATTCTGGAGCCAACCGCGGTCTTCTTTCCCTACAACAAGATGGGAAAATCAGCCAGCGGCATTATTTGTGATACGAGTGGAGGAAAATTCGGACCCTTTAAAAATCAGCTGTTTGTCGGAGATCAGTCCTACAGCACGGTCATGCGGGTCTTTCTGGAAAAGATAGACGGACATTATCAGGGTGTTTGTTTTCCATTTCGACAGGGGTTTGCCAGCGGCAGTCTGTCGATGCAGCTGGATCCGTCCGGTGCCATGTTTGTCGGGGGTACCAACCGCGGCTGGGGTTCCCGGGGAAACAGACCCTTTGCTTTGGAGCGGATGAACTGGACCGGGAAGATACCGTTTGAAGTTCACGAAATGCGTGCCAAGCCGGATGGCTTCGAGCTGACGTTTACTCAACCCGTCAACAAGCAGTCGGTTGAGGATCCGGCGTCTTACAAAATCACGACCTACACTTACATTTATCAGTCGTCCTACGGAAGTCCGGAAGTGGATCATACCGAACCGGTCATCAAAAGTGCGACCCTCTCCGCTGACGCAAAGAGCGTGCGTCTGACGATCGATGGATTACAGCGCGGGCACGTACACGAACTGCACATGGATGGCATTAGAAATTCAGCAGGACTTCCATTGCTGCACAAACAGGCTTACTACACGCTGAATTTCATTCCCAAGAAATAGAGTGATTATGTGCTGGCCTCTTATTCGGAACCGATGCATTCGGTGATTCATTCATGACAACCAAAATGCCGGTTGGCCATTGAAAATTTAAGTCGAATTACATTCGTTTCCGTTTTATTTCCGACGATTAGGGACTGTCCATTCAGACGCAACCGGAGGTGAGTAAGATCAACGACCGTCTCTGGACAGGAACCATCGGAAAATATTCGTTGCCGCAATTGCCCTGCTCTACTACACTACAGAAAAGGAAAATAACTTCCCTAACACCATGACCTGCTAACCATCCAGCCCACCACCCTATCACTCAGGAAATATTCTATGTTCCAGAAAACCGCTTTCGCATCTGCATTGCTTTTCCTCATGAGCATCGCCCCCGTCTGCTCCGCGGCAGACCTCTATGGATTCTATCTGGAGACGCGGACCTGTGAAGTTTATACCGGCCCCTGTTTTGCCAACGCCGAAGTCGGCATTGCCGGAAAAGATGCGATCATGGCCTGGAAAATTGAAGATGGCAGTTTCGAAGGTGTGGACCTTTCCGGACTCAGTGTCGTGATGGTTCTGAAAACCGAAAAGACACTTGGTTTTCGAGGGATTCGGGGAGCGGGCAATATAAAATCTGTACTGCTCATCGATGAGAAAGCCAACGACCGGCAACAACAGGCGCTCATTCGGTTTGCCAAGAAACAATCCGACAAAGCGGGTCAGCATGTGGCGCGAGTGGATATCACCACAATCGCCATGAATCTGGACTACGTGACGTACCGTGGTCAGGTGAAGGCCGGTAAATCCGTACTGCTCTCGACGCGACCGGCGGTACCCAGCGATTGCGTCTGTTCCAACGAATCCGCCTATTATCCGCCGTTAACCAAAGTCGATCAGGCACTGTCCGCCGTCGCTCTGGAGGGTCAGTTTACGGGTCGCGGACTGGGAACCCGATGGTCCACACCCAACGCACGAAGTGCCTTTGTGGCAACGTTTTCCTATTAGTTTCAGAGCCGACGTAAACCAAACTCACCAAACATCCCTGGCCGCATCTTCTGTATTGCCTCCTAAGGAACCCCACGATGATTCGCTCTAACATTCTAACTCTGGTCACCATCCTCCTTTTACCCGTTGCGGCAATCGGCGAGGAACACCGTATCGAAAAACTCGACGAAGCGGTGCCCGCGGGTTCGGTGTCCGGTCAAATTGCACCGCTGCTGCAGGAAACAGGGATCACCATTTATCGGGGTGAAACACGAAAAATCTGCGACATCTGGTTACTAAAACAATGGGATGTAGCCAAACCGGCCGCATTGACCCGGGGAATTCTATACCCATTCACCCCCGGTCAGCTAATTGGTGTCATTCGCTATGCCCGACGAGGGAGTGATTTTCGTGATCAGGACATTGAGTCGGGCGTCTATACGATTCGATACGGACAGCAACCGGTCAATGGCGATCATGTGGGCACGTCGCCCACCCGGGACTTCCTGCTCTTGTTGAACAGCGACACCGATCAATCAAAGCAGGTATTGAAGTACGAGCAGTTAGCTGAGGAGAGTGCCGTTGCAGCGCAATCATCGCACCCTGCCATCCTTTGTATGACCCGTGCGAAAGCGGAAGGGAAGTCGCCGAGCATCAAGGAAAACACCGAGCATGAATGGCAGATTCTTCGGTTACAAGGGAAAATCGCAACCGCGGAAAAATCTCAGGCTCAGGCAATCGAATTAGTGATCGTTGGTCAGGCGGTCGAATAATCGAGCGTCATTAACCTGAACCGCAGGAAAAGGGGGCGGGCTGTGAATCTATCGAATATCCGGTTCGCACATCAACATTGCCAGCGGACAGCCTGCCTGTTGTTTTTACTGTTGGGTCTGCCGACCGTTACATCCGTTGCGGCTCCCCCCAGCGTGCCACCGAAAGACGCGAATCCTCTTTCGAGCGATTCCGTGCAAACTCAGCCCTTTGACCTGGTCTACCTGCGCGGCAAAGTTGTTTTTCTGGATGAGGCGCTGTTGCGACGATTTGCCATCCGCAGTGTACCTGATAAAACCCATCGCACGCTGGCTTTGGAGACGACCGACGGCCATCTCTATCCACTCGTCATGGATGTGCGGGGCGGTGCCTTCGGTAAAGATAAGCGATTACGTGAAATGGATATTGTCCTGATGGCCCGCCAATACCGTCAACTGGCCATGTTACAGGTCATCCGTGTCTATTCCGAGCGGCGCGGTACATTGCGCGAGGTCGACTACTGGTGTGAAATCTGTGCCATCGCCATGTACGAGCTCAAACCTTGTGATTGCTGTCAGGGAACCATTGATTTACGTGAGCAGCTACGTAAGCTGAACGTCAAAATACGGTAGCGAAAATCCCCTCGGGGACTCCTCCGATGCGCTCCACCGGGCCATCATATCAGTCACGGCCTTCATTTCCGTTAACAAGAAACCTGAGTTTTATCTGCTCAAGGGGGGTGTGAAAACTTTAAATCACCTTCCATAGGTCGTATAATCGACTTCACCAACCAAGCGATTCCTGCGTCAAGCCGGAGTGTACCGGCAAGGGACGAAAGGAATTCAAACGTCTGTGAGGAAGGTGAACGAGATGACGGAGTCCACTCACGATCAGGACGAAAAAGAACCTCAGGCAGCCGCTGCTGAAAAGGGTTCGATTGATCGCCGATCTTTTCTAACAGGTTCCGGTGCGGTCGCAGCCGCCACCGCCCTCCATTCCCAGCCAACACCAATACAGGCTTCCACGGGAACGGTTGTTGAACAGGGCTGGCAAGCGATTACGCTTCAGGTCAACGGCAAGGCCGTGAATGTTCACGTTGAACCGCGAACAACGCTTCTGGAAGTCCTGCGGTATCAACTGGATCTGACCGGAGCCAAACCGGTGAGTGCCGACGGTAGCAGCGGTGCCAGTACGGTGATGGTGGACGGCAAGCCTAAAACCGCTTCGACGTTACTGGCCATCGCGTGCCGCAAAAAATCCATCCAGACGATTGAGAGTCTGGGAGGTGAGAATCCTGACGAGGTAGCCAAGGCCTTTGTGGCCTGCGATGCTTTGCAGTGTGGATTTTGCACACCGGGATTTGTCGTTGCCGTACGTGCCTTTCTCAACAAAAACCCGAAGGCAACCGATGAAGAAATCCGGCAGGGTCTAAACGGTAATATTTGTCGTTGTGGAACCTACAACAACATCGTCAAAGCCGCCACGGCGATCGTGAAAGGAGTCAACTAATGGCACAGCCTGAAAAACAGCCGCAAGCTGAAATCAAGGGGCCTTACAGCTGGCCCTCCCGTAAGACATCATCCGTAATTGGTAAGAGTTTCGAGCGCACCGATGGTTTGGTTAAGGCAACCGGTGCCGCCAAATACACCTACGACATCAACCTCCCTAAACAGTTGATTGCCCGGGCCCTTGGATCACCATCGGCACACTGCCGTATCAAGTCCATTGACACGACGGCTGCTGAAAAGGTAAAGGGGGTTGTCGACGTACACATTTTACCGCATGCCGAACCGGACAGCGAAATCAACTGGCAGGGTGAGTTGCTGGTGATTGTATCAGCCGAAACGGAAGGGGCGGCCGCCGAGGGCGTTGACGCACTTGTCGTGGAATACGAACAGCTGGACGTCTTTACATCCGATTGGGATTTGGACGGGGCAACCGCCGCCGGAAGAACTCGAAAAGGAGGCGGCAAGGCCGAGACGGAAAAGGAACCGGAAGATGACGAAGACGAGGATACCTTTATTGATGAGGAATTGACGCGGCAATTTGATGCCTGTAAACACGTCATTCAGGGTCACTACGGGATTGATACCATCACCCACTGTTGCCTCGAGCCGCACGGTTCCACGGTTCAGTGGAATGACGGCAAGCTGAAAGCCTATCTATCGACACAAAACGTTTCGGGAACGGACGATGGATTTGCCAACGATCTTGGTATCTCCGCGGACAACGTGGATGTCGAATGTCAGTTTATCGGAGGTGGCTTTGGCAGCAAATTTGCCGCGGACTACTGGGGAACGGCCGCGGCCCGTATTTCCAAGAAAACAGGACGGCCGGTCAAATTGATGCTCTCAAGGGATCAGGAACTAAAAATTGCCGGTAACCGTCCATCCGGGTATATCGATGTCAAAATTGGTGCCGATGACAATGGAGTCGTCCAGGTATGGGACTCACATCACTGGGGTACCTCCGGCATCTCCGGTGCGGGTGTCAGCCATACCGTGGTCCCTTATGTTCTGGTACCGAAAAACTATCGTCGACGGGCAACCGCCATTCAGACAAACAATGTCCGCGCTCGTGCCTGGCGTGCTCCGAATCATCCTCAGGCCTGTGCCATCACACAAACCGCCCTGGATGATCTGGCGGGCGCGATGGGCAAGAACAGTCTGGATGTATTCACAGCCAATCTGGTCAATGCCACCAATGGCAAAGCGGAGGTCTATGCCGAACAATTAAAAATCGGTGCCCGCCTGATGGATTGGAACGCCAAATGGCATCCCCATGGCAAAGGTCCAGCGAAAGGTTCTGTCGTGGAAGGATTGGGACTGGCGCTGCATACCTGGGGTGGCGTGGCGAATACTTCGGACTGCCAGATCAAAATCCATCCCGATGGTGGAGTCGGCACATTTTGTGGAACTCAGGATCTGGGAACCGGCATTCGAACCGTATGCGGTCAGGTGGTTGCGGAGACTCTGGGTCTTACGCTGCATGACATTAACGTGAACATTGGAAGCTCGACCCTTCCCTTTAGCGGTGCTTCCGGAGGAAGTACGACGGTGGGCGCCGTTTCAGAATCACACCGACGAGCGTCTACGGATGCACTGACCATTCTGAAATCCCATGTCGCCGCCAAAATCGGCGTCGACGCAGCGACACTCGTTGCCCGTCAGGGACGCATTCACGTTTCAGGCAAACCCGATCAGGGACTCACCTGGAAGGAAGCCTGCCGGCTGCTGGGTATGAAGCCGCTGGAAGTAACCCGCGGCCATGTGCGTGGAGATGAAACGCCACTGACCAGTCAGGGAGTGGGAGGAGTGCAAATGGCTCATGTCGCTGTCGATCGTGACACCGGTGTTGTAAAAATGAAAAAGTTTGTGGCCGTTCAGGATCAGGGATTGGTTATCAATCCAACCACCTGTGCCAGCCAGATTTCCGGTGCGGTTATCATGGGTATCGCAGCGGCTCTTTATGAACATCGAATTTCCGACCCGAAAAGCGGCGCTTTTCTGAATGCCGAACTCGAAAATTATCAGCTCGCCCGTCTCGGAGATGTGGGAGAGATCGTGGTCGAACTGTATGAACCCGAAAGTGAACGACAACGGGGCGTTATTGGAAACGGAGAACCACCGGCAATCAGTCCGATTGCGGCCATCTCCAATGCCATCGCCAATGCACTGGGCGTTCGTGTACCCATTGCACCTTATACTCCCAAACGAGTCTTAGAAGCCCTGAACGCGTAACCGCGAAGGACCGAACTATGAAATCATTCGAATATGCAGAACCCCAAACGGAGGCGGAGGCAGTCGCCCTGCTGGCCGACAACCCCGCTACGGAAGTTCTGGCAGGCGGAACCGATCTTGTCGGATTGATGAAAAAAATGATCGTCAAGCCGGAACTCGTCGTGAATATTATGGAAATTCCCACGCTGCAGAATATCGAACAGCAGCAGGACGGAACCGTAACTATTGGGGCTGCCGTCACACTTGATGAAGTGCTGGCTCACCCCTATCTGACGCCGTATCGAGCGATTACGGATGCCATCCTGGGAATCAACAGTATGCAACTGCAGGCTCAGGGCACTCTGGGAGGCGAAATCTGTCAGCGACCACGCTGTTGGTTCTATCGTAACGGAGGCGACCTGTTCGATGACGCTCAGGTTCTCCAGGGGGATAACCGATACCACGCTATTCTGGACAATCAGGGTCCGGCCAAATACGTTTCGAGTTCACGTATCGCTCCGGCACTCATTGCGTTGGGAGCTCAACTGCGGATTGTCGGACCCAAAGGAACCGAGGAGGTTATTTTTGCAGCCGATTTCTTCCGCTCACCGGAGCATGCAGGCCAGCGTGAAACCATCCTGGATGAAGACCAGTTATTAACACACATTATCCTGCCGGACATTACCGGTCGGGTCAGTGGTACATATGAAGTACGTCACAGTGAAGGCCCCGATTTTCCCATGACTGCCGCAGCCGCTGTGCTGGAACTGGATACCGAGGGAATGGTTCTGGATGCCCAAATTGTGATGGGGCAGGTTGCCCCGCTTCCCTGGATTTCCTACGAGGCAGCCCAGGTGCTTGTGGGCAGGTCCGTGACGGAACAATCGGCCACACAGGCCGGTCATGCAGCCGTAGCCCAGGCCACACCGCTGTCAGAAAATGAATACAAAGTCCAGCAGGCAATGGTGGCCGTTAAACGATCTATTTTGCGAGCCGCCGGTCTTGAAACAGGAGGTTTTTAGTAATGCCATTTGAAAAGAACTATGACAAGCAGGAACTGGATGCGATTACGTTACCCGCCTGCATTCACCTGCGAAACAAAGCCATGTGTGTCACCGGACAACTGGAAGATACTGATCATCCGGACGAAGCGGGCAGTAAGAACACCTGGTGTAATCTAACCCAGCACATTATTGGCCCGGATAAAATCGAAGTGAATCGAGCCCGCTGCGTTGCCGGACGAGAATGCCACTGCGATAGCTAATCGCTGCGGTCTGTCATTCTTCGGGCGCGGAGCGTATAGGACATGGGAAACGGCACGAATTCATCTTTCAGCTTCCAGTAGTTGGGAATGACCGGCTCAAAGATGTCTTCCCAGGGCTCAAAAAATGCCCACGCTCTTTCGTTCAGCAACTCGATCTCAAACCCCTGATTCACTAAAGCATTCAGAACCGCACCCAGCCCGTGCTCCCAACAGTGGTTCATATGACAACCGGTTTTGGCACTTCGATCCGCATAGCTGCCTTCATAGACTTCCGAAATCGGATCCGTGCGAAAAGGGTCAAATTTGGGCTGAATGACTTTCCTGTTGTCCAGCTCCACGACTTCCATCAGATCCAGAGTCGGATGGGTTTCTTCCATGTACAGAATTCCGCCAGGGCGGACAAGCTGTGCACAGATCCCGGCCCACTCATCCAAATCCGGCAACCAACAAATCGCGCCGCGACCCGTATAAACAATATCAAATGTTTCACCGGATAACGCATTCACCGCCTGACTCACGGTTGAAACAACAAAACGCGCGTCTTGAATACGGAGTAACCGTGCAAATCGCTCCGCTTCGCCAATCGCCGCGGTAGAGAAATCAAGGCCGGTTACCTGAGCTCCATAACGAGCCCAACTCAGCGTATCCGTACCAATGTGACACTGTAAATGCAGCAACGACTTTCCATCCACCGGCCCCGCTTCCCCAATTTCCCAGGGGCCCAGTTTGCACTCGCCGCGGAGAAATTCCTCGATCCGATAAAAATCAGCGCCACTACCCTGAGCATGCATTTTGGCAACGGCATCCCACGACTTTAGGTTGTCCGCAAAATATTCTTCATTCCGCCCATTCATGAGTACCGTCACCTACTGCTTTCTATGGTCCTGCATAAAGCGGGCCGGTTGATATTATCTTCTGAAAAAGAACGACCTATAAATCGACGCGATGGATCTTTTCTGCGAAACTAATGGATAAACTCAGGGGTTATAATCGTTTCATTGTACTACCTCATCGACACAAAACACCCGAATCGGCTGGAACCAGTAATCGATGGAAGAACAACTCAATGCTTTTCTGGATGAATTAAAGTCTGTCGGTAATACAGAACAGACATCGTCCGCCTTGAGCTTATTGCTGTATTTGATACTGGGCGGACTTTTGGCACTCTATGTGCGATTCATCTACCGCAAATTCAATACCCGCCATGCCGAGGATACCGTTTCCGTTATTTTCCCGCTGTTAACCATCGTGACCGTGGGTGTCATTGCGACGATCAAATCCTCGCTGGCGTTGTCTTTAGGTATGGTGGGGGCATTATCGATTGTCCGGTTCCGCACAGCCATTCGTAGACCTCAGGAGCTCGTCTATTTATTCCTGTGTATTGCCATTGGTCTGGCCCTGGGGGCGGAATACCTGTTGCTGGCCGTGATCCTGGTTGCAATGGCAACCATCTGTGCCGTGTGGATGGGTCGTCAGGAAGAACCAACGGTCAATGAACCTGTCTTACTCACGGTCAGTGGCGAGTCCATTGAACCGTTGATCGACCAGGAAACCGGGGTCGTCGCCGCCGTAAGTACATTCGTGGATGACTTTTCCGTTAACCGAATTGACAGTCAGCAGGGCAATTCACAAATTCGAATTGAACTACGCGGGATTCAGCTGGACGAGGCATCCGGAATAATTCAACAACTGCAACAGGTCTTTCCTCTGGCGCGTATTAAGATTCAATAACATTTCACTTTTTTTGAGGTTCCTAAGTCGTGCGTGCCTATCTTCCATCCATCATCATCTGTTTACTGGCCAACACCCTTTTTGGCCAGCCACCGGAAAATACGATTCCCAACGAGCCGATTCAACCACCGCTGGATCCCCTCTCATTAAAACTCGATACCAATAATGATGGTGAACTGTCAGCCGAAGAACTTTTGAAAGCGCCGGAAGTACTGCAGACACTGGATCTGGATAAAGATGGTACGCTGACGATCGAAGAACTTTTACCCGGGTTCGAGGGGGGGCGTCCGGGCATGGGTCCTCCAGGGGGCATGGGCCCTAATCGTGTGGAACAAAAACTGACTGAAAAATTTGATGCGGACAAGAACGGGTATCTGGATTCTGCCGAACGACAGGACGCTTTGAAGGAAGTTCAGGTCACCGGTGGCGGCGGTCGCCGTCCGGGAGGACGTCCCGGAGGTGCGGGTGCTCCAGGCGGCACTCCCGGCCCTAAAGTTTCACCGAATGATGTACCGATCTACGCGTCCAAAGACCTTTACGACCCGGCTCTTTTACGCACGGTGTTTATTGAATTTGATACGGACTCGTGGGAAGACGAAATGGCCAAATTCAAAAACACCGATGTTGAAATGCCGGCCAGCATCACCGTGGATGGGAAAACGTACCCGATGGTCGGCGTAAAATTCCGGGGGCAATCCTCCTTTGGACATGTGCCGAACGGGTCCAAGCGGTCTTTAAACCTCTCCATGGACTTTGTCGACAGCGGCCAACGTCTTTACGGCTATAAGACGCTCAATCTACTAAACTGTAATGGCGATGCTTCGTTTCTAAGTAGTATTTTGTTTTCCCATTTGGCGTCAGATTATCTACCAACGCCCAAGGCAAACATGGTCAAAGTGGTCATCAACGGCGAGAGTTGGGGCATTTACTCTAATGTTCAACAATACAATAAGGACTTTCTGAAAGAGTTTTATGGAACGACCGCCGGTGCCCGCTGGAAAGTTGCCGGGAGCCCGCAGGCCGATGGCGGACTGCGTTATTTGGGTGATGACATCGACCCCTATCGCCAACGATTTGAAATCAAATCCCGTGACGATGATGATTCCTGGAACGCATTAATTCACCTCTGTAAAGTGCTGAACGAAACACCGATCGAGGACCTGCCCAGGACCCTTGAACCCATCCTGAACGTGGACGGAGTTCTGCGATTTCTGGCAATTGACGTAGCCGTGGTCAACAGTGACGGCTACTGGACTCGTGCCAGCGATTACAGTATCTATCTGGACCCACGGGGAACCTTTCACATCCTTCCCCATGATATGAATGAAGCTTTTCGAGGGGGGGGACCTCCGGGCGGAGGATTCCGGGGACCGCCTCCGGAACCACTTGGTGCGCCGGCAGATGACCTGCCCCGGGACGGACAATTTGGTGCGCCTGCGGATCGCTTCCCCCCCGGTGGACCATTCGGTCGACCTCAGGGATTCGGTCGCCCCGGCGGACGCCGACCGGGCGGACCCGGGCACGGAGGTCCGACTCTGGATCCATTGGTAGGTCTGGACAGTGAACGGATGCCTTTACGCAGCCGGTTGCTGGCAGTGCCTCAATACCGAAAACTCTATCTGCAGTACCTGCGAACCATTGCTGAAAAGAATCTAACCCATAGCAACCTGACACCGGTGATCGCTCACTACCGAACGCTGGTCGATGCCGAAGTACAAATTGATACCCGTAAAATGGTTTCCTACGAGGCCTTTGCCAATGCCACCGCTCCGCTTCAGGAAAATCAGACAGCCGCATCCGGTAGCATCAATGACTTTATTGCTCAGCGTCATGACTTCCTTTTAAAGCATGAGGAAATCAGTGCCGTTGCCGTATTGGACATCAAACGACCAACCATTCCAAAGCCACGTGTGGCCGAGGGAGACACCCGGGTTACCGTGGCCGTCAGTGAATTTCTGGCTTCCAACAAACGGACCAATAAGGATCCGCAGGGTGAATTTGAAGACTGGATCGAACTGGTCAACTACGGCAAGACGGACGTCGATCTGTCCGGTATGTTTCTGACGGATGATGCCGACGATCTCTACAAATGGAAAATCCCATCCGGCACGATCATTAAGGCAGGTGGATACCTCATCATCTGGGCGGATGAAGATGGTGAAGACGAAGGGCTGCACGCCAATTTCAAACTCTCCAAGGATGGCGAAGTCATTATGCTCACCAATCAGGGTGCTCTGGTGGACGGCCTGAAGTACGGGCCTCAGATATCCGAAGTTTCCAGTGGTCGTATTTCCGGGGACAAGGGCGGAATCCAGAAGTTACGACCCACCCCGGGTGCCGCAAATCGAAAGGTCAATTAAACCTGCTCAGGATGATTTTTGGGGTGTTTTCATCTGAAACTGCATGAACATTTGTTGTCCTGCACGAAGGAGTTGGTTTAAACTACAGATAATCAAATCCGCGTTTGGAAGTGCCATGCATCATCCTCAAGTCAATCGCCGCGTTGCTATTCAAGCTGGTTCTGTCGGTCTGCTGGGACTGGGTATGAACCACTTAGATCCTCTGACAGCAATGGCTGCTGACGAGGTGGTTCCCCCCACTGCAAAATCCGTCATTTATATTTTTCTCTCCGGCGGACTTGCGCAACATGAGAGTTTTGATCCGAAACCGGATGCCCCGGAAGACGTGCGCGGCGAATTTAAGCCGATCCGGACTCAAACCCCCGGTGTGATGGTTTCTGAACACCTTCCGCTGTTAGCACAAAGAAGTAATCGCTGGGCGCTGCTGCGTTCACTGACCCATCCCTACAACGAGCATTCCGAAGGTCACCATGTCATGCTGACCGGGCGCAGTGATCTACCGCGTGGGTTTAGTGGCAGCCGTCCCAATCCAACCGACCACCCCTGTATCGCATCGATGGTAAGCAAACTGCTCCCGCGAAACAATAATTTACCTCCGGCCGCGGTTCTTCCCGAAAAACTGGTTCATGTTACCGGCCGTACGATTCCGGGCCAGTTCGGCGGCGTGATGGGTTCCGATCATGATCCCTGGTTTATCGAAGCAAGCCAGTTCAAAACAAGTGAATATATCCACGGTGCGTTTCCGGAATACGGTTTCCATCGCTGGGAAGGCGTGAACAACCCGAAGGGTTACAAATTCGAAGCACCCCGCCTGGAGCTTCAACAGGGAATGTTGAAAAACCGGTTTCGATCACGTTTGGCGTTGTTAAATGATTTGGACGAACAACGGCGCAATCTTGATCAGGCCGCTCAGGTTGGCCAATTCGACCGTTTTCGCAGTGAGGCAGCATCCCTGTTAACCGGCAGTGGCGTCCACCAGGCGCTGAATGTTCACTCTGCCGACGAGCAATTACAGGAAAAATACGGCAAGAACACCTTTGGCTGGTCCCTCTTAATGGCTCGTCAGCTGGTCGAAGCCGGTGTCCGGATGGTTCAAGTCAATCTGGGCAATGACGAGTCATGGGATACCCATGAAAACGCGTTTACCAACCTTAAGGACTTCCTGTTACCTCCGACGGATCGCGCCGTGGCTGCGCTGCTGGATGATCTGGAAGAACGGGGAATGCTGGATGAAACGCTGATCGTGATGGCCGGAGAATTCGGCCGGACACCGCGTGTCTTTACTTTTGACGGAGCCAAAAGCGGTAAGCCGGGGCGTGATCACTGGGGTGCCGTGCAAAGTGTCTTTTTTGCCGGCGGCGGAATCCAAGGGGGGAGCGTTGTCGGAGCCTCCGACCGACAGGGTGGATTCCCGGCGGCCGATCCCTATACGCCGGAAGATATGGCAGCCACTATCTACTCCGCGCTGGGACTGCCCAGAACCGTGGCCTGGCATGACAAATTGAATCGCCCCAATCAAGTTTATCACGGGTCACCCATCCGTGAGCTTCTTTAGCTGAACCGATCATCATCCCGCCTCCGGTATGCATCTGACACCCATTGGAATTATCTGATCAAAAGAGTCTTTCATGTATGACATCATCATGCTCATCGGCAGAGGTAACGACGAGGATCTGTGGATAGTCCCCATCATTTGGGCCGTGATTTTGGTTGTTATCGGTACGGTGGTCTACATTTCCAGAAAGCGGGAAAAAGCACGGACAGCAAAATTAGCAGCGATTTTCCAGGATTTAGGTTATCCATTTCAAGCCGATTTGGACCCTGCCCGAATAGAACACCTAAGCAGCTTTCCATTGATGAATATCGGCCATAGCAAAAAACTAAAAAATGTGATTACCGTGGAGACACCGCAGGCTGATCTAGCGATGTTTGACTATCGCTATGTAACCGGGCACGGAAAACACCGAAAAGTTCATCAGCAAACCGTCATGTCTGTGGAATCCTCCGTTCTGATTCAACCGGTTTTCAACTTATACCCGGAAGGATTCTGGAGTAAAGTCGGGGCTGCCTTTGGCGGGCAGGACATTGATTTTCCGGAGCACCCTGATTTTTCTACAGGATACGTTCTCAAAGGAGATTCCGAAGAAGAGATTAGGCTCTATATGGATATGACGCTGTTGGACTTTTTTACCGCTCAGGGGAATATTTGTTGCGAGGCACGTGAAGGGGCAATCCTGTACTATCGTCGCCGTACGCGCGTCGAACCGGATCCGGATCAATTACAACACTTCATGGAAGAAGGCATGCGGGTCATGGAAGAGCTGGTAAATCGCCAGTCGCGACCCGGCGGACAACCTGCTTAACCCCCGCGGCATCGCTCAATCGGCTTTGTAGAGATGTTTGCCTTGTCGTGCCGCCTGAATTGCTTTTTCCGTATCCAGGGGTATACCCGGGTCATTCTGCTGCTGCATCCAGCGCTGCAGTTCTTCGCGCAGACGTTTCTCCCGGACAGCCTGTTTAGCCTGGCCAGCCAGATTATTCATTTCATAAGGATCTTCCGCCGTGTGATACAGTTGAAATTCGGGACGGCGGACATAACGTGATACCAGACGGTAGGTTGCCGGCTTGGAGTAAGAATCCCAGATCCAGGTCGCCCAGTACGGATTATTAAGCTCACCCGTGCCACGCGACCCCATCAGATGTTTCTCGATGTAGATCGCATCGGGCTTCAAATTATGAATATATCGGTAGTTTCCGTCACTCACCGTACGAATCGGATAGGCCGGGCCTTCGGGGATATTATTGTGAATCCCGTATACGTATTTCCGATGTTCATCTGTCTTTCCTAACAAGACATCTGAAAAATCGGTACCGTCATATACATGTTCCTCTGGTTCACCACCGGCCAGGCTCACCAACGTCGGCAGAACATCGGCATACTGCACCAGAGCATTCGTGCGTTCTCCGGCTGCGATCTTTCCCGGCCAGCGAGCGACCAGCGCTGTATGCAAACCAGTATCCCAGTTGGTCCACTTGCATCCGGGAAATTGCGCTCCCTGCTCCGAAGAAAACAACACGATCGTATCCTGCGCATGTCCCTGTTGTTTAAGCGAAGCAAGCAGCGCTCCGACCTGACTGTCCATATAAGTAATTTCCGCCAGATATTTTGCAAAGTCCTCGCGCGTGCGGACGGTATCGGCAATGTTCACCGGCAATACAATTTGTTTTGGAGGATAGGCACTGGCATCGCCCATTACCCACGGTACATGCGGTTCCACCAAAGCCACCACCAAACAAAAAGGCTGGTTCCCGTCACCCCGGGAAATGAATTCATCCACGTTGTTCAAAAAGTGGGGCTTGGTCGGATTACGAACACAATTGGAATCAAAACCGTCTACTTTTTCGAAGGGGAAGGATGCTGCCGGTTTCACATGGACTTTACCGGCCAGCCCCACTCGGTAGCCCAGTGCCGATAAGTGCTGAGGCATACTGGTCACGCTGGATAAACTGGCCGAGTGATTCCAGGCACAGCCGTTCCCCAGCGGATATCGCCCGGAATATAATTCAGCCCGACAAGGCTGACACATTGCCTCGGACAGGTAGGCCCGGTTAAACGTCAGGCCTTCGGCGGCCAACCGATCGATATGAGGCGTCTTTGCATTGGGTCCGCCATAAAGAGGCAGATCATTATAGGTACAATCATCGGCCATAATGATAAGGATGTTGGGCTTCTCAGCAGCCGACAGGGCATGAGCACAAAGCAAAATCAGGATCAACAGAAAGGACAGGCGATGTCGGTACATGGCGGATTATTTCGCCTCCAGATTAAGGTTGGTTCGTTTAGCCCAGGCAGCATGCAGCTTCTTTAGTTCATCCCGTTTTTCGGGCATTTCACGGGCCAGGTCATGAAGCTCCGTTCCGTCGTCCTTTAAATGGTAAAGTTCCCAGGGCCCCCGATCTGCTGAAACGAGTTTCCAATCTCCCTGTAAGACCGCTTTGCCATGATTGTGTCCCCAGAAAATCTCCGCATGTTCCGGGATACGTTTCCCCTGCAACACCGGGGCAAAGGATCGGCCTTCGACCGGCACGGGCTGTTGCCCGGAAAAACTCACCCCGGCTATATCCAATAAGGTCGGCATCATATCAATCACGTGGCAAACTTCCCCGGCCAGTTTACCTGTCCGTTTCCTGGCCACACCATCCGGCCAATGGATAATCAGCGGCGAATGGGTACCGCCTTCATGGTCATATTGTTTAAACAGACGAAACGGGGTATTGGATGCATTCGCCCAGCCATACCCATAGGATTGGAACGTGGATTGAGCTCCGGGCATCCGGCCCGGGATATTGCCGGGGACGATCGGAGTTTCCTTTCCATCGGTAGTAAAGTCCCGACTCCAGCTGCCCCGGCGCATTGTCCCGTACTCAACGTGACAACCTCCGTTGTCGTGTTGATAAATCACCACGGTGTTATCGATGATTCCCTCGCCTTGCAGATAGTCGGTAATCCGTCCGATATTTCGATCCATACAGGTAACCTGGGCGGCATAGACTTCCATCCGCCGCTGTTGCCACAGATTCTCTTCCGCATCTTCCCAGGCAGGTACTTGAGGATGGCGTGGCGACAACTTCCAGCGGGGGTCCACTACTCCCAGCTCTTTCATTCTTGCGTGGCGTTGCCTTCGAAGTGCATCCCAGCCCCGTTCGTAGCGCCCGTGGTAATGAGCAATATCTTCCGGTTTCGCATGCAAAGGCCAATGTGCCGACGTATAGGCAACGTACAGAAAAAACGGTTTTTCCTGATCACGCTGTTCGAGAAAACCGAGCGCCTGATCCGTAATCGCATCCGTGTAATAGTAGTCGCCCCGTCCCTCCCACTGATGACGCATGCTTTTTCCGTTAAGCTGCAGATCCGCGGGTGCAAAGAAGTCCGAAGCACCATGAATTGTCCCGTAAAACTGGTCAAATCCCCGGTGGTGCGGAGCATTGGGTCCGTCCGGTTTTCCGGAATCCGATAAATGCCATTTTCCGGACATAAAGGTGCCATAGCCCGCATCGGCCAGCGCCTGGGGCAGAGTGACGGCATGGGGGTGAAGGCCTCCGTTAGACGACCCTTTATACGGTAATGCCGTTTTCGGATAGAGGCTCGTCATTAAACTGGCACGTGTTGGCCAGCACATGTTGTTGACATAGTAATTTGTAAACCGCAAGCCTCCGGCAGCCAGTGCATCCAGTGCCGGCGTTTCGATTTCGCCCCCATAGCATCCCAGGTCGGAATACCCCATGTCATCAGAAATGATCAGCACGATATTAGGCCGGGCAGCTGCCAGCGCGAAGTCAGCGGCAAACACCATCACGAGCATATAGAGGCATAAACGGCTAAATTTCATTACACGGACTTCTTTCAGCGACGTTTTGGGCGAGTAAAACCACGATTGTCAAACGTTCGATTCTATCGGTTTATTTTAAGCGATGGGACTACGCAGATGTATCCTTCCGTTCACGGTTCTGGTTTGGAAGAAAGTAGCCGCAAAATGCGTTATAAAAGAGTTTAGGTAAACCATTGTTTCATCATCCATTTGACTGCAGGAATCCTAATCATGAAATACCACACTCTCCTGTTTCTCCTGCTGGTAATCCCGGCATCTGCGATGGCTCAGGCTCCCATCGTCCCTCAGGACGCAACCCTTGAAAAACTTTTCACAGGGATCACACTCACCGAAGGTGTTGCGGTCGCTCCGGACGGAATGGTCTATTTCAGCGATATCACCTTCTCGCATCAGGCTCGTTTGGAAAACGGTTCCATGCATGCCGGTCATATCTGGAAATTTGATCCAACCACAGAGAAGACGACCATTTTTCGTTCACCCAGTGGCATGTCCAATGGAATTAAGTTTAATGCTCAGGGAGATATGATTATCTGTGAAGGTGCCGACTACGGCGGCCGCCGCCTCATTCGAACCGACATGAAGACCGGTATGAGCTATATCGTTGCTGCCATGTACAAAGGCCGTAAACTAAACTCTCCCAACGACGTCACGATTGATCTCCAGGGACGAATGTATTTTAGTGACCCGCGATATCTGGGGCACGAAACGATCGAGCAACCGGTGATGGCCGTCTACCGCGTCGATCCGGACGGCACGATTACGAGAATTATCACCGATGCGGGAAAACCCAACGGCGTTTGTATTTCTCCGGATCAGAAAACGCTCTATGTTGTCAGCAATGCGAATGGAACGACCGGCATCGAACAACTCGCAGCGACCGATGATACCGCGGGGTCGGTCGCGGTTGATGTTCCGCTGCGCAAGGGCCGCATGGCACTCATGGCCTATGACCTGGATAGGGACGGCAATGCGACCTACCGCGAAACCATGGTCGACTATTCCCCGGAAGACGGACCGGATGGTCTGATTGTGGATGCGGCCGGAAATTTGTTCGTCGCGGAACGATCAGAAAAACGTCCGGGAATTGCTATCTATTCACCCAGCGGTAAGCCGTTGGGTTTCATCAGCACCCCGGTCCCCACAAACGTTGGATTTGGCAGAGGCAAAGACTCTAATCTTTTGTATATTACTGCTGGCAACAGTCTGTACCGAATCCGACTGAACGCCAGCGGTTATCAGTTACCGGAAAAGAAATAATCACTCCATTGAATTCCATGCTTAAACATTTCCCATTCATCACTCTGTGTCTGTTCTCGTTGGTTACGCCGGTTCAGGCTCAACCGCAGGAGAAACTCGATCCGGCTCATGCTGCGCGGATGGCGAAGAGTCTGCAGCTATTCAAATCCACCGTACGTCAGACGTTGACATCGCATTGCGTTAAGTGCCACGGCGGTGACAAGACCGAAGGTGAATTTAATATTACCACCCGCAAGCTCTTTTTGCTGGGTGGTGCCAGCGGAGAGACGTTTGAAGTGGGTAAAGCTCAGGAAAGCTATCTGGCCGATCTGCTTCATCACCGGGCGGAGCCCGCCATGCCGATGAAGAGCGGTAAACTGAGTGATACCTTGATCAGTGCCATCCTCAAATGGATTGATTTGGGGGCCGCTTTTGACCGTCCGCTGCTCGACACGAATGAACCTGCCGATGCCTGGACCCGACGCCGAATCGTACCGGAACAAAAAGACTACTGGGCATTTAAGCCGCTGCAGCAGAATCCATTACGCAAGGACCTTCATCCCCAGGCACAGAATCCCATCGATCACTTCATTGCTGCCGGAATCGAGTCACAGCAGCTACAGTTTTCACAACCCGCGAAAACCCGCACCCTGGTCCGGCGGATTTTTCTGGATACGCTGGGAATGCCCCCCACCGGCGATCAACTTGCCGAACTGATGAGTCTTCCGCAGGACCAGATCATCCCAAATACCATTGAGCACGTCCTGGCCAGCCCACATTATGGCGAGCGCTGGGCCCGGCATTGGCTGGATGTTGCCCGCTTTGCAGAAAGCCATGGGTTTGAGCAGGACTATGACCGGCCCTTTGCCTTTCATTATCGTGACTTCGTCATTAAAGCACTCAATCAGGATATGCCGTATGATCAATTCACACGCTGGCAACTGGCCGGGGACGAGATCGCCCCGGAGAATCCACTGGCAATGATGGCCACAGGGTTTCTCGGAGCGGGTGTCTTTCCCACTCAAATTACCGCCAACGAAGTGGAATCATCCCGTTATGATGCACTGGACGACATGGCCGCCACGACCGGCACGGCCATGCTCGCTCTGACCATAGGCTGTGCACGCTGTCATGATCACAAATTTGATCCGATTCCCGCAGCGGATTACTATCGATTTACATCCACATTTACAACCGCCGTGCGGTCCAATCAGCCGGTCGTCATGAACGCCTCGAATCTGGAAGAGCAACAAGCTCGTTTTCAACAGGAGCATCAACCCTATGTCGACGCTTTAAAGGAATATGAGGATACCAAACTCCCATCCGCATTTGAGGTGTGGAGCCAGACCCCGCAAGCCAAAGAACTACCGGATTGGTTTACGCTGGAGTTTTTCGATGTCCAGTCTGAAAAAGGGTCCAACATTCAGCATCAGGCCGACCAGTCGTTCAAAGTCCAGGCCGAGACCGCACCCCCACAGGATGCCTTCACCTTTGAATTCCACAGTCATCAAAGAAATCTCAGGGCATTGCGACTTGAAGCCTTTGCGGATCCGACACTTAAAGCCGGAGGACCCGGTCTGGCAACGAACGGCAATTTTCAACTGACCGATATTCACGTGGCAAAAGCCCCGCTGACCGCAGCGAACGAGCTTACTGATCTTGAATTCAGCGGTGCCCGGGCGACCTTCAACCAGAATGAAAATTCCCTGCATGTCCGAACCGTAATCGACAAGGACAAGAAATCCGGCTGGGCAGTGGATCCGCAGTTTGGCAAAGACCATGCCGTCATTGTGACATTTGCCGAACCACTGGATAACCCGGAAGGACACCGCTTAAGGGTAACCGTCGCCTTTAATGGCAATACAAAGCACATCATGGGTCGCTTTCGTATCTCCGTCTCTTCCGACCCGGATAATCCACTTTTGGGAGATACCATCTCCGAAGAGGTCCTCGTCGCACTGGGAAAATCGCCGGAAGACCGCACCGCCGAGGATCTCAAGACAGCTCTGAACTGGTACCGCACCAAAGATGAGGGCTGGAAGAAACTGGAAGCTCAGCGGCAGGAACACCTCACATCAGCGCCGACCCCAAAAACAGAAACGGTCATGATTGTCAGCGAAGGCGTAACCCCCATCCGACATCATACACAGGGTAAAGATTTCTTCGACGAATTCTATTTTCTGAAACGTGGTGATGTGCAACAAAAAGTGGGACAGGCCTCTCAGGGGTTCCTGCAGGCCTTATCACCCGAGCAGGACAGCATCGATCGCTGGAAGCAGACACCCACGGATAACGGTACAACATCAAATCGACGGACAGCCCTGGCGAACTGGATGGTCGATACTCAGCACGGCGCTGGAAATTTATTAGCCCGTGTGATGGTCAATCGACTTTGGCATCATCACTTTGGTCGCGGTCTGGTTGCCTCGCCAAATGACTTTGGCAACCAGGGGCAACTACCCAGTCATCCTGACCTGCTGGATTGGCTGGCAAACCAACTCATTACCAATAAATGGAAATTGAAATACATCCACCAGTTGATCCTTTCCAGTTATACCTATCAACAATCTTCGGATTACCGTAAAACAGACGCGCTGCTGGATCCTGAGAACCAATATCACTGGCGGTTCAGTCCCAGAAGACTCGAAGGGGAAGCGCTGAGGGATTCCATTCTTAATGTGACCGGACAACTGGACACCCGAATGTTCGGTGCCGGAACGCTGGACGAGGCCATGAGACGACGAAGTATCTACTTTACTATCAAACGCAGTAAACTCATTCCTATGCTGCAGGTGTTTGATGTTCCGGAACCTCTGGTCAGTCAGGGGCAACGACCCACCACGACCGTTGCTCCTCAGGCGCTGTTGTTACTCAATAATGCACACATCCGTAAATACTGTGAGGACGGGGCAAAACAACTTAGAAGTGATTCTCAGGATCGGACCCGTCTGGTCACCCAACTCTATCAACGAGCGTTAAGCCGGCAACCCACCCTGTCCGAAACAGAAAAAGGTCTGGAATTTTTGAATCAACAAACCCAATCGTACACCAACAGCGGGTCGAGTTCTCCCGAGGAAGATGCCCTCGCTGACCTGTTTCAACTGATGCTCTGCCTTAACGAATTCTGTTACATTTATTAACCCCGGAAGCAACGGAGTCCTGCCCGTCATGACTGAATTCATCACACGTCGACAACTTCTGCGCAACTGCGGGGGAGGTATGGGATCGGTTGCCCTGAGTGCTTTACTCGCGGATCAGGGTTTACTATCCAATTCCGCAATGGCTGAGGGCAATCCATTTTCCTCCAGAAAACAACATTTTCCAGCCAAAGCAAAGAGCGTCATCTGGTTATTCATGAACGGTGGACCCAGCCAGGTCGATACATGGGACTATAAGCCGGAGCTGGAAAAACACGATGGTCAGGAACTGGAGGGATTTGATAAGAATACCGGTTTCTTCACAGGCAATGTGGGACCCATCATGAAATCCCCATTCAAATTCCGCCAGTATGGTGAAAGTGGATCGTGGGTTTCCGAGATCTTTCCCCACATGGCCCGACACGTGGATAAAATGGCATTCATCCATTCCGGCTACACCGAATCTAATAACCACAGTCCGGCGTTATTTATGATCAACACCGGCATGAAGCGCATGGGTTTCCCCAGCCTCGGTTCATGGGTGACCTACGGACTGGGAACCGAAAATCAGGATTTACCCGCATTTGTCACCATGTCGGATCCGTTAAATCGAGGCCTCCCCAAAGGCTATGCCCAGAACTGGGGAGCGGGATTTTTACCCAGTATTTATCAGGGGACATGGTTCAAGCCACAAGGGGATCCCATCGATAATCTCAAAATCTCCGGCAAGAAAAGTCTTGCACAACAACGAGCGCTGTTGGATACACTCAAAGACCTTAATCAAGACCACCAGAAATCTCGTCCCGAACAACGAGACTTAGAAACACGCATCAATAGCTTTGAACTCGCTTACCGCATGCAGCAGGCCGCACCGGAAGCACTGGACATTCAGAGAGAAACCGAGGAAACACTGAAAACCTATGGTGTCGGCGACAAAAAATGCGATCATTTTGCGAAACAGTGTCTGGTTGCCCGGCGGATGGTGGAACGCGGCGTAAGATTTATCCAAATCTATAGCGGGGGAACGGAAAATGCCCGCAGCTGGGATGGACATACCTCCATCTCTAAAAACCATGGACAATTCGCGGGTGAAACCGACCAACCCATCGGGGCTCTGCTGCAGGATCTGGATCAGCGAGGTTTACTCGATAGCACGCTCGTCGTTTGGGGAGGCGAGTTTGGGCGGCTTTCCATCGTACAAAAGGGGGGCACAGGACGAGACCATAATCCACATGCGATGACCTACTGGATGGCAGGCGGAGGCGTGAAAGCCGGTGTCCATTATGGTGCCACGGATGAAATCGGCAATGTCGCTGTGGAGAACCGTGTAAGCGTGAATGATCTGCATGCAACCATTCTGCAGCTTTGTGGTCTGGACCATTTGAAACTAACCTACCGTCTGAACGGTCGTGACTTCCGACTGACGGACGTGGCAGGTAACGTTGTCAAAGAAATCATTGCCTGAGTAAAGGACGCCGTGATGCGATTCCAAATCGTGACCCTGATCATCATCGGTGGCATTATTCCGGGACTCATGAATCCGGCCACGCATCTCAGCGCTGCGGATTCCGAAACCACGATCCGCATTCTAAATTACAATGTCTTTAACGGATTCCGAAGGAACGCTTCGTTTGAGACCGCCGTAAAATGGGTCAATGAACAATCGCCCGACATTGCGGGCTGGCAGGAACTGGTCGGCTGGGATGAAAACCGTCTACAAACGGCTGCCAAAAATTGGAATCATCCTTATGCCGCCACGCTGAAAGGAGGCGGCTACAATATCGGGCTAAGCAGCCGTCAACCCATTGAAGTTCTCCAGCGTCGTACAGCAAACTTCTGGCACGGGTACCTGCACTGCCGCACTGCCGGACTGGACGTCATTGTTTGTCACCTCTGGCCCGGATCCCGTCCACAACAGCTCAAAGAAGCAACACTGCTCTACGAACTTGTCTTGAAACTTGATGAGGAGGGACGTGATGTCATTCTGATGGGCGACTTTAATGCCCATAGCCAAACGGATCAATCATGGATCAACCGGCAACAACCCCTGATCGACCACCGCTGGCCAGGCAATCAAGATAAAAGTCCTGCAGATCGGTTTATCGTTGATGGGAAATGGAACTTTGATGTGATGAACAAAATCATGGCGGCTCCGCTTCGGGATGTGGTACGGGACAGGTTTGACCTCCAGTATCCACAGCCATCCTACCAATCTCTACTGGCCCTGGGTTCCTACCCGACCAGCGTGCTCAGCCATGTGAACACTCCGGAAAAACAACAGGGATTTCTGGAACGGATTGATTTCATCCTGGCTTCGCCCGAGCTGGGAAAACGTTGCCAAAGTGCAAAAGTCATGCGTGACGACAAACGGCTGGAATCGATCAGCGACCACTATCCGGTCATGGCGGTCTTTAAGGTGAAATAACCCCGTACAAATCCAAACGGCGCAGAGTTTTTTAGAAACCCACTATCCACCCCGGCGTTCCCGCTGCCATTGCTCCGGCTTCTCAGAGATATCGCTGTCATCCTGATAATGTTGCTGTAAATCCCTGAGCTGAGTCTTTAACGTATTTGCTCGCTTGGCATACTTTGGCTTGCCATAAAGATTATGCAGTTCATCCGGGTCTTTTTCCAGATCGTAGAGTTCCCATTCTTCTCCAAATTCGTAAAAGTGCATCAGTTTAAATCGTTCCGTCCGAATTCCGTAGTGACGGGGAACCATATGCACGCTTGGGTATTCATAATAGTGATAGTATATCGAAGTACGCCACGATTCTATTTCTTCCCCTTTCAGTAGCGGAACGAGCGACTCACCCTGGATATCTTCAGGGATTTCCGCCCCTGCCATATCAAGGAAAGTTGCAGCGTAGTCAATATTCTGAATTAAATGTTCATCCACTGAGCCAGGCTTAATCACATCCGGCCATTTAATCACAAAGGGCATCTTAAGCGATTCGTCATACATCCAGCGTTTGTCATACCAGCCATGGTCGCCGATATAGAAACCCTGATCGGAACAATAGATGACAACGGTGTTATCCGCTAACCCCTGCTGCTCAAGCACCTGCATGATGCGACCGACACTTTCATCCACACCTTTGACACATCGCAGGTAGTTTTTTGCATATCGTTGAAATTTCCAGCGTACAAGATCTTCACCCTCTAAATTTAGCTGATGGAACTCTGCATCCTTTGGATCCCACGCATCACGCCAGACCTTAAGCTGCTCAGGCGTAAATCGTTTTAAATTCATCCAGGCGGAACGATCCTGACGACCTTGAATTGCCTCGGGTTGTACATCCGGAACAAGATCCAGAAACAGATCATAGTGGGGATCCATGTGCCGATCAATTTCCAGTTCCTGGAAACGCGCCGGCGGTGCATTGTCCTCATAGTTGTCAAATAAGGTTGCCGGTTCCGGAATCTCAATGTCGTCATAAAGATGAAGATGACGTAGTGCAGGCATCCAATTGCGGTGCGGAGCCTTGTGCTGAACCATCAGCAAAAACGGCTTGTCCTTGTCGCGGCCGCTCTCGATAAATTCGACACCCATGTCCGTCACGATGTCCGTACAATATCCCGCAATCGTCGTCCGTCCCTGAGGCGTGATAAAATCCGGGTTGTAATACAATCCCTGCCCCGGCAGTACCGTCCAGGCATCATATCCCTGCGGTTTACCCGCCAAATGAGACTTACCGTAGATCGCCGTCTGATACCCTGCCGCCTGAAGCAATTTTGGAAACGTTTGCTGGTTCCAATCAAATTTGTCTCCGTTGTTCATGAAGCCATTTTTATGGCTGTGCTTGCCTGTTTGAATGACCGCTCGACTGGGACCACAAATCGAATTGGTGCAAAAACTATTTCGAAACAGCATACCCTGACGAGCTAACTGGTCAATATTCGGAGTCGGATTCACCCCTTTGAGCCAGCCGTCATACGCTCCAATCGCATGAGGTGCATGGTCATCAGAAAAGATAAATACAATGTTAGGTCGCTTATCCGCAGCCAGAATGCTGCCGGTTATCAGAATAAGAAACAGCGTTCTGATCGTTAATTGTTTCACGGTATTCGCTCTTTTCTATAAGTGTTTTCCAGTCATGCTCCAGCCCGTTCACCTGGATGCCTTTATGTAATTGTGAAACGGAATGAAAGTTATCACAAGCGGTACGAACGAATTAAAACATTCACGCATCCCCACCGACATCCAATCATCCGTGCGTCAGCCGTCCGATTCCAGGCCCGTCAACAACAACGTCAGGGTGATCGCTTCGCTGGACAAAGTGAGCAGCCATTCGAATAGCGCCGACAAATGGAAGCTTCGCTGGGCACCAAATCCAGTCATGAGAAAGTACGAGGCAACGCCGATGACCACCAACAGCCATCGCCAGTGATTCAAGCTGAATCCTCGCCATTGAATCTTGCCATCCAATCCACTTCGCGCAAGCGTCAGTAATCCACCCCAAACCATACTTCCATAAAAAATGCCGTTGGCAACCAATAGATGGTTTAAAAAATACAGATGAAAGGGATACTGCGTTAACATCACCAGGGAAATGCCCACAACCAGAGCAGCGATGAACTGCCCCAGATTCAAAGCCGTTCGCAGTCGATGGGATTCCCTTGATATCAACTCCCGCTGCGTTCGAATGGTTAATTCAATCGCGAGAATACAGAAGACGATACCTCCCAGACCAAGACCCCAATCAAAAATAGCTTTCTCCGGATAGAACAAACCGCCGGATGAGATAAAAGGGGGCAAGCCGTCAGGGAAAATTGCCAACCCCTGGAAATCCTCGCCAATTTGATCCGACAAATCCATGGGCTCGTCGCGGGGTCCGCCGCCGAACTGCATCAATAGCTGACTGCCAACACTGGCACCGATCACCAAACAAACCGCCACTACGATAAGACGACGGTACCAGCGATCATCCATCAATCCGGCTGCGTGCTTTCGGTCTTCCATCAATTGAACAGCTCCCGATCCTCGGATATGAATGCCGGCAGAAAAAACATGCCCGCGTTCTTTTCTATCGCCCAACGCGTCAGCAACAGTATACCGTGCATCGCATCATGGTATGGGAATCACCGTGTCCGATTTACTGTTTTTTGCCGTTCGCAATCCGTTCAACAGATTCTCCACTTCAGATTGGATTGAGGGATTCTGAGCAACAATCAACATGTCACCATATTTCACAATGACTCCAGTCCCCCCGAGTTCCTCCCAGGTATCCGGGCGGATGTTAGTTCGGACAACCTTAATCAAACTACCCAATCCTTCATTGATCTCCGAAACACGAGTATTAAACCCTCCCCCCCGAAATTTTGGCTCCCCGTAATTTCTTTTAACACGCCGTGGCAATCGATCGTTACGTTCAAGAAAATCCGGACATGGGTAGACACGCAATACCAGCCAACTCTCCGCAGCCTCATGAGTCGTCACATAAACCAAATCATTATGTACAAAACAGACCAGACTGATTTGTTTCATGATCAAATCCAGTGCCAGCTCAGCCGTCACATTCCTCAAATCAGAATGGACCGCAATATTGCTGTCCAATCCAATCTCCTCCAAAGCCCGCTCCTCGACATAAAACTGAATGTCAAGCCTGATGCTCAGAGAGTCCAGTACTTCTCTTAAGGGGGTGTCACGAAAAACAGCATCGATCTGCTGTTGCAGCTTCTTTTCCGTCTCAGAAATTTTCCCGGAACCTTGATCCACTGCATCGGGTTTTGCATTCCTCATCATTCGCAAGGTCTGCAGCAACTTCTGCACTTCCCCATGGACACTCCGTACTTGCGAAATCACCAACATTCCGTCTGGCATCGCCACGATACTCCCTGCACCCCCCATCACCTCCCATGAATCGGGGCTTACCACGAGCGGAATAAGCTCTTTCAGATTCTGGAGCGTTTTCTTCCGGTGTCTGGAATCACCACCATCCATACCGCCATGACCGCTGCCTCCATAGCCTACCATGCCGCCGCCTCCCATGCCGCCACTATCCGGGCCACCACTGCGGAGACGCGCTGGATGAACATTTTGAAATCCGCCCATACCGCCACCACTACCACCCATATGGCTGGGACTCATGCCACCTTGATATCGGGAAGGAGGTGCAATTTCAAGAAAATCCTGACACGGGTAAATGTGGATTTCCAGTTCATTCTCCGCTGCCTCGTGAGTCGTCACATAAACCAGGTCATTACGCACAAACCAGGTCAGGCCTGTTTGGTTCAACATCAAATTCAATGCCAGCTCAGCCGTCACCTTCCTCAAATCCGAATGAACTTTTATATCGCTTCCCAATCCAACCTCATTTAAAGCACGTTCGTCGACAAGAAACTGCACATCAAGCCTGGTGCTCAGAGAATCCAGAACCTGCTTTAAAGAGACGTCAAAAAAAACAGCGTCGATCTGCTGTTGCAGCTTCTTTTCCGTCTCGGAGATTCGATTTTGCGGCAGGTTCTTTTCCTGTTGATCGGAAAAACGTTTTTTAACCAATCTATCGGACTTGCGTTCAACACGGGCGGGTGCATCCGCAATAACATCCAAAAGCGGTAATGTGAGAGAAAAGGCGCAAATCATGACCCATTTCAAATTTTTCATCAGCCAGCCCCAATTCAGAAAACCAAAAACAACCAGGAACGTAGTACTATTTTATGCACGGCCAAATGTACAATCCACATGAAAAACAGGACGATTGTCATAATACAAAACTACAGAAAAGGAAATAAATTCCGCCCGCAATCCGTAGAACAGTACAATCATGTACAAGTTAAAGAGTTCTTATGTCTTCCAGGAAATCAATCATGAATCAGGATACAAAACCGCTGGTTCCCGTCTGGTACTGGGCGATCGCCATCGTCGCCCTATTATGGAATCTTCTGGGGTGTTTTTTCTTTGGGATGGAGTTATTTTATCAGGAAGAAATGATGGTGGATTTCACGGAAGCACAGAAAGAGTGGTCCCGCAGCATACCTGTCTGGATTTACGTGCTGTTTGGTATTTCCGTATTTTCAGGTACGGGAGGCAGCTTCGGTTTATTGATGCGCAAGCAATGTAGCCGCTGGTTACTGGATCTATCACTAGCAACCGTCCTGATCCAGATGGGTTACACGATGATCCTTGCCGGAGGATTCAAAGTCATGGGTCCCCAGGGGGCGATCATGCCAATCGTGGTTATTAGCATCGGTTCGTTCCTTGTCTGGTTTGTGCGGTATGCCAGGCGTAGAGAATGGCTGCATGCATGTAAGCCGGCCAGCGGCAATCACGATACAGACGCCGTCGATTAGAAACGGAGTATGTGTCCGTCCCGGAGCACGTTCTAAAACAGGGAATAACGCTGCGCCAGCGGGAGCACGCTGGCGGGTTCACAGGTAATGATCTGCCCGTCCACCGTGACCTCAAAGGTTTCCGGATCCACATCAATATTGGGTGTCAGATCATTAAGCAGCATGTCTTTTTTGGTAACGCTGCGACATCCCACGACGGGGGCAATCTGTTTTGCCAGTCTATATTCATCAGCTCCTCCGTTTTCCGCACAGGCCTGACTGACGAACGCAATCGACGTGGGTCCGGTCGCTTTGGCAAAGCTGCCGAACATAGGTCTCATATAGCTGGGTTGAGGTGTGGGAATGGAGGCATTGGGGTCCCCCATCTGTGCCCACGCGATCACTCCCCCTTTCACGACAAGTTCTGGTTTCGCACCAAAGAATGCTGGTTTCCATAGTGTAAAATCGGCCAGCTTCCCTTCTTTCACCGACCCGATATGCTGCGCCATACCATGAGCCAGTGCAGGATTAATCGTATATTTGGCGACATAACGTTTAATCCGCAGGTTATCATGCCCTGCGGAATCCTCGGGCAGGTTGCCACGTTGTTCTTTCATTTTGCTGGCGGTTTGCCACGTCCGGCAAATGACTTCGCCAACACGTCCCATCGCCTGCGAGTCGGATCCCATAATACTGATCGCTCCCAGATCATGCAGAATATCTTCCGCTGCAATCGTTTCACCGCGAATACGGCTTTCCGCAAATGCAACATCTTCCGGAAGGTTCTTATCCAAATGGTGACACACCATCAGCATATCCAGGTGTTCATCAATCGTATTGACCGTAAATGGTCGTGTTGGATTGGTCGAACTCGGCAGCACATTCGCTTCGCCGACGACTTTCAGAATATCCGGGGCATGTCCGCCTCCGGCACCTTCGGAGTGATATGTGTGGATCGTGCGACCTTTGAGTGCGGCGATCGACTGTTCAACAAATCCGGATTCATTCAGTGTGTCCGTATGAATCGCCACCTGAACATCAAATTGTTCCGCAACCGTTAAACAGCAGTCGATCGTTGCGGGAGTGGTTCCCCAGTCTTCATGGAGTTTCAATCCGACCGCTCCGCCCAAAATCTGTTCGGCAATTCCTTCCGGCAAGGCGGTATTACCCTTCCCCAGAAACCCAAAATTCAGGGGCATGTCATCCGTTGCCTGAAGCATCATACGAATGTGGGAGGCGCCGGGCGTACAGGTCGTGGCACAGGTTCCGGTCGCCGGACCGGTTCCACCACCAAGCATCGTCGTCACGCCACTGGCAATGGCTTCTTCAATCTGTTGCGGGCAGATAAAGTGAATATGTGTATCAATTCCCCCGGCGGTCAAAATCAGACCTTCACCGGCAATCACTTCGGTTGTGACGCCGACAATCATCCCATCGTCAACGCCTGCCATAACATCCGGGTTACCCGCTTTGCCAATCCCCTTGATCAAACCATCCTTGACACCAATATCCGCTTTATAGATACCGTCATGATCGACCACCAGCGCATTGGTGATCACCAGATCCAGCGCATCCTGTTGGGACACACCGCTCGCCTGTCCCATTCCGTCGCGAAGGACTTTTCCACCCCCGAATTTACATTCATCGCCATACACCGTAAGATCTTTTTCAACCTCAAGTACAAGCGATGTATCCCCCAGGCGAACGCGATCACCTACGGTGGCACCAAAGATCTCGGCATAACCGGAACGGCTGATTTTATACGGCATAGTACATCATCTTTCAAATTGAAATCATCATGGTGAATTCGGTTCATGGGCGAAATTCTGATCAGCAACCCGCTCCAGCATCTGTTGTTTGCCCGCTTCGCTGACGGGTCCATCGGCAAGGTTATTTCCTCCACGGATGATTTGGTTTCCTGCCAACGGTATCAGTTCGACCGACTTCGACTCCCCGGGCTCAAATCGCACGGCGGTCCCGGCAGGTATATCCAGTCGATGACCGTACGCTGCTGCCCGGTCAAACCGCAACGCCGGATTGGTCTCCACAAAGTGATAATGACTACCCACCTGAATGGGTCGGTCACCTGAATTAGTGATTTCCAGTGTGATTGCAGTACGACCTGCGTTCAGTTCAATTTCACCCTCCGCCACCGTTGTTTCTCCGGGAACGGATGAGGATGAAGGCTCCTCAGTTTCACTGGCAAACAAATCAAGATCCGGAACGGGTAGAAAACTACCATACAGCGCCAATTCCAGATTCCCGTTTTCAGCCGCGACGGGGTGATGGACCGTAACCAGCTTTGTACCATCCGGAAATGTACCCTCCACCTGGACTTCATCGATCATATCCGCCACACCGGACATGACCTGACGCACTCCCAAAAGCTGTCGCCCCAAATCCATTAACTCGGCAACCGTCTTCCCATCACGGATCCATTCCAGGACTTGAGTTGCAATTAGTGCAACGGCTTCCGGATAATTCAGTCGCATCCCCCGGGCCAGTCGCTTCTGTGCCAGAAAACCAGCCTGGTGAAGCAATAATTTATCTATTTCACGCGGTGACAAATGCATAGGTCAAAATCCTCTGATTACCATTTCCGTTCCCAGGGTGTTTCATTTAAGAGTGCCTTTAAAAAGACTAAACGATGTTTGAGGCGATTGGAAGTCTTTTCCGTGGTCATCCCCAGCATTCTCAGTACGAATCCGTTATCAAACGGGCTCACCGATTCAATCACACTGCTACCAGGTGCCGTGGCTTCTTTGCTCAAATCAGCCAGAATACGCTCACCCGCCTGCTCCACACCGGGTCCGGCCAAAACAACCGTTGCTAAACAGTGAAACCGTCCAAGTCGGTAAGCGGACGCGATCGGACCGTCCTGAACGTCCAATAACATCGTGTCAGAAAAGGTAAGTTGTGTATTGTGATACAAATCAATTCGACTGCGATATCGCTGAAAATCCCAGATTTCACCCGCATCCCGACGGCCACTGGTAACCCAGTCCACCATAACCAACGAGGCATCGTCCTCCAGATAAAATGACTGTTGCTGCTCAAACACGGCATCACGAAAACAGGTCACCGGATCGGGGACGGCAATCAACATCGATCCTGCCGCCAAACGTGCTGAAACCGTCTGATGACAACCCCGCTGGTTCTGATCACGATATATTTTTGTTGAAGCCTGAGTTCCCAGCACACAGGTAGCTCCTGGATGGAGGGCAACATTCAGATCAATTTGATCTCCGGAAACCATTCCGCCACCGTAACTGCTCACGTAAGCCCAGGCAGCCGGATTATCCCGTCTGGGGACTAATATCTTTAATGGATTCGTAGCGAAACAACGCGTAGCAACCGTCCGCCCGTTAACAAAAGATAACTCAAGCAAACCCGTACCATCGACTTGAGAACGCTGTTCCGATGTTGAACAGATTGTCATGATGTCACCCTCACCCCTAACCCGTCAAACGCTAAGATATTTTTGGGTAAGTTCTTCCGTAAGTTCTTCCGTGACCCCTTCGGCAACCGATTTTCCCCGATTCATCAGGTAAAAGCGATCTCCAAATTCATGAACAAAATCAAGATACTGTTCGACCAGAACGATCGTCATGTTCTGTTCGGTCGCAAGCTGCTGCAGGACTCTGCCGATATACTGAATAATATTAGGCTGGATCCCTTCGGTAGGCTCATCCAGCAGCATGACTTGGGGGCTACCGACCAGTGTGCGTGCGATCGCGAGTTGCTGTTGCTGTCCACCGGAAAGGTCTCCACCCATGCGCCCCTTCATTTCCTTGAGAACAGGAAACAGGTCATAAACAAATTCCGGAATCGTGCTTGTAGGTTCCGGAGCCGCTTCCAGACCGACGATCAGGTTTTCCTCGACCGTCATACGTGGAAATATCTGTCGTCCCTGAGGAACCAGCCCCAAACCGGTACGAGCCCTTTTGTACGCCGAAGTCGAGGTCACGTTCCTGTTACCGACATAGATCCGGCCGCTATTCGGCTTCAGCAAACCCATGATATTTTTGAGCAGCGTGGTCTTTCCGACACCATTACGACCCACGATACATGTCACCTGACCAGGTTCCATCACCATATCGACTTTGCGCAAAGTACGAATGGAGCCGTAGGAGAAATCGAGTTGTTCAACTTTCAACATTGCAATCGCCTAATCAAATTATCTGTCTGGTCTGCCGAAAGGTGTTATCTACCCCGTCATGTTAACCCCAACTAACGACCTAAATACGCCTCCACCACACGTTCATCCTGTTGGATTTCTTCCATCGTACCGGAAGCCATCACCATACCATCATTCAAAACCACCACGGGTGAATTCAGCAGGCGGACAAAGTCCATATCATGTTCAATCACAATAATGGTATGTTCGGCCTGTAATTCCAGCAGTAGTTCGGCCGTCAAAACCGTCTCTTCGTCCGTCAGGCCGGCCGCAGGTTCATCCACCAGTAGCAGTACCGGATCGGAAAGGATCAGCATGCTGATTTCCAGCCACTGCCGCTGGCCATGACTTAAGTATTTAACCTGACGCCCCTGTTCCGCCAGGAGGCCCACCCGATGCAACAGTTCCAAAATTTTACGGTCTTCCTGTTCGGACGTATTCTGAATCAGGTTCTTACTCAGTCCCTGCCACCCGGGCAGTGCCAGTTCCATATTTTCATAGACCGTCAGGCTATCAAACAGCGATGGGGTCTGGAATTTTCTTCCCACGCCCATTCGGGCAATGTCCACTTCCGCCAGACCGGTAATGTTCTGCTGCTGGTAATCCAAGCGTCCACTGGTCGGTTGCGTCAGACCACTGATCACATCACAGAGGGTTGTTTTGCCAGCACCATTGGGTCCGATAATCACCTGCAGCATATAATGCGGTAGCGCGAATTCGTCGATATCCAACGCTTTGAACCCATCAAAAACAACGGTCAAATCCTTTACCCGCAGTAACTCGGCCTGCACCTGCGTTTGACTGGCATACTGCCGCTGCAATGTTGAAATACGGTTTAGACGGGTTGCCATATCTTCAACTTTGATCGCATGCTGTGTCACATCCGCGGGGGACATATCGGGCTGACCCGAGTTCCGGTGACGGCCAATAATAAAATCCCAAATACTCACAACACCATTGGGCATCACCAGCACAACCAGAATAAAGAGGGCACCCAAAACAAACGGCCAGGTATCCGGAGCAGCACTGGTCAGTAAATTGTAAAGCAGGTTGACCGTCAGGGCTCCCACAATCGGACCTGCCAATGTTCCGCGACCACCTACGGCAACCCATATCACCACCAGAATGGATTCCTTCGTTTCCAGATTCGTGGGTGTAAAAATACCCATTTGCGGTGCATAGAGCATGCCCCCCAGTCCGGCAATCATGGCCGACAGGGTAAAAATAAATATTTTATAGACATACGGTTTATAGCCGGTGAAACGTAATCGTTGTTCATTGTCCCGCACCGCAACCAGAACCCGACCAATGCGTGATTCAATTAAGTACCGGCAAAACAGATACACATCAATCAGAGCAATGGTTGAAACAAGATACAGGATTAACAGAACACGGTCATCTTCCAGTCTGTCATACATCTCATAATGGCTGGTGACATGTCCGGTAAACCACATAGCCACACCCAACCCAACCAGAACACTAACCGCCATGAGTATCAAACGAACCATCATCCGTGTCTTTTTTTCCAGAGGCAAATGAAGCCCCCCCTGCCCTGTACTCGTACGAATCAAACGTACCAACCAGGCCAGAAACAGATAGACCTGCAAGCCGATCAGCACCGTTACAAATAGGGTTAATTTCAACTTGCTGGATGTCTCATCCGGTGTGAAGGGACCGACCGTTTCAAAACGCGTCAGGCCATTCGTACCACACAGCATGGTTTGGTTCATCGTAAAGACCAGCCACACCGCCAACGTTAAGGCCTGCGTTAAAATCGCAAAAAAGACGCCCTTGACCCGGCTGCGAAATACAAAAAATCCAATGACGGCCGCAAACAAACCGGGAATCATGAGCCCCAGAAAAACCGTCGAACCAAACCAATAAAAGGGCTTCCAGAACAGGGGTACCAGCCACTCTGATTCTGATTCACCCACCTGACCGGGATAAACATAGTAGAGACAGGCCGGCATTTTCCAGCCATCGATGTCAATGATCCCTTCCGGCCCACCGTGATGTGCCAGGAACATGCCCATCGCATATCCGCCAAAGGCAAAAAACAACGACTGACAGAGGCATAGCATTCCGGTGTAGCCCCATAGCAGATTCAAACTGACGGCCACCAAAGCAAAGCACAAATAGCGGCCAAACATATTGACGGTGGATATTTCAATAAAATCCAGACCATAAAGCAGCGGGATAAAAAGCAATCCAATCAGGATGGAAGTCATGCCCGTACAGCGGTCGATCCATATGGTTAAACGATTCGGTGCGTTGGTCGCATGTTGGGAATTCGGCAGTAACATGGAATCAGGCATCGGCAGACCTCCCCCGTGGAGGGAACATCCCCGCCGGACGCCACTGAATGAAAATCATGACAATAATGAGAATCAGAACCTTGGCCCAGATCGTTCGAACCGGCAGAGCACCCATGCGTGTAATCAACGGAATCTGACGACTGGCAATGGTCGGTTTCGCCCGAAATCCCTCCGTGCCGATTTCAGCCACTCCCAACCAGTTCAAATCCGACGTCAGCGATAACTCGGAAACACCCCGCAACTTAATACGACTCCCGGTATGGTCAACTACCGAGCCCGCATCCTCTGGATTTTTTGCCACGCCTGCATAATGAAAGGACTTATCCACCCAGGCGGACACCGCCAAATCATCCTGTTGATTCACCACATCGACAATGGTTTGCGCTGTCGATTCGCTGAAAGGTGATTGGCTTACATCAATGGGAATCACCACATGCCCCTCTGTTGTCGGATCCGTTGTGCCGTCGGAACGAAACTCAAACACCTGATACCCCGCCTCCTGATCCACCAGCATTAAACGATCCCCACTTTCAATGGCAACTTCCTCATCAAATACAAACATGAAATGTTCTGTATGATTTACCGTAAGAACCGCCATCACTAATACACCTCCAACGAGCATGACACCCGCTTTAATCACCCCCGATTCATGCCTCAGTCGCATGAAAAACAACGGTGCAAGCACTGTCCGGATACCCGTCAGTTGTCCGGACTTGCGTGCACGGAAACCCAGAACCATCCAACCGACGACAACCGCCAGCAGGCCGGTGATGAAAAGAGAGGTACCAAACGTGGTGGTTTCAAGCCATGTATTGAGAACGCCAATGCCACCTCCCGCCGAGACCGTTCCGGCCAGTTTGCCAACACCGCCGGTGACGACGACCAAAAACGAGTCCACAATATAATTCTGTCCCATATCAGGGGTAACCCCAGCAAGTGTCGTCAGTGCACATCCGGCAATCCCGGCTAAACCGGATCCGATGGCAAACGTAAGCCGGTCAACCCACCGCGTGTTCACTCCTAAACTGGATGCCGTATCCCGATTTTGTACGGTTGCTCGAATCCTCAATCCCAGACGCGTATATTTCATCATCCAGGCAATCGCACAAACAATGATCAATGTCAAAATGATGATGAACACGCGGTTGAAGGGGATCACCAATCCCGGCCCCAGCTCAATGGCTCCAACCAGCCAGGTCGGTGCATTGACACCAATATTATCTCCAAACCCACCCCACAACAGGAAGTCGGGAAGCCATTGGATCGCCAGCTCATATCCCTTCCATGGAAATCCCGCACGCACAAACTGGATCAAAATCAGGCCAACACCCCAGGTCGCTAACAGCGACTGGAGCGGTCGCTTATAGAGATGGCGGACAACAAAGTACTCGATCATCACACCCGCCAAAGCACTAATCAGAAAAGCCATCGGCAGAGCAGCCACATAAAACCAGTTATTGGTGTCTTCCGGGGTATGCCCAAAAGCCAACTGCATTACATAGGTGGCATAAGCTCCTAACATCACCAATTCCCCATGAGCCATATTAATCACACCCATTTGGCCAAACACAATGGCAAGTCCCAGCGAGATCAGAATAAGAATCGAACCGGTACTAATTCCGTTGAACAGGCTCTTCAGTAAGGACGCCCGGTCGTGATAACGCTCAATGGACTGATGTTGTTCGTGCAATACTTTACGCACGTCATGATGAACCACTTCACCCCGGGATAGCTGCAGATGCATCTTTTCCAATTCCTGCTGCAATCGGGCTTTGCCACGAAGACTGTTGAGTTCACCCAGGGCCCGGGCCGCAGCCATGATCGCCTCCGGATCCGATGTCGTATCCTGAAGCTGTAATATCCCGATGCTTTCATGGGCTGCATAAACCACCTTGGGAGACGAATCCGTTTTGGCGGTTTCCTGAAGTAACTTGATATATTCCGGCCTGGCGGTCGTGCCGAGTCGTTGAGCGGCTTCTGAACGTTGCTTGACGGTTCCATCGCGTAACGTGTGAACAAGAATGGCGTTTTCCAGTGCACGTCGGTCACTACGAGGCACAACCAAAACCTTAAGCTCCCGCTTGATGATCACCCGGGGTTTACCTGCACCATCCTCAATCGGATGATGATCCAGATAATCCTGCAGTGGAACCACACTGACGGAATCCTTATTCTTAATCACATCACCGCGGAAGAGCTGTTCTTCGAAAAGATAAAGCCGCCCCAGTTTGTAGTCTTCCAGAAATCCAAGGATCCTCGGATCCTCCGTATCCGTCAAACTTGTTAACGCTGCTTCTCGGGCATCCCCGTCCGGTCCATGAACCGACTCCAGCGTCGACCTGAGGGCTGTATCATCTGCCCAAATCTCTACCGAAAATAGAGACAGCGCGATTGCCAAAGCCATGGACAAAAACTTCAATGCTGTGAATCGATTGGTCGTCATAGATAGAAATCGCCAATTCGTGTGCGAAAAGAATTTTTTGGCGCTGAAAACTGTAAAAAACCAACCGGAGAATTAAGAACATTTGACGTCCCTAATTCTCCGGGTTGGTATCCAAGTTTACAAGGTACTTGCCATTAAGAACGGGCAAGTTGCAATGCTTATTTCTTCGGACCACCTGTGGGAGCAGGTATGTTCCCGTCGGTGTGAAGATACGAACTATAGGAATCCGGCGAGACCAATCCATCGCTTTCATGGACAATTCGGAATTGACCATCTGCGAGGATCTCCCCAATGTATACCGGCTTCAACGTATGCTGATTACTTTCATGCATTTTCTTTGGTCCGCCAGGAGCGTCAAATTCCATGCCATAAACAGCTTCACGGACTTCGTCCACATCGAAGCTACCCGCTTTTTCAGCAGCAGCAGCCCAGACGTAAACACCGAAATAAGCAGCTTCAATGGGATCGTCGGTGACTCGGTCGTCACCAAACTTCTTCTTAAACGCTGCAATGAACTTCGCATTGGAATCCGAATCCACACTCTGGAAATAATTCCAGGCGGCCAGATGGCCAACCAGTGGTGGAACGTCCATCGCTCGTAATTCGTCTTCCGCTACGGAGAATGCCATAATCGGACAATCCACCGACGTTAAACCCTGATTTGCAAATTCCTTGTAGAAAGGAACGTTACTGTCACCATTGATGGTCGACAGGATGCAAGCGTCGCCGCTAGCTGCAAATTCTTTGATTTTACCAACAATCGTCTGGTATTCCTGATGATGGAACGGTGTATATTCCTCGATGATGTTCTCATCGGGCACACCTTCTGTTTTCAGGAACGCCTTCAGAACTTTGTTGGCCGTTCGCGGGAAGACGTAGTCTGTTCCGAGAAGATAGAATTTCTTGCAACTGCCTCCCGCTTCGCTCATCATGTACTGAGCTGCAGGAATGAGCTGCTGATTCGGAGTCGCTGCTGTATAAAATACATTTAACGACTGTTCTTCACCTTCGTACTGCACCGGGTAAAACAGCAGGGCATTTTCACCTTCATAAACAGGCAGTACGGACTTTCGACTGACGGAAGTCCAGCAGCCAAAGGTGACCGCAACCTCTTCCGAAACAATCAAGTCTTTTGCTTTTTCTGCAAACAAATCCCAGTCACTCGCCGGGTCAACCACAACCGGTTCAATCTGCTTACCTAAAACTCCACCCGCTGCATTGATTTCCTCGGCTGCCAATAATACTGCATCACGTAGTGATGATTCAGAAATGGCCATCGTTCCGCTTAATGAATGCAAAATACCAATCTTGACTGTCTCGGCACCCGGATCGTCAGGTAATTCCGTCGGATCAGTCAACTGCTCCAGACCCGGAGCCCCCGAACCATTCGTACCCGTATCTGTGGTCGTCGAATCACTACACCCAATAAAAAATGCCAGTGCAAACAGCCCGGCAATCAACGTTAAACTATTTTTCCTTACCATGACGTTTTCCGCCCCCTTAACCAGTTTGAAACTAAAATAAGACCAAAACCTTAGTTTGGTCCATAAATGGATCTACATTAAGTACGAGGGAAGAGTAATTGCAAATACTGTGCCAACTCACAGCAAGAAACTGAAATCCGCACTCGGCAACAGACGTCTTACACATGGTTTTAAGTGGTTTTGAAATTATTTGCACGAATGGAAAACTATGATCTTTGCTTTCCTTTGATCCGTTTCGCCTGCATCTTAGGCAACCGTGCAATAAAAAA
The DNA here is from genome assembly GCA_036150515.1 of Planctomycetota bacterium. Classification (GTDB taxonomy): domain Bacteria; phylum Planctomycetota; class Planctomycetia; order Pirellulales; family Pirellulaceae; genus UBA721. The sequence goes on from JAYZPA010000061.1 coordinate 49,230, forward strand.
GGGCAGCTGCGAAGTTTCCTTCGCAACTGCCCTTGATTTGATCAGAGGCTATCGTAGAACAGCTCTTAGAACTGTAACTGATAACCAAATCGAACGTCTTCACGTGAGGAACCATCAACCAACTCAGATTTTGAGTATTCCAGTGTGAAACGTGAGTTATGTCCGTTCATCAGCATATGAACACCAAAGTCATTACTTCGAATCTGATCGCTGGCAGCACCGGCGTCGCGATCGAAGTTTTGATGACGATAGTAAGGAACCAGTCGTCCAGTAGCCGGTCCGATGGCAGTGGTTGAACCGCTCATGCGTGAGACCATCACAAAATAACTGTTCCCGTCATTCGTAGACTGGGTACCTGTGAAGTCATAGTAAGCACCTTCAACGGTGACGGCACCACCATCTTCAGTCGGTCGTTCATAAAGAACATCAAAACTATAACTATCATAATCTCCGGTACCAATATCCGTCCCGTTCTGGTTTTGGAATGCAAATCCTGCAGTGAGGATATCCATCGAACCATAATAGGTACTGGAATTATAGAAGCCATCTTCAACATCAAGCAGGTTCACGTTGAATCGACCGGCGATCATCATGTTGTCGTCACCCGTAGGAACATTTTTACCTTCAAAGGCACCGATCGCATATTCCCAGCGACCATCTTTCAGTTTACCGTGAGCAAGAATACCATCGTCACGACCCTGGAAGATGTTGTGGTAACCAAATTGAACCCATGGGAAAGTCCATGCGTTTAAGTAGTAAGGACCACTAAGGTTACTGCGATCACTGGGAGGTAACATACGACCAATCCAGATATTAACCTGGTCACTCAACTTGAATTTGGCAATGGCATCCAACACGCGCACTTCGCCTGCTTCTGTTCCAACACCGAAACCCTGAGCATTATTAATGTCTGTGTTAAACTCAAGCGTAATCACATCATGACCGCTGCTGTTCATGTACAAACGCAGATTATCAAGATTGAAATCGTACGATCGATCACCACCCGATGCTTTCGACGAACCCATATTTGTTCGCAAACCGGCACCAATGTTCATTTTGCCGATCCAGTCTTTGAAAGTACTCTCCGCAGCATCGTCTTGCGTGAATGATGCAAGTCGAACGGGTTCATAATCACTAATTTGGATTTGGGCATTAGATGTTTGCGAAAATCCAAACATTGCTAATGCGGATAGCATCCCTGCTAATATAAACTTTCTCATTTTGACACTCCTTTGGACGGGAATTAAACGTTGTTGCGTTTTTCCTGATGTCCTTCCTGACTAACGATTGAAAAACTAATCTGAAACACTTATCCCCGCCTGAGACAATTGCAACATTTGAAAACGGTTGTGGAGGCCGAATAAAATGCCTACATTACAAGAATACGGACACTATCTACCTTCCTTTATGTCTTCGATTGTTTCCCTACGACAGATTGAGTTCTTTTTCCGAAAAAATACTTTAATACGAAAAACGTCACACTGTAACGATTAGCTAAAAACCGCAAGAATCAGGCCTATTTTGAATCAATCCGTTCCCCTTTCGCGAATACTGTGGCAATTAGCTGATTCATCGTTCCCCAGCGGCGGATTTGCACATTCCGGTGGTCTGGAAGCACTTTTTCAGTGGGGTGAATTAACACATTCCGGCCAACTGCTGGATTATCTGGTCACGGTCATTCGGCAATGCGGTCATTACAGTTTGCCGCAATTCATAGCCGCACATCAACTTGAACAATCTGCCGAGCAGTTAGACCAACATTGTCATGCATTGTTAAGTAATCACGTTAGCCGCCGTGCCAGCCTATGTCAGGGACAAGCCCTATTATCAACCTGTGCGAGGGTCTTCCATAACTCAGAGATTGACCAATTGCGTGAACAGGTCCGCACCAAACAACTCCACGGTCATTACATCCCCACGTTTGGCCGCATCACAAGATGGCTGAATATTCCGCTTTCGGATGCCGTTCGGCTGTTCTTACACATCACCATTCGTGATCTCATCTCCAGTGCCGTCCGGTTGAACATTATTGGCCCCCTGGCCGGGCAGGCGATCTGGCCCCAACTTGACAACGAAATCGAACAGGTGTTAAATCAAAATGAACAACAACGCTTTGAGGATATTTCGCAAACTTCACCCTTGCTGGATATTCTTCAGGCCAATCATGACCGACTGTACTCTCGCCTGTTTCAGAGTTAAGTTTTGATTTCACCACACCTTCCATTGAGGACATTTGATTCTTATGCACGATGACCACGACCATGACCATGACGCACATACACCTGCGGATCATACGCATGAACACACCCATGAACATGGGCACCTACAGGGCGTCACTCATTCGCATGAGCCTCTTGAAAACCCCGGCTACTTTAACCAACGTTCGCTCCCTCTGGCCGATCGGGATTATTCAATGCGCAGCTTTACCGTGGGGATTGGTGGCCCGGTAGGCAGTGGCAAAACCGCTTTACTTCTCTCCCTGTGCCGGGCCCTGCGTGAAAAACATAATCTAGCCGTCGTTACAAACGACATCTTCACGCAAGAGGATGCTGAATTCCTGCTGCGTCACGATGCCCTGTCATCGGAAAAAATACGCGCGGTTGAAACCGGTGGCTGTCCTCATGCTGCCATCCGGGAAGATATTTCCCAAAACCTTTTAGCACTTGAAGATCTGACGCAGCAACATCAACCTGAACTTTTGTTTGTCGAATCCGGGGGCGATAACCTGGCCGCGGACTTCAGCCGCGAACTGGCTGACTACACGATCTACGTTATTGATGTTGCCGGCGGCGATAAAATTCCGCGTAAAGGCGGTCCCGGGATTACTCAATCCGATTTATTGGTGATCAATAAGATTGACCTGGCCGAAGCGGTGGGCGCTGACCTCGACGTTATGGAAAGTGACAGTAGCAACATGAGGGGAGAAGGTCCTTTTATCATGGCACAAATCAATATTGACCAACCCGTAGACGAAATCGCCGACCATATCCTCACCGCCTGGAAAAAGAGTGTTCCATCCTAATCACTCCCTGCCGCCTACTCGGTAACGTATTCGGTTTTAGCTGGTGAAAACCTATTTTTTTCCGGGTCAATCACTCAAGGCATCGGTGCGACACGCGGACATTACACCGACGACCCGTTTTTCCATCGACTTGTTTGGACGGCTCGGTGCCTATCATCATAATCCGCAATCTACGTCAGGACGCTCTACGTACGAACCGGGAGTTACCGATCACCAACGGTTTAGGAAGCGAACATTTTGGCAGGATCACGGAACGACTTAAATTCCAGAGCATTGCCACTGGGGTCGAGAAAAAACATCGTCGCCTGTTCTCCCACTTGACCCTCAAACCGAATGTAGGGTTCGATCAGGAAATCCTGGTTGTGCGTTTTCAGTCGCGCCGCCAGGTGCTGCCAATCTTCCCATTCCAAAACCACACCAAAATGCGGAATAGGAACATCATGTCCGTCAACTTCACTCGATAAGTTATCCGGATCGAGTTGGGCATTAAGATGAACCACAAACTGGTGTCCAAACAAATTAAAATCGACCCACGTCTCAGAAGATCGACCCTCGGTACATCCAAGCAGTCCACTGTAAAACTCTCTCGCTTTGGCGAGATCATGAACAAAAACGGCCAGATGGAATGGTTGAATGGTCATCATGAGCTTATCGGTTCATTTCTGCTGAGGAGCTTCTGGCCGGTGCCATCCAGTTCAGTTGGGTTGGAATCGTTGTGGATTCCGATTGGATCGAGGTGACATGCCTGGAGATCGTACCTGTACTATCGGTGATGATCACGGGTCGGGATGAATTCAGGGATTGTGGGCGACTTACCCGCGTTGGCTCAGACCCGTCTTTCGTACGATCTACGACACGGGAGAAACTTGCCGTGGTTGCTCCCCGCAACCCGCCTGATTGATGACGGGAAACCCAACCGGTTCCCCTGTGGGAATTTCCTGCAGCTGTGGGCAGTCGGTTCTCAACCACCGCAACCTCCCCGGTGTACCCGATAGGCACAAGTCGCTCATCACCTGCTTGCGTGAGCACTTCCCGCGGCGTTGCCGGAGTTTGTGAAGGGGCTGTTGCCAGGAAAGTGGGGGAGTTATCGGAAGGTGTGATTCGGGGACTCCCGTCGCCAACCCATCGAACCCACTGCAATTGCAAATCAGAAGCACCCGTAAATGGATAGTAGCGTGCGATGGCTCTATCCCAATCTCCATCCTTCATGGCATCCTCAAGAAACCGGACAAACGTCCGTTTACCCCGATACGCGATCAAAAACTGCGCGACCGAAAATCCCTGTGAGTACAAAGTCATGATATCGCGCGGATACTCTTTCATCCTCAACATCTGATTAAACGGAATTCCACGGTTCGTCGTCAGATAACGTAACAACAGCGCATGTTGCTTTTTCTTTTCCGAAACATGTTCGACCGTCGTGCAGGCACCTTCATCTGCCCAGCGGGGCAGCGGTTGCCCAAAATACGTCGCGAATATTGTGTGGCTGATTTCATGGGGCAGGACACTATCCAGCACCCGTTCCCACCTGCCCTGCACGGTCATCTGCCATTGGGTAGGTACTTTGTCTTCAAATACAAAACTCGTCACGCCCCCGGCTCCCAGGTGGGACGCAACCTGCACCTGAATCGGAATGGGCTGTTCCCAGGGTTTTAATTCATAGCCTAACCACTGCTTTGCCAATTCCCGGCGATTGGATTCTGCGGCAAGAGCGACTTCTCTCGCCATCGCTGGGCTATCCGCCGTAACCATAAAGTTCTGAGTGCGATAGCTGGCCCCCGTAAGATAACACCCCATTACGGACAACACTAACGCAGCGATTCGAGCATCCATGCTCATCTTCCCCCTCACCTTCAACGAAAAGTACCAACCCTGCAAAAGCTCACCACACACATCCCTGTTGTGGAATTGAATCGCAGCGCATCAACATTAAACAGCAAAGGCGAATTCCGTCATAGACCGATTTCACCCCGTCCCCTGCGGGGATTGAAAACAGGCCGGCTTTTCCCAAAGGCCTTTGCCCGTTTCTTCTGAACGATCATCCGGTGTTACAGCCGTTGCGGAGAAATCTCATCACGAAGCATTGTGAGAAGTTGCTGATTAGCATCGGGGAATTCCAAATTCTCCAATTCTTCCCGGGCAACCCAGCTAAACCGCGTTTGCAGCTCGTCCGGTTTCACAAGTCGACAGGCGACGAAACTCAAATGCAAATTTGCATGCTCGTATTGATGTTCGATTTGCAAATAGTAACCGATGGCGGTCACATGAAGTCCCGTTTCCTCTTTGCATTCCCGTACAGCCGCTTCCAGGTCCGACTCGCCGTGTTCGATTTTTCCCCCGGGGAATTCCCATAATCCCCCCAGGACTTGTCCCTTCGGACGCTGACCGATGAGAAAACGATCGCCGGATTCAACAACAGCGATCGCTATTCTCAATGGTTCAGACATTATCGATTACGACTGATTTTGTAGATCACGGACGCGATCCAACAACCGTCCGGGAGAACCCATCGCATGATAACCACCGTCCACATGAAGAATTTCACCGGTGATTCCATTGGCACAATTCGAAAGCAGAAATGCACCTGTGCGGCCCACTTCTTCATGTGTAATATTTCGGCAGATGGGAGCAATATCCTGATACATCGTCAGCATTTCCTCGACACCAGCAGCCGAACCAGCCAGCGTTTTCAGGGGGCCGGCACTCAATGCATTGACACGAATGCCTCGTGGACCCAGATCATGGGCAAGGTACCGCATCGCTGCTTCCAGAGCTGCTTTACAGATACCCATGACGTTGTAGCCCGGCACACATTTTTCGCCACCAAAATAGGTCATGGTCGCAATCGCTCCGCCATCATTCATAATGGGTTGAGCAGCATTGGCAACCGCCACCAGACTGTAAACGCTGATCTCCATGGCCATATTGAATCCGGCCCGGCTGGTTTCAATCGTATCGCGAGACAAATCATCCCGATCCGCGAAAGCGATCGAATGTAACACAAAATCCACTTTTCCAAATTCCTCTTCCGCCGTTTTCATCACAGCAGCGATGTCGTCATCGCTCTGAACGTTCATTGGAATAACAAATTTAGCCTGATCAGGATACTGATCTGTACACTTCGTCACGCGACGACGGTTCTTTTTCTTTTCGTCATCCGGCCGGTCAGGTAGATGCGTAAAGCCAACTTCACCACCTTCATCCATAATCGTTTTTGCAATCGCCCATGCAATTGAGCGTGCATTCGCCACGCCCAATACCAGTCCTTTTTTTCCCTCGAACATTCCCATCCGCAGTTTTCCTCTATTTTGAATGAATGGCTACTCTTTAATTTAGCAACCCCATGTGTCTTTAAGGATACCTTGAAATCTCATAAAACGGTACCCGGAACCAAGCCAGCCTATGTTTCCAAAGAACGTGCATCATCGGATTACATTGCAAAAAACACCGTTGTCAAATGATAAAACACGGGCGCTGCAAAACAAAGCGAATCAATCCGATCCAGGATACCGGCATGTCCCTGTACCAGAGTTCCATAGTCTTTCACGCCCCGGTCACGCTTAATTGCCGACATCACCATTCCACCGGCAAATCCCATCATGGCAACCACAAAAGCCATAATGGCTGCCTGCCAAAACAAAAACGGTGTTACCCATGAGAACAACGCTCCCAGCAAAGCCGTTGTGGCCGCTCCTCCAATCACGCCTTCCCATGTCCGACTGGTATTGATCCGGGGGGCGATAATATTTTTCCCCAGCAGCTTGCCCCAGCCATACTGCAGGACATCGTTGAGCTGGGTAATCAGGACAAAAAAGAACAGCAGACCTTTGTTCCGACTTACGGTACTGCCGGTGTCATCCGTTACCACACTCCATGCCTCCAGTGGTTCACCTTCGGGTATCGCCGTCGCCGCCGCCGGTGTCACTTCCGTTGCCGCAGGAGCCCGTTTGGCCGTTCCCAGATTCAGATAAAGCATCGCAGGTGCAAAGCTCAATGCGTACACACAAATCAATAATCCAATCTGCACTTTAGCCGAACGCTCCAAAAAGCGTTTTTCATCATTGGCCAACGCAATACGAGCTGGAATAAACAGCGAAGCATAAATCGGGATGCCAATCAGAAACAGATTGTTTTGCGTCCCCACGAAAAAAAACTGTAACGGTGTAAAGACCACTAAAACCCAAAACAGGGTGCGATGATCTCCACGACGAGTTGGCGTCATCGTAATGAATTCCCGCAAAGCCCAAAATGCGATCATGCCAAACAGGATGACCGTCCCGGTATTACCAATGAACAGTCCCGCAATCAGAATGGCCGACATCAGCCACCACGAACGAATTCGTTGATTAAATGATCGTACGACGGCCGTGTTCAGACGCTGCTCAGATTTACTTTCCAGCAACCTGCCCGCAAAGGATGCCATGATCAAAATCAACATAACCGTAGCAATCAGCCATGCCGTCGGTTCGTCAAAAGGCAAACTCAATACCTGATTGACATCTACCCACCCAACGGGAATCGGACTAACCAAATCAACCATCATGAATCTCTCTGTCCTTAACCATCTTTGAGTTTGATTATTGCCGAACGTGCTCTGCTCAAAAACTCTTGCTTGGTCTCGCCCACTTCCAGCCACAAAGGCGCACCAATGGTAATGTGACTAAGCAGCGGTACGGGTAAAAATTCGCCTCGAGGTAAAACGCGGTTCATGTTATCCAAATAGACCGGAACCATTTCCAAATCAGATCGTTTCTTTGCAAGATAATAAAGCCCACTCTTAAAATTCAACATCTCTTCGGCTGGATTTCTGCGACCTTCAGGAAAAACAATTAGTGAATACTGATCTTCCATCTCACGAATCATCAAATCAATCGGACTCTGATGGACTTTGACCTCTTTGCGATCAATCAACAGTGCATTAAACGCATCCGCGACATGACGTCGTAACCAACCCTTCTCCCAATAGTCCTTCGCTGCCACAGGCCGGGTCAGTTCCCGAATCTGACGGGGTAAACACGCCCAAAGTACCAGAGCATCGAGGTGACTTGTATGATTGGCAAAATAAACGCGTTGACAGGTATCCGGTAAACAGTCAACCCATCGCACCGTATAGCCACTAACCACCTTGGCAGCAGCCACTAGAAGTTTACTCGTTACTTGCATGAGCAACAAATCCTGAAGAGAAAAACGTCTTTCTATTCTATCGAAACCAAGGGAAACCACCACGCCGGAAAGGCAGTTATTTAAAATCTCTGGTACATTAAACCCCATGATGCGAGCGATTGTTTTAGTTCTGGACCACCTTTCCGCGAAATACCTGGGACCCTATGGGAATACCTGGGTACCTACACCCGGATTCAATCAGCTCGCTACCCATGCATTGCTGGCAGAAACCATGATTGCCAGCAGCAACCATCTGGACGAACTTTATACAAGCTATCTGCTTGGCCAACACCCGCTGTGTCCCCTACGCGAACCTCAGGCACTTTTGAATTCACTCGTTGAAAAAGGTGGAACCAGCACATTGATTTCCTCCTCCATGGACGTCATGTCGCTTCCAGTATGCGCTCAATTTAATCAACACCTGCATATCCCGCTGGAGGTTTGCAGTGAACCCGCCGAGAGTATTGAATCGACAGCGATGGCCGGCTTTGTCGGTGAAGTCCTCCATTGGCTGGATTCAACGCAACCCCCGAATCGTGAAGACCTGTTATGGATTCACAGTTCCAGTCTGGAGAACGTTTGGGATGCACCCGTAGCACTGCGTGAGATTTTCCGGGGATCCGAGGATCCGGAAGCCAGCACCATTACGGCACCCCCGCATGTACATCAGGATACCCCTCTGGATCCGGATGCATTATTACAAATCAGTTATCCCTATGCCGCACAAATCTGCGTCATCGACACCTGTCTGGCTGCACTTTGGAACTGGTTGGCCGCAACGCCTGCTGATGATCCCACGCTACTGCTGGTAACCGCTGCTCGAGCGCTCCCTTTGGGAATTCATGGGGATGTAGGTTATGAAAATGCTCCGCTCTACACCGATCAGATTCATGTACCCCTGTTTGCCTCTATCCTGGGCGGACAGAAAAATCAACCTGCCATGTCCCGCGTGCAAAAGATTCTGCAATCCGAATCCATTTACCACACATTGATGCAGTGGTTTGATTTGGAATCCAACACACAGACCGATTTGCCCGCGGCACAACACTCGTTGCTGCCCTGGATCCGTTGCCTGGACGAGACCGATACCACCCCCAACACCACTCTGGATTCACAATGGGCCGTCTCCAAAAACTCACAATGCCCCGAAACCGCAATCTATACGCCTGCATGGTTTGCCAAAATGGTCGACAACCGCGTTACCGAGTTGTTTGTGAAACCCGATGATCGGTGGGATATCAATGAAATTGCACCTTTGCGGGAGGATGTCCAGGCGGCCATCGAGGAATTCATGGCCGCCGGAAACACCTCTGCAAACCATCAAAAACTGCCTGAAATACTGTGGAACCAGCTCATCCGGTAACCACGATTGGACTTTCGTCTCGGCCTGTATTACCGCTATAATCCCGCTTCAAATGCGTATGGTCGTGCCTGAGTGCACATCTACACGTTCCATGTTGACAGGGAGGTCTGCATTTGATCCGTTGGCGATTTTCCAGCTGTTTTTTGAGTTTTATCATGACCATCGGTTTTGTAACGATGGTTCTCACTGCTGCACGGACTTTCGCCCAGTCTCCGATCTCTCCTACACGGCAGTCGGGACTGCCCAAATCCAATCCTGAGTTGGAGAATCAAAGCGGCCCGCTATCTGCACAAACCAGTCCGTTTCAGTATTCCGTGCAACAAACCGGCTTTGTCAACGACCGCCGGAGTACCGAGAAAATCAATCTGCGGTTACGAATAGCCTGGGGAGGTGGCGCCGCACGTCAATGGCGTGGCACCATCGAAATTTCTGACGGGCATTTGCAGGATTTAGTACCCCACAGTATCGAATCCACTTCCTCTGCCAAATTCATTCTCCGCAGGGAAAATCCACCTTCATCCACCAGCACGCCGACCCGCGTGATTGAAATCAACCAATCCCATCCTCGTAAATATGATGCGCTGGATATCACCGTTACCACGTCACGCCAGGCATCCATTACGATCAACCTGTTCGCCGTTTCTGATCCTCAGACACGATTTCAAGTCCAAAAACCGATCTCCTTTTTTATCGATCGTGGCACGGAACAAAACTTAGATCAACGTGGGAATCGAGGACAGGTTCGCCGCATCGCCGGTGATAACTTACGCATCGCTCATCAACGTCAACATCTGGTGTTTCAACCCAATGAGTCCTTTGATTTGACACTGGTTCCACACGAACTCGGTGAATCGAAGACAGGAAACTACCAATATGAACTGGACGTATTAACCGCCACGGACGGCCTGACCATACATCACCAGCAGCACAGTGTTTCATTGGCACGGCCTGGTGCCTTTCCCTTATGGGAAGATATAAAAGTCCCCATTCCGTCACGGTCGGGAGTCTATAACATTCGGCTGACCGTACTTTCAAAACGTTTTCCCGACACGATTGTACGAACGACTCCGGTTGCTACACGAGTGATACAAATTGTCGTCACCGGGGGAAAGTCTCCCACGCCACCCGTCACAACGCAATGGAAGGAGATCGCTCGGTACAATCCGGCCGATCCGACATGGTGGCAAAGGCTACGTGAAATTGATCCAACGGAAAAGATAAAAATCCTGGCAGGATCCAGTCCTTCCACCGTTGGCTTCCTGCCCTTTGGAAATCGACAGGCCGAGAAAATTCAACATCAGGAATCCATGTTAACACGAGTCGCCAGCGGTGGCTGGCAGGCCTTGCCTCTGAAAGTTGAGAATCCTCAACGTCCGCATCTACTGGAAGTAGAATATCCCAACGACATACAACAAACCATGGCGATTAGCATTCTGGAACCAAATGCACTTGGGAAAATCGGTCCTCTGGGAATCGACAGCGGAGTCCATCTGGGGAACTCACAATGGGAAACAGCTCCTGCCACACTGGTCCATCGTATTCTCTTCTGGCCTCAAACCCACTTTCCAATGCTGGTGATTCGTAATCAGTCGCCAAGCAACACCGTCACCTATGGCCAAATTCGCATCAAACAACTACAGGGCAATTTGTCGGAATTACATCCGTTACCCGCTTCCAAATCCCGACAGCGACTGGCACTGGCCTACTTTAACAAACCACTATTTACAGAAAATTTCAGCAGTCGGGAAGCAGCCGGACCTCAGAACACCACCACACTGGATGACTGGACTACCTTTTTCGAAGGTGGTCGTCGACTGGTAAATTATCTGCAGTTTGCCGGTAACAACGGTGCCATTATCAATGTGCTCAGTGAAGGAGGCAGTTTATTCCCCAGCGAACTCTTCCATTCAACTCCCAAATACGACAGTGGAGCCTTTTTCCCAAACGGACAGGATCCTTCCAAAAAAGATGTATTGGAAATGTTGTTTCGAATGTTTGATCAGCAGCAACTCACGCTTATCCCGTCGATTCAGTTGAATATGCCGCTCCATGAACTCGAATTACAACTTGAACAACCGGAGACAGCCGAGGGGATCCGATTAACTCAATCCAGTTCATCCGGCTCAACAAACCACACAAGCGTACTCTACAACCCGCTGGATCCCCGGGTTCAGACTGCTGTCGGAAAACTCGTACAGGAAATAACAAAGCGGTATGGGGATCACCCAAGTTTTGGTGGCGTCAATATTGAACTCACTCCCGACTCCTATACCCACCTTCCGTCATCTCAATGGGGTCAGGATCCAACCACGCTCGACCGATTTTTTCAGCACCAGGAAATCAAACCAAGCCCTACGCATGCCGATAATCTAAATGCCCTTCAGGGAAATCTTGCCCGTGACTGGAAACAATGGAAATTCCAGCAAATCAGCAAATTCTACCGGACGCTGGCACTGGAGCTTGAGCCTTTAAATGTTTCCAGAACCAAAGACCATTCTGACGCTGTGCGTTTATACCTATGTACCGCCGAATTGTTTGAATCCCCGGATATTCAAAGACAGGTATACCCCACACTGCCACCCAGAAACACGCTCACCAACATTACAAAGGAGATGTCCATTGATCCGATGCTGACTCGGGAAGTCAGTAATCTTGTCTGGTTCACACCCCACAAGGCAAACCCGGTAATTGACCCGGTCAGTCAGAATGTCGACATCCAGCTCAATCAATCCTCAGAGATTCAGCATCTCTTTGCGTCAGCGGAACTACATGGCACTGTCTTTTTTCACACTCCCACAACAGCCCAACTTCCACAACTCGACCAACAGTCACCCTGGGGAGCAGACCACACCCATACCTGGTTTGCCAATACGCTGACTCCCTCTCATTTCTACAATCGTCAACGATTCGTCTCCACGCTTGCCATCTCTGACTGTCGCGTTCTTGCCGACGGTGGATGGTTGTTACCCTTAGGCCAGGAGGATCATCTGCGTGCGTTATTACATAGTTTTCAACAGTTACCGGATTCCACCTTTGAAACCGTTCGTTTAAAAGAAAATCCCATTCCCCAACCACTGATCATCCGGCGGTTCGTCCAAAAAAACAAAACCTTTCTTTACATACTGAACCATGCACCCTGGGCAGCCACGGCTCAGGTCGATTTAAAAATGCCTGCCAACGGGGTTCCGACTCCATTAGGCCAGAATTCAAAATCCAGTTTCCGCTGGCACCCACGAGGTGCAACCTGGCAGCTCGTGATGGAACCGTTTGATTTCATTGCAATTCGTATTGATCATGCCCAGGCAGAAGTCATGAGTGCGGCGGTTCAATTCAACAAACAGGTGATTCCTCAGCTTCAACAGCACATACTGGATGTCAACAGACAACTGGGGCAACTTCAACAACCTTCGGAGTTAACGCCCATTAAAAATGCCGGCTTTGAAGCTCCCATTACAACCCAGAACATTCCGGGATGGCTCTATAACAGCCAATCCGGTAATTCGGTAACGATCCGGCAGAATGCGGCTAAACAGGGCAGCCAATATATGGCCATCCATCGCCCGGATCTATCCCGTCAGATTCTCTGGGTTCGCAGTGAGTCCTTCCCGGTACCGCAGACCGGCCGGATTGCATTTTCAGTCTGGATGCGAACACCCAACCCCGCCCAGCCGCCTTCGGTTCGCTTAGCCATTGAAGGTCGGCTTCATGGTCAGGTTTATTATCGTCCACGCACGATCGGTCGCGAGGAGCCGGACACGACGACGACCAGACAACCTACCCCACTAACCGATAAATGGATGCGATACGTACTGGTTGTGGATGACCTGCCCGTTCAGGGCATGACCGACCTGCGAGTCGGGTTTGATCTGATCTCACCTGGAAAAATCGAAATTGACAACCTGCAGATTTTTGACCTCTGGTTCCAGCCTCGTGAATATCGCGAGCTGATGAAAGACATCTCACTGGCATATTCCTATCAAAACCGGGGACGGGTTGCTGACAGTTATCAATTCCTGCATGCTTTTTGGCCGCGGTATATCTCCAGCTATGCACCTCCGCCTTTTCCCCGCGTGGCCAAACAACTGGACGAATCAATACAAAATGAGCCTCCCGGTGCAGGCTGGCCTCCATTGCCGAACGTCCTTCAGCAATTCAAAGATCTGCCAACCATACTGTTTCCATTTTGATCATCAGACTTCTGAATCCTCTCGCAGCTGAACCTGTAAAGCGCTGAGAATCTGATTAACGCGTTCATTTTTTTTTCGGACATTGATCACGTTGTCCAGAATAAACTCTTCCTTTTCATTCGTCGGACGAATGTACAGCCGACCCGACTTCAATAACATGTGTTCAAAAATATCATTAATCTCCATTTCAAACCGCATGTGGGGTGCTGAAAACCGACGCGTATGCCTCGGCAGACCATGGTAATGGATCACTTCATTGGGCCGAATCACCCAGTAATCCAGTAGCCGGGCCAGATACATCACCAGAAAAACAAATCCAATAAGGCCTGACATCGTCCAGAAAAAAACCTGATCGGCAACCGGATCAATACCGGATATAAAACGGCCCCACCCACCCATTAAATGCGGAGCCTTCATTCCTAATACGACCAGTGCCAGAATCAAGGCAAAAACGAAAAAGAGCACTGCCAGAAATTTGCTTTGTGGAAAATCAAATGCCATGACAAACAGGTTGAACGTAAATAACAGCAGAAACACAATCGTCACCAGAACTGCCGATGATCGCTTAACAGGACCACTCGCTTCGGTCGACCCATCCGCATCCGCATCCGCCTGAGGATTGTCATCCGCACCCGCCTCCACCTGCGTGGCGGGAGCGGCAGAGGACTCTTCATACACGCCGTCAGAAAAGGATAAAACCACGGCCGCCAGAATACAGGCAATCAGACTTGGGTAAAGAAAAATAATGTTGGGGTAATGATAAATCCGAACTTCGTCGGTAATCCGGGCCTGCTGCTCTTCGGTAGAGATGGTTTCGCTCATCAAGGGCCTCTTCTAGGTTATCGGGGCAGGGCTGTTTCTTTTACGGGGCATCATGACCGTTCGTCTATTTGTGCAGCCTACCGGTTTTCACCCGGGCTGACAAATCAATTTTCAGCATACGACACGGCGCATAAAAAAGCGGAGGGCACGGGACTTGAACCCGCAACTCCGTGAGGAGCGTCTGATTTCGAATCAGATTGCTAGCCAATTCGCCTACCCTCCGATGATGATTCAACGTTCATCAACCGTATATTTTTATCCCATCCATCACAGAGAACAAGGTGACTAAAGAAATTCGTAGGCACCGTGGCTCACGCAGCGATCCGGCTGAACCACGGCTGCCGGATGTCCGTTGCAGAATACCGGCTTCCCGATAGGAAGCCTGAGATTCATCCCCGTGGAAACATCTCGCAGGATCGGAATAACCGGAACTCCGCCTTTAGCGAACAGATGCGTATTCCACTCATTATCACCCGTAATTGACGCTCCTGAAGGTATGGTTATAGCAAGTGTACCGCTAGACCATATTGCACCGATTTGTGCAAATGAAAGCATGATATGACGGAAACCATAAATCCTGTGTTTTTGTGATCCACCGCGACGATGTCTGTTTTGTCGGGATGCAATGTGCTCCATCACAGTAACATCTCTTCACCAGAATTCGGATAGATCCAAGGTGGATTCCCATCCTATTCCGGTTTCCAGTTTTAGAATTAACCCTGTGGGCAATACGATGAAAAAGACATTTCGAGTAGTTTCAAGAGCTTCGAATGGTTCCTTTATGATGAGTGATTTTCTTTCCGAAAAATCGCTGACGAAGGAATTTGAACAGGTCGGTATGGACGACTGTAGTACGGATCTTTCGTTACGCGGATTACCGATCCTGAGCGGACTTGTCGGCCCGATGGCGGATGGTCCCAAAGTGGTCCGTTATGAAACACCGGCTGTTTTTGAAGACATGACTAAAGAGTGGTCGTATTCATCTACGTCACGCCGAAGCAAAGACGATTCTCTGGAAACGACCGAGACTTGTTAACGAACACTACGATGGAAAACGATCTACTTCTCTCTCTCTCTTACTGATTTTTCTCCTCGTACAAGAAGGGGTACCCTCTAACAGGGTGCCCCTTTTTTGTTAGCTGGCAGGCACCGATACGCTCTTCGGTTATAATGTCAATGACAAAATCCCCCCTCTTCCCGGAGCTCATCATCGACTCTCAATTACTGGAAATCCTTCGCTGTCCTGTCACTCATTCGCGTTTGACGCTTGCTGATGCGGAAACTCTGGAATCGCTCAATCAGGGAATTGCCGCCGGTTCCGTGCAATCCCGTGTGATGGAAACACTGGACACACCTCTGGAAGCAGGACTGGTCAACGAAAATCACTCATTTCTAATGCCGATCTATCAGGGTATTCCGGATATGAATCCGGACGATATCATCGCGTTGGATCAACTATGAAACCAGGTTTTGTTTAAGGATGCTGTAGATGCAACCGACCATATTCAAACGGATAATCGACGGGGAAATCCCTGCCGACATCGTCTATGAGGATTCTCAGTGTCTGGCCTTTAAAGACGTCAATCCTCAGGCACCCGTACATCTGCTGATCATTCCCAAAAAAGAAATCCGTTCGTTCGACGATCTGGATGATGGAGACCATGCATTAGTGGGCCATATACAGATCGTCATCCGGGATTTGGCAAGACAAATGAATCTGGTAGACGACGGATACCGTGTCATCTGTAACTGTGGAGAAGCAGCGGGGCAATCTGTTTTCCACTTACATTACCACCTCCTAGGTGGCCGTAATTTACGATGGCCGCCCGGATAGTCTTTCGTCGCAGATACCTTTGCCATCCAGCATCAACAGGAAACAGGTGAGTCTGCGGTATTCTGAACGTCACGATCGTTGCAGTCGTTACGACTGTTGCGCCACCCACAGTATTTAACCCTGGTGGAAATCTGGCTGCTCGCCGAGTCATAAGTTCCGTTGTTATAATTCCAATATGACCGGTTTTCGTGATATTTTGGCGCTCCCATGGGTATACCGAACCTGGCAGGCTCCCTTTGCCAAGGGCAAGATGAAACCTGTTTTGGCAAGCAATGACCTGACCGGGGTCCAACGTGTACTGGACGTCGGATGTGGGCCTGGGACCAATGCCCCCTTTTTTTTGGAAAACCAGTATTTGGGTTTAGATATTAACCCTCGATACATTGCCAATGCCGACAGACGATTTTCCCGTGCCTTTACAAAATGCGGTCAGTTCAAAGTTCAGGACGTGTGCCAGTATCATCCGCCTGCCGATGAGCAATATGATTTCATTTTACTGAATAGTTTTTTGCATCACATTGACGACGACAATACCGATGCCATATTAACCCGCCTCCATGACATCCTCGACCCGCAAGGACACATTCACATTTTAGACTTAGTCCTTCCAGACCGGTTTTCCGTTGCCCGTACGCTTGCAAAAGCGGACCGGGGTGATTACGCGCGTCCCTTAACGCGTTGGCAGGAGATTTTTTCGAGTCATTTTGAACCGGTCAAAACTGAACCTTTCTCGCTGAAGATGTTTGGTTTTCCCCTCTGGAAAATGGTCTATTTCAAAGGACGTTGTAAGGGGGACAACCACCATGAATCATAAAGCCCCGCGTGTTTCCGTGGCCATTCCGGTTTATAACGAACAGGAAGTCATTGAAGAATTACTCGAGCGTGTTTCGGCAGTTCTGGATCAGCTGCCCTCCGGACCCCACCAGATTGTTGTGGTGGACGACGGCAGTTATGACGATACACCGAATCTACTGGCGCAGGCCGCCCGTCGTGACCCGCGGATTGTGGTTGTAACTTTCTCGCGAAATTTCGGTCAACAACCCGCTTATGCGGCCGCATTGGAATATGCCGACGGAGATGCGATTGTTCTGATGGACGGCGATTTACAGGATCCACCCGAGAAAATCGAGGCACTACTGGACCGTTACAACGAAGGCTTTGATGTGGTATACGCTGTGCGGGTCAACCGCAAAGAGAATTTCATCAAACGCTTGTGCTACAGTCTGTTCTACCGGGTCATTCGTCAATTATCCAAAACCACCCTGCCGCGTGACAGCGGCGATTTTTCAATCCTCAGCCGACGGGTTGCAGATCTGCTCGTACGCGATGCCGACCGGCATCGATATTTACGCGGAATTCGCAGCTGGGTTGGATTCAAACAGACCGGCCTGGAAATTGAACGCGATCCACGTACCGCCGGAACCACGAAATACACATTAAAAAAACTATTTCGTCTGGCGGCCGACGGTATCTTTTCCTTCTCGCTGGTCCCGTTACGATTGGCAACCCTGCTCGGTACCTGTTCGGTCATCGTGGCGTTGCTGCTGACAGCCTTCGCCGTGTGGGCCCGTCTGACGCCTGCAGATCAACTACCCGGATTCATGGCGGAAATCCCCGCCGGCTTTACCGCTCAACTCGTCGCTATTTCATTTTTTGCCGGCGTACAATTGATGTTTTTGGGAGTCGTTGGAGAATACGTGGGACGAATCTTCGAAGAAGTAAAAGGGCGTCCCTCTTTTATTGTTGAAAGTGTCATCCGAGAATCAACCCAGTGCAAAGCGAATACGCCAGCAACTACCGAAAGCTCTACCAAAACCACTGGTGGTGGCGATCCCGGGAATCCTACATCCTAAGAATCCTCCAACGTTGGCAACAACAGGAAGAACGACAGGAGACACGGGAAATCCTCGATGTGGGATGTGGCGACGGTCTGTTTTTCCCCGCCTTAAAATCATTTGGCAATGTCCACGGTGTGGAATCCGACCCGCAAATCGTCGAACCCGACGGCCCGTTTGCCCCACGAATCCATATCGGGGATTTTGATTCCTCATTTCAGCCCGATCAGCAATTCCACTGGATTACGATGCTTGACGTAATCGAACACATTCCCGATGCAACTCAAGCTCTTCAGCATGCAGGCGAACTGCTGACAACCAACGGACGAATACTGATTACCGTGCCCGCATTTAATCTGCTGTGGACACAACATGATGAATACAACCTCCACCAGCGACGCTACACAAAACGATTACTAAAACAGCAGGCCACGGCGGCCGGCCTCAAAGTGCAACAAATGAAGTACCTGTTCCACTGGACCTTTCCGGTGAAATTACTGATACGACTCAAAGAATCACTCACCCGCGGGACACCCCGCAGTGCTCAGGTTCCGCCGGCAGTCATTAACGGCTGCTGTCATTTCCTGTGCCGGATCGAACAACGAATTCTCACTCCTTTACGGATGCCTTTTGGCAGTTCGCTGGTTGCTGTCTGCAAAAAACAATAATCCAATCCGATCATGACCACTCCCCAACCACCTGTCCATCGAACCCCACTGCTGATCGGCCTGATCGTAACGATCAGTCTGGCCGTGGTCTATCTGGGGTTTCAACGCAATCAGGGATGGATTGCTCACGATGAAGGACTACTGGGCCACTCGGCAGAACGCGTGCTTCAGGGCGAGTTACCCCATGTTGATTTTCAGGAGGCGTATACGGGCGGACTTAGCTATTTACATGCCTGGGCTTTCAAAACACTCGGCATGCGACTGACATCCCTGCGGTTCTTATTAGTCCTTACGGCAGGGCTTGCCGTAGGTGCCTGGTATCTGATCGCTGTACGCTTCCTGCCTCCGCTGCATGCCAGCTTGACGACGCTTGCATGTGTCAGCTGGAGTTTTCCGAATTACTTTGCGGCCTTGCCATCCTGGTACAACCTGATGTTTTCCAGTTGGACACTCTGGGCCATTTTATGTTACAGCGATGGTTTCAAATCCCGTTATCTGTGGATCGCTGGTTTAACCACCGGATGTTCGCTGCTCTGTAAAATCGTGGGCCTGTACGGACTGGCCGCAAGCTTATTTGCGATCCTGTTTGTGCACCTGAACCAGCCACCTGCGGACAATACGCAACCGGATAAACGTATTTCGGTGATCGTCGCTGCTCTGGCCTGTGGCTTTGCCGCCATGTTGCTGCTGCTGGTCAAAGTCCATCTCACTGCCACAACCATCTCCCTGTTTGTTCTTCCCGGGATGCTGTTGATGGCCGTTACTTTTAAACAGAGCCAATTAACCCACTGGCCTGCCCCGGCCGTCTGGAAGATGGTACGGGCTGCCTCGCTGGTGATGATTGCAACCATGATTCCCGTCACGCTGTTTTGCCTGGCGTATCTGTCTGGCGATGATCTTAAATCATTACAGTTTGGGATCTTTGAATTACCCCGGGCTCGTCTGGAACATGCCGTTCGCCTGCCACCTGGCTTGCTCTGGTTTGGCCTCTCTATTCCACTGGGCGTACTCCTGTTTTGGGATCGCAAAATCCCACGTGAGCTTAAGGGGCCCCTGAATGGCGTGCTGTTGCTGGTCGGGTTACTGGTGATCTTTATGGCAGGTGGTAGTCTATTTTACCTGTTCGGATTCCGGAGCATTCAGCTCAGTCTGCCTGCCATTGTGCTTGTCGGAACCATGATGCTGATCAACAGTCGGGACGACTTTGTCAGTCGACCCATTCGAAATCGAATATTCATTTTATTGATGTTTGCATCAACCTTATCGCTGATCCAGTTTCCCTACTCCAGTGGCATCTACTTTTGTTATGTAAGTCCCTTTTCCATATTCGCTGTGGCGGGGATCGTCAGCCGGACAACAAAATATGACCGCCTGCTGTGGGGCAACCTGCTGATGCTGGCCACGCTGTTTGC
>JAYZPA010000062.1:0-20978 GCA_036150515.1 Planctomycetota bacterium
GGATTTCCGGGGACATGGTGGCGATCCCAAGAAAAATCAGGATGAATGCGTGAATGCAGGTGGAGATACCTAATGCGCCGATGTTCTGCAGGGCTTGACGAAGTGTTTTGCGACTCCTTAATTCGACGTCAGAATGCCCCAAGGGATCAGCATCCGCCGGCTCGGTTTGTTCATCCCCTGGGCCCGCATTCCCCTCGTGTTCAGAACCGGCGGGGACTGAGGATTTGAGGTGATCCGGTAATAGATGATCTGGTGCTTCCGTCATGATCGCTGCTGATGTAAATCCAATGGATAATCGCGTTTCTGAATTATAGGTGAATTCCTAAACGGCGTCCGCTGCAATTGCTTCGTAAAGAACCAACATTTAAGTGAAATCAACGTGGGATCAAGTGGTTTTCTGCTGTCGGATGTTCTTTTCGTACCAACCGTGCACAAACGAAATTTTATGATACGATAAACCGTAGAGTGGAAGATGGCCCTGTATTTCAAGTGGGGAGCATATTCCAGTGAATGAAGCGAACGTTAGAAAAGTATTGTACGGGTGCGATGATGTCTCGAATTGCGGTCTACACCGGATCCTTTGATCCTATAACACTCGGACACCTGAACGTCATTCAACGTGCGCGTCGATTGGTCGATAAGCTGGTTGTAGGAATTGGAGTAAATGTAGAAAAACAATCTTTATTTACTCCGGATGAGCGTTTGGAACTTGTAACGCAGGTCACCGCTCCATGGGACAATGTTGAAGTGCAGACGTTTGATACTCTGGCTGTACAGTTTGTTCGCGAGTGTGGCGCTCACGTCATGATCAGAGGGGTGCGCCCTCTAACCGATATTGCAGGTGAGTTTACCGTGTTGATGGCCAATCGCCAGCTCGATCCGGGGATTGAAACCGTCTTCCTTATGGCGGATGAGGAATATGCGCATGTTTCAAGTACGTTGATCAAGCAAATTGCTCAACTCTCGGACGATGAATTACTTGCCAAATTTGTGCCGGCAGAGATCATTTCCCAATTGCGTGAAAAACTGTAGCGGATTTTTACTCAAGTCACAGCATTTAGTTTTGGCTGGACCCGAGTTCTTTTTGCAGATAGCTTGCTCGCTGAATATTTCGATCTGCGATATCCAGAATTTCACCATGCATTTTTTGCAGGTGGGCAGGTTGCGTGTGGATAAACAACCGGTTTAGGGTTGGGATATCTAAATCAATGAGGCCCATATTCACACCCATACGGACGCTGGAGAGCAAATGCATCGTTTCTTCACTACTGATGGTCTGAGCCGTACTTAAAATCCCATACGCACGATTGACGCGGTCTTTGAGTGCCTGACGGCTTTCGCTCGCGAGAAAATCCCGTGCCTTCTGCTCGTACTGAATCATGACCGGAATGACACTGTTGACTTGTTCAACTAGCTCCAACTCACTTTTTCCCAATGTAATCTGATTACTGATCTGATAAAAATCACCCATTGCCTCGGAACCTTCTCCATACAGTCCACGAACGGCGAGATTGATTTTTTGCAGGCTCCGAAATACCTTTTCGAGTTCTCGAGTCATGACCAGCGCTGGTAAGTGCAGCATGACACTGACACGCAGTCCGGTACCAACATTCGTAGGACAGGCGGTGAGGTATCCTAATGACTTGTGGAATGCATATTGGACATGGGACTCGATGCAATTGTCGATGGAATCAATTCGTTTCCATGCCTCAAGCAGGTCAAGTCCGCTTTGCATCACCTGAATTCTCAAATGATCCTCTTCGTTAATCATCAGGCTGAATTTCTCAGCGTGATCGATGGCAACTGCCCGGGCGCCATTACATTCGGCCAGTTCCCGACTGATCAGTTGGCGTTCCACCAGAAACTGGCGATCCAGATCAGCTAGTTCATTGACATTTACATAGGCGACCTCATCTTTCCACTGGTGCACAGCGTCGATGGCCTGATGAATGGTGGCTTCGATCGTAGATTTGTCTGCATCCGAGGCTTTACGGATAAAGGGGAAATCGGACAGATTTCGCGCAATCCGGATCCGTGAACTGATGACGATATCCGATTCGGGTCCGGTTCCCCGAAGCCATTCGCCTCCTCGGTCTGTCAGATCGTTTAGATGCATTGGGGATTACTCGGGTGGAGGTGGAGAGTCGATCGAGTCCGTCAACGTTTGGATTTGGTCACGTATTTGAGATGCCAGTTCATAATCCTCTTTTTCAACGGCGGATTCCATGTCCCGACGTAAACGGATCAGCTCGGTCCGACTGTCTGTGCCCTCGACCCCGGATTGAGGACGTTTGCCAACATGCGTTGTGGCATTGTGAATGTTCATGATAATGGGTTCCAGTTCCTCCTGAAAACACACATAATCATGAGGACAGCCCAGTCGGCCAGCATGTCGAAACTCATAAAACGTGATTTCGCAGATCGGACAGGATTGTTGATCCAGACGGGCAAGTTCTTCAGCGGCCTGACCAATTTTGAGGTGTTGTGCTAAAGCACTGGCAATCGAGGGCGTTTCCTGTTGAGGTGCTTCGGCCTGCATGAGATAGACCCGTGCATGTTCTTCACACAAGTGAAGCTCCTCAGGAACCTCTTCGGTCAATTCCGTGATGTGAAAGGTCGCTGGTTTTTCGCAATGTTGGCACTTCACTGCTTATGTATCCTTCGCTCATCGTATGGTTCGTTAAAGTGGCAACCGCCGTGTTGGGCTAATACCCGTGTGCGGTAACCCGCCTCAACCGTATTTAATCCCGTTAAATATGTCCAAAACTCCGACACGGGATGTTCGACTGTTAGGATTTTATCAATGCCCCCCAACCTGTCAAGATTGGCCGGAGGATCCTGTTTTGCTATGGACCACCGTCTTGTGATGACCGGTTGGGTTGTCTTGTGGCTGTGGTTCAACCACCCCCTGAGGGGTTGTCGCTTAGGCTCGCCGGTATCTGCATTAGTCGCTACGATGTATTATAGGTTGAGTCATGTTTTGGACATAGAGTTGGTTAGGGGGATATCCATGCTGCAACTCATGCATGCATGCAACCCCTAATCCTTATTTGGAAGAATGACTCGGCGATTTCACTGAAAAATCTGTCTTTTGATGGATCAAGATCACTATGCAACATTTTCCTGATTTTGAAACGTTTTCTCGTCTGGCGGCGGAAAATCAACTGATTCCGGTTTATCGCTCTATGCTAAGTGATAGCCTGACACCCGTCTCTGCTTTACAGCGATTAGATCAGGGAGGCAGTGTTTGTTTGTTTGAAAGCGTCATCGGAGGAGAGAAGGTTGGCCGATACAGCATTGTGGCGACGGATCCCTTTATGCAAATTCGTGCTAACGGAAATCAGGTAACTCTGGTCGACGAACATGAGACCAAAACGTATCACTCGGACAATCCACTGCACGACTTACGACAACTCGTGTCGGGATTCCAGGCAGCGAAACTGGAATCGCTTCCCCCGTTTTCCGGAGGGGTCATCGGGTATGCGGGTTACGATGTGGTGCGTTACGAAGAATCTCTTCCCAATGCTCCGGACGATGACCGCCGGATTCCTGATATGACATTTGGGTTCTATGATTCGCTCGTTGTATTTGACAACGTGAACAAGACGTTATTCGTCATCGTGATGGCCAGACCGGATCAACATGGAGGCGATGTGTCTGCAGCATATGCCCAGGCATCGCAGCAGGTGGATACCCTCGTGGAACGACTTGCGGTTCCTCAGGCAGCCCTGAGTATGGCCGACATTGATACCTTAAGTGATTCCATCGGAGTCGAATACGATTCCAATTTCCAGCCGGAGATGTTTCAGCAGGCAGTCAGAAAATGTGTCGAGTACATTGAGGCAGGTGATATTTTTCAGGTTGTCATCAGTCAACGATTGCAGCTTGATCTAAAGGTGGATCCGGTTGAACTCTATCGCTCTCTGCGTGTGGTTAATCCCAGTCCGTTTATGTTTTTCTTGAGGACGCCTGAGGTGACGCTGGTTGGAAGTTCGCCGGAAATCATGTGCCGTGTTGTCGATGGTGTGGTGACCGTCAGGCCGCTGGCGGGGACTCGTCCTCGTGGGTCGACCGAGGAAGAAGATCAACGTTTGGCGGAGGAATTACTGGCCGATCCTAAGGAACGAGCCGAACATGTCATGCTTGTCGATCTCGGCCGAAATGATCTTGGCCGTATAGCCCAGTATGGAAGTGTGGAATTGTCGGACGTGATGATGATTGAACGTTACAGCCATGTGATGCATATTACTTCCAATGTCACAGGGATGCTCCAGGATGGGAAAGATGCGTTTGACGCTCTCGCTGCCTGCTTACCTGCAGGAACCGTCTCCGGTGCACCGAAAGTTCGAGCGATGGAGATTATTGACGAACTGGAACCCCACCGTCGGGGACCCTATGCCGGAGCAGTAGGATATATTGATTACGTTGGAAATATGGATACCTGTATCGCTTTGAGGACCTTTGTCATCAAAGATGATAAAATCTATGTGCAGGCCGGGGCCGGAATTGTCGCAGATAGCGATCCTGTATCTGAATATCAGGAAACCCTTAATAAGGCGCGTGGGCTGCTCAAAGCTGTCGAGGTGACCGCCCAACGTTCCCAGTGATTTGGTGCACTCCGTGACGGCCAAGTCAGCTGTTGCCGAGGATAGAATATGATGTGAATGCCGTCAACACGGAGAAAGCGATTGTGGTTCAGGCTTGCTCACGCAATGTCATGTAACTAATCCCTGCCAAACCTAATGCACCAATGCACGAACCAATATCCATCATTAAACTAGCACGCGAGAAAGGAATGCCAATTGCAAGATCCAGAGTGAATATCAGCAGCATTAGCAATGCAACTGCTAAACCAAAAAAACAAAGGACTTTGGACACGCGATAGATTCCTTGCGGTTTTTGTCAGCGATCAAATTATCGAAAATCAGGGTATACGATTATTATTGGATATGGCCCGACGAAAAGTATAATCAAGTTGTTCAATGTAAAACGACAGCAATTTCGGCCTTTCCTCAAAGATGTTTATATTCTATCGCTGTTTTTTATTGATTCGAAAGTGGTGATTCCGGTTTTCTTATACATCTAGGTATGCTGGTGCTTCTAACGAATCACATTCAATACCCATTTTTTCGGCTCGACAACCCATAACCCCCGAGAAATTACTACCGACAGGTGCACTATGCTCGACAGTTTGTTTACAGCTGAAATGCGACAACAGATGCCTGTTTCAGTCAAACAGGCCTATTTTGATCATGCGGCGGTCGCCCCATTATGTGGGCCGGCGGCAGTTGCCATGGCACATTGGGTGCAACAGGCCAGTTGTGAGGGCGATCTTGTCTGGCCCGAGTGGGCTCGTCAGGTTGAACAAACCCGTCAGTTGGCGGCGAATCTACTGGGTGCAGACAAACATGAAATGGCATTTGTTCCCAATACCTCAACGGGTATCAATATTGTGGCTCAGGGATTTCCGTGGCAAACAGGCGACAATATGATCACCTTAGGCAATGAATTTCCAGCCAACCAATACCCGTGGATGAATCTTGCGGATCGGGGAGTGGAATTACGAGTGGTTCCTGTTGACGGTGTGGAACCTGATATCGGGAAGTTACTAGACACCTGTGACGCACGTACCCGATTAATTTCGGTTAGTTGGGTTTCCTACTGTACAGGTTATCGATTCAATCTGGTGGATATTATCGAAGAGGCGCACCGGCGCGGCGTTCTTGTGTTCGTCGATGCCATTCAGGGGCTCGGTGTCTTTCCGTTGAGTGTTGAGAAGTTGGATATTGATTTCCTCGCGGCGGATGGACACAAATGGATGTTGGGTCCGGAGGGAGCCGGGTTGTTTTTTTCCAAACGAGAGCATCTGGATTTGTTGCGTCCCGAACTGGTTGGTTGGAACTCTGTCCAACGTCCATTTGATTTTGATCACATTCATTGGGAGCCAAGGCCGACGGCGGCCCGGTTTGAAGGGGGATCCAGCAATATGGCCGGATTGACCGGACTGGGTGCCAGCTTGAATTTTCTCAGCGACCTTGGATTAACCAGTACGGAATCTCCGTTGGCTGAACAGGTGCTTGACTACATCGACATGGCTCGCCATGAACTGGAAGCGATCGGGGCAGAGTGTTTTGGCCCGACCGATCGTATTCACCAATCAGGAATCTTGTCATTTGATTTTCCGGGTCAGGAGTTGCCGTCAGTCCGACAACGATGTATGGAGCAGGGCGTGGTATTGAGTCTCCGCGCCGGTCGGCTGCGGATTAGTCCCCATGCCTACAACAACCGACAGGATCTGGATCGCCTGCTTAACGTGCTGACCAATGCATGAAGTCGACATCTTCTTGATGCTCCAACAGGCAATGCGTATTTATTTCCAGTCGGCTGGAGTATCCATATCAACAAAAGACCGGCTGTCAACAACGGTGATGGTTCGGTTCGGAAATTGGTTCCATAGGGCGTTGAGTCCCTGATCCGATTCCAGTTGCGCAACGGCCAAGGCAAAGGGCCACGGAAAGAGGGCTGGATGACCTCGTTTCCCCTGACACTCCGGTACCAGTATAACGGGATTTTTGCTTTCATGGGCTTGCAGCAGGGCATCGATGATGCCCGGATCCAGATACGGCATGTCGGCAGGCGCCATCAGCAACACGTCTTCATCCTGCATGGCCCCGTTCCGCTGGATATGATCGATGCCTGCCAGGATAGAATCCTTCATTTCCGCAGGAGCAGGATCGGCGAGGACGATGTCCCACAAATCGTCCTGTAACAAAGGTTGTAAGTGTTGTTGCAGCTGCCCGTCACTGGCTCGAACCACGATGACGCCCCGCGAAACATGACTTGCCTGCCAGGCGCGTATGGTATGGTTAATCAGTGCTTCACCATGAAGATGTTTGAGCAGTTTAGGTTCGCCCATTCGGCGACTCTGTCCTGCTGCGGGCACCATGGCGACGCTTTTCATTCGGCGACCTCGATCGATGGTGAACGCCCGGGAACCATTCCATTTTGATTGCGATGCGATACTAATTCTGCACAGATACTAATGGCAATTTCTGTAACCGTCTGAGATCCTATTTCAATGCCGACCGGTGCATGGACCTGCTGCAGGACCCCGGCTGGGATCCCTTTGGCCAACAGGTCGTCAAAAATCATACGAATTTTCCGTTTTGATCCAATCATCCCGACATACCGTGCTCCACGTTGAGCTAAATAATACAGCGCCTCTTCGTCATGATTATGGCCGCGGGTAACGATCAGGCAATAAGTATCCGAATCGATTGGTAGATCGGGAAGCACCTGTTCGACACTTCCCACAAGTCGTCTTGAAGCGCGGGGAAAACGATCTTCTGAAACGATGGATTCGCGATCGTCGAGCACCCACACATCAAAGTCCAGATCTGTGGCGATCCGGGCGACTGCCTGTCCGACGTGGCCTCCACCGACAATCAATAGACGACACTGTTCGAGTACCGGCAAGATAGCAATCCCATTATGAGAACTTGCTTTTGGTCGTTGATTGACGGCAGGCAATAAATCCGATACCTGTTTGGAAAGGGCTTTATCTTCATTTGGGAGTGCAGCAATTTGCTCGGACTGTTCGTCAAAAAGCACCAACGTGGCTGGTGGAAAACCACTTCGCTGGTCGTAGACGACCGTTTCGACGAATCCGGGGGAATGTTCGATCAGTCGGACTAAGTCCGCCATGTATTGCCTTGACGGTGGCGAGTTGACCGGTTGCATCAGAATATGCATGCGACCGCCACAGATCAGGCCATCGTCCCAGCCGTAGTCACTATCGAGCTGGAAATCAGCAATTTGTCCGGAACCACTTTCCAGGATACGCAGGGCATTTCTTTTTACTTCCGCTTCAACACATCCGCCGCCGAGTGTTCCTGCCTGAGAGCCATCTGCATAGATCAGCATGACAGCACCTGGTTTTTGGGGTGTGCTGCCTTTGGTTTCTACAAGTCGGCAGTAGACCGCATCGCATGCGCCCGAGGCAATTTCCCGTAATTGTGGTAATAGTTCACGCATGGTTGGAAATCAGGCACCTTCGGTTATGCGTAAGTTACTGGAAACCACCATCTCTTGGACTCGAGTACGATATCCGGTCATATGAGGTGCAATCAGATGCGCTTTGAGATGCTCGATACTTTCCCACTTCTCGAGTATAACGACAACGTCATTTTCGACGGGGTCTTGGCGGTCAAGTCCGGAGTCAAAATCGATGGTCGGCCCATATTCCAGACAGCCACTCTCCTGGAGCACTTCTGGAACGATGCGGTTGAATTCTGCGAGAAATTCATGACGTCGGCCCTCGGCAATGTTGACAGTAGCGATGACGTGGATCATTCTTGGTTCCTTTCAGCTCCGGGGGGAGCGTCTTCTTTTCAGCAGCAGTCACTGCTTGGTTCGCAGCAGGGGGAAACCGGTAAACTTGGATCCGCGGATGATTGGCCGGGAATCTCTTTCCAGGCACGCAGCGTCAGGCTGCGAAAGCCGATGCCTTCAACGATTTTCCATGGTTCAGCCTGTCGTTCCAGGATTTCCAGTGCAAGGAATCCGGCGTTTGAGAATGCAGTCAGGAAAGCCGTTTGTTCAAAAGCGCCACTGATACAGCCGCTCCATAGTGTTGGGTCGTCCTGTAAGTGCTGTGGAACGGGTGTATCACAGACGATGTCGCTGATGACCGCCCGACCTCCCGGCTTTAACACGCGATAGATTTCGTCAAACAATGCGAGCCGATCCTCATGTTTTACTAGATTCAGAACACAATTGGAAACGACAACGTCCATGGTATTGGTTGCAATCATAGGTGACTGACGGCGTAGCTGGTCAGCATGTTGTTGGGCATCTTGCCAGGAGTTTGCATCGTTGGCGGGTGCCTGTTGCAGGTAGGATTCCATCTGCTCCAGATCGAGTTGAAGATCCTGAATTCGGCCTTTATGGAAGGCAACATTATCCCACCCGATCCGTTGTGCAATTTCACCCTGATACTGACGTGCCAGCGTGAGCATATCGTCATTCACATCGACACCGGTAACGTGCCCCTGCGGGCCGACAACCTGGGAGGCGATATAACAGATTTTCCCTCCGCCCGATCCTAAATCCAAAACATGATCACCCGCAACGAGATGCCGCGCTGGATCGCCGCAACCATAGTCCCGTCGTATCAGTTCTTCCGGAAGGACTTGCAGCCACTGGTCATCATAATTCACCGGGCAGCAGAGTTCCGGTTCCATTTCTTTCGATGCGGCAGAATAGCGTCCGTCAACGGCTTTTTCGACATTAAGTTCTGATGAATTCATGATGGCTGGTGATCTGTAAGGACTTGCTGTTTTATAACGCCTGAGTGAGTTGAGTTACGAAATCTCGGATGTCCTGAAGTGCTGCGGTTTTCCCGTTTTGGGCAGCGGCGGCGACACGTTTGACAATGGCCGATCCGACGATCAGGCCGTCGGCAACTTCCGCCAGCATTTGAATCTGGTCAGCCTGACTGATTCCGAATCCAACACAGACAGGCAGCTCCGTATGTTGTTGAATCCAGCTAACCTGTTCCAGTATTTCGGGGGGCAATTCCTGACGCGCGCCGGTAATCCCGGTTACGGAGACGTAATACAGGAATCCGGTGGATGTTTCGCAGATTTGCAAGGCACGTTGTTTAGGTGTGGTTGGTGTAACGAGCTGAATTAAACTGAAGTCTTCTCGCTGGCAGATTTCGGCAAACCGGGGGGCCTCTTCGACAAGGAGGTCCGGTACGATGGCACCGGCAATCCCTGCCGCCTTGGCTCGTTCGACATACGCCTCGAGTCCCTGTCGATGGATGATGCTGTAACTTACCATGGTCACCAGAGGTGGGGCTAACTGACGGGTCCATTGCGCGGCACTATCGAGTATGGCGGAAAGTTTGATTTGATTGTTTAACGCCCGGGTATAGGACTCCTGAATTACGGGACCATCGGCAATGGGATCGCTGTAGGGAATTCCCAATTCACATATACTGGCACCGCAATTTGCCAGCTCCTGAAGGACTTGTCCGGTAAATTCTAAATCTGGATCTCCCGCCGTTACAAATGGAATGAAGGCCTTTTTGCCCTGGTTACGCAATTGCTCGAACGTGGTATCGATGGCGGACATGAATTCTGTTTCGAATAAAAAAGGAGAGTGATTTATTCCCACGGGGGAGGGTAGTTTACGGGTTGGATGCGGACATTTCTTTTTTGATGCGTGCAATTTCATTACTATCTTTGTCCCCCCGTCCGGACAAACAGACGACGATACGTTTTCCTGTTCCCAGTTGCGCCGCCTGCTCCATGGCTGCGGCAAGGGCATGAGAGCTTTCCAGTGCCGGAAGAATTCCTTCGGTGCAGGTCAGTGCGTCGAAGGCCTGCATTGCTGAATGATCCTGACAGGAAGTATAACGAACCCGGCCCGAATCCTTCCAGTAACTATGTTCCGGACCAACACCGGGATAATCCAGACCGGCGGATATGGAATGGACATCACAGGTCTGTCCATCCTCATCCTGCATGACATAACTGAGGCTGCCATGCAGAATGCCATGTTCCCCATAACTTAATGGTGAAGCATGATCCCCTGGCTGGTGACTACGTCCCCCCGCTTCCACTCCAAGCAGTTCGACCTGTTCGTCGTCGACAAAGGGATAGAACATACCCGCTGCATTGCTTCCACCGCCGACGCAGGCAACGATGAGGTCGGGTAGGGTGGCGAACCGAGTAAGGCATTGCTCCCGTGCTTCGGTTCCGATGACGGATTGAAAATCTCGAACAATCATGGGGAAGGGATGCGGTCCCACCACCGAACCAAGGATGTAATGAGTGTGCTCCACCGAGCTCATCCAATCCCGCATGGTCTCATTGATGGCATCACGTAATGTACGGGAACCGGTATCCACCGAGCGGACTTCGGCTCCTAATAACTTCATGCTGAAAACATTCGGTGCTTGACGGCGGATGTCTTCCGCACCCATATAGACAATACATTCCAATCCGAATCTGGCGCAGGCCGTGGCTGTAGCCACGCCATGTTGGCCCGCACCGGTTTCGGCAATAATCCGTTTTTTTCCCATCCGGATAGCCAGCAATGCCTGGCCAAGCGTATTATTGATTTTGTGAGCACCGGTGTGGTTTGTGTCTTCACGTTTGAGCCAGATTTCGGCTCCCCCACATTGTTCCGTAAGACGTTCGGCAAAGTACAGCGGCGAAGGCCGCCCCACAAAAGTATGAAATAATTCAGCGAGTTGCTTCTGGAAATCGTGGTCCTGTTTTGCTTCTTCATAGGCTTCGGTTAACTCGTTTAATGCACGCGTGAGCGTCTCCGGTACGTAACGACCACCAAAGATGCCAAATCGGCCTGCTTCATCGGGAACGGCTGATGTGGGGTTCGTCATGGTCAGCAAATGCCTGTTCAGGTAAGAAAGGAAGCGATGGGTGATGATGCCCGCTGGGATCGAAAGGAGGTTAAGGTTATCCAGCCGATCCCTTTTAGTTTAATCGGTCAGTTTGAATTCCGTTAGTACCGAAACCGATTTTGAAGCGATGGCCTCGGACTTCCGGGCGTTATCTTTTGCGCTGGCAGCTCTTACAAAAAAAGGTACTGCGCTGAGCCTGAACGATTCTTTGAATGGTATCCTGTCGGCAGGTGGGGCAGGGCTTGCCCTGTTTATCATAGACGCGATGCATGTTCTGATATCCGCCGGGGTCATTTAACGCGTTCCGGTAGGTTCCATCCGATAATGTCGATCCTTCCATTCGAATGGCGGTGTGAAGTATGGTATGCATGGAATGACAAATGTGTTGCCATTGGTCACGAGTTATCCGGTGACATGATTTTTCCGGGTGGATCCCGGCAACATGCAGCAATTCTGATGCGTACAGGTTACCCACACCGGCGATTTTTTTCTGATCCAGCAGGGCGACTTTGATGGGGCGTTTGGATTTTCCAAAAATCACGCTCAATTCCTCGCCCGATACGGCTAATGCATCCGGTCCCAGTTTGGCGGGACCGAGACGCTGTTGAAGTTCTTCGGCGGTGAGTAAATAGATGAGTCCCAGACCGCGACGATCCCAAAAAAAGACTTCTTCAATTCCTTCGGAGAAACCGATGCGAAAGCGGAGATGGGCACTGCTGGGAGGATCCGATACAAGAACCAGTCCGGTCATCCTCGGTTCGAACACCAGAGATTCATCGGTTTCAAATCGGATGAGGACACGTTTCCCAATACGTTCCACGGTCTTCACGGTTTTGCCGACCAACCGGCGGCGGATGGTGGAAATCGTCGGTGTGATGGAAATCGGTTTACGCAGGCAACGTATTTTTTCAACATGCGTTACCGTTGCGCCTTGAATCGCCAGGATTCCCCGCCGCATCGTTTCAACTTCAGGTAATTCTGGCATACGACTTTGTTTCTGTGCGAAGCCTGAGCCTGCCCCTGCTGGGCGGATACTTACTTTTTCGTGCCCGCCTTGTTTTCACGATCGACGACGTAAGCGCGCTTGATGTAGTCCATTTCGGGAAACTTCTCGGTCAAGTAGGCGTTGCCTTTTTGCTGAATCTCATTTTGATCGGGCTGTTGCCCATACTGATCGGTGATTGCCTCAATGAATTTCATTCCTTTGTTGACCCGGCCAAAAGCAGCAAATCCAAGTTTGTCGAGTCGGGAATTGTCGGCGAGGTTGATGAATAACTGTGTCGTACGTGTATCAGGTCCGCTGGTGGCAAAACAAATCGTTCCCTTAAGATTACTAAAGACCACAGGGTCGTCCTTGATCGGAGATTCTTTCCAGTTTGCCTGAACTTTCGGATCTCCGTTGATACCAAATTGAACGACAAAACCTTTGACAACCCGAAAAAATCGGCAATCGTCGTAGAATCCATCATTTACAGCCTGATAAAACTGATCGACACCCAGGGGTGCGAGTTTGCGAGAGACTTCGATTTCAACATCACCTGTACTGAGCTCAAAAATAACCTTAAATCGTGCCGGCGCTTCAGCACGTGCGGACTGCGGTGGTTCGTCGTCACGGGTTTGGACGCCTATGGGTGGTTCTTTGGCAGGTTTGTCTTCCTGAGAAAAGAGCCCAGTGACCGGAATGGTCATCAACAGGATGACGGTCGATAACACGGATAAACGAACATGAATGAAGTTAGTCATGAGGAAAGTCTCCACAGTTTGAGGTCTTATTTGTTTTTATGGTTGATTTTTTTCAGTAGTGTATTGCGAATCTCGGCAAGCTGTTGTTTGGAGTCAATTTTACGGTTATCTCGGTCCGTGAGATAGAATACATCGACGACCTGATCGATATAGGTGCCGATTTTGGCCATATGCACTTCTAATTCCAGATCATACAGTGCTTTGGTGATCTTGTACAACAACCCGATTCGATCATAGGCAAAGACAGTCACAATCGTATAGTTTTCGGCAGAGGCATTATCGATTTCCACATGGGTTGGCATGGGGTTGAGATCACCGGCAGTGGCATCACGGGTGTCGGCCCAAATTGTCGGAAAACTGGGTCGACTTGCATCTTGATTGTCAATCGCATCGTGGATCATCTGCTGCATGTGCTGTAGACGATGTTTTTCAGGAGTCCTATCGCTAGAAGTATCGGTTACGAAGAACCGATCCAACACATGGCCGTTTGGCAATTCAATAATCTCCACGCTGAGAATCGAATTGCGTTGGGTTGAGAGGATCCCGGTGATGCGATGAAAGCACCCGGTCAAGGCTTCGGCTTTGGCGGCAATCGCATATTCAACGACATTTTGTTCCGGATAATACCGAGCCCATGTTTTGATCTCTTTCTCGTCCAGTGTGAACATGGCCTGTAGGTATTCGCATGTACTTTGCAGTTGTTTATTGACCAACATTGCCTGCGGCAGTTTGTCAAAATAGGTCTGCCAAATATCGCGGTCGGCAGGTGTGGAAGATTTGGGGGCGGATAGCATGGTGACCAGTTTTTGTTGTTGTTGTATTACCCAATCCTGAGCATATTTTGCAGTGGATTCACCGGAGAGTTGTTGTTTTGTTTTGTGGTACAGTTCTGTAATCAAGTCCTGTTTCCACTGATTTAATACATCGGGCCCGACTGCCGCGAGATCGGCACAGGTGAGAATGAAAAGCAGTTTTAGTTTTTCCAGAGACCCTACCTCGGCGGCAAAACGCAGGATCACATTTTCGTCATGGAGATCCTGCCGAAAAGCGGTATGAGCCATGATCAGGTGTTTACGGACCAGAAAGGCAAGTATCTGGGTATCATGTTCGGAGAGGTCAAACCGTTCTGCGGTTTCAATCGCGATGGACTCTCCAACCTCACAGTGGTCTTGCGGGAAACCTTTACCAAGGTCGTGTAGCAACAGTGCCAGATGCAGAAGGCTTTTATCTTTGATACTGGTGTATGCTTTGCCTAATGCCGAAGATTCTGTAGCGAACCCAGTAGCCATTTCAACGGCCTGCAATGAATGTTCGTCGACCGTATACTTATGATACTCATTGAACTGTAACAGGCAGCGGGCGTGTTTCACGGCGGGGATGATTTTCTCGAGCACACGCATGCGATGCAGTCGGCGCAGTTGGTCTCCCAGTCGGACCGGTTTGGATAATAACGACATGAATTGTGTTGTGAGTTGTTTGGATAGTTTGATTTCTTTGGTTTGCATCATCGACTGTCGAATTGCCGTCCAGGTACGGTGGTCAATACGCCGATCATAATGGCTGGCCAATTCCATCAACAGTAATACATCTTCGAGATTGGTCTTGATGGAATCGAGTTGTTTGGGGATGGCTCCGATGTTGTAGGGTCCGAGCCGAAATCGCCCATGTAAAACGCGAACCAGACCCGGGATAAAAAATCGAGTGCTCCAGCGTTGAGGCCGCCCGTCGGCATAGAAATGCTTGGCGGTATACCGTACCTGACTTGTTAAATTGAAGTACCTTTGCATGAACTGTTCGACGGCCAGCAGGTCGTCCTGATCTTCGAATCCCATCAATTCGGCGATTCGGACCTGTTCATGCCGGTTCAGAAGATCCTGAGCTTTTCCGGCATGGAAGTGCATCTCGTTACGTAATTGCAATAAGTAATCTCTTCCCCGGCGGAGGATGTGCGTATCTTCTTTGCTTAGGATGCCGCGGCGATGCAGCTTTTGAGGATCGGGTTCTCCGTACACAGCAAATCCAATCCAGCGGATGAACTGTAAGTCTCTCAGGGAACCCGGCGAACGCTTGACATTGGGTTTGAGCAGATGAACGACGTCACCGACGGTCGCCTTTTCTTCTCGGCGAGCTTGAGCGATTAAGTGTGCCAGAGTTTTCCAGTTTTTTTGAGAGCGGTGACGAAATCGCTCAAAAAAATCCGTAAACTGGTGCACGCTGCCGTGGAGGAAACGGGATTCGACCAGCGAGGTGAAAATCTTGGCATCCTGGAGCGCCAGACTGGTTGCTTCACGGGTCGTACGAATTGAAAACCCAAGCGCCAAGCCGGCATCATAGATATTTTGTGACAATGCGCGAGCTAATTTTGCAACACCGGGCTGGTTGGGCGATGTACATAACAGCATCAGGTCGACGTCACTGTAGGGGGCCACATCGCGTCGTCCATAGCCTCCGTGAGGAACCAGAGCAATTTGGTGTTCGAGCTTTTCTCGTTCGGCGTCACCTGAAGTTACCTGGTCCAGCGCTGCGTGATACAGATCCAGAATGATTCCATCCAGCATATCTGCCAGACTGGCACAAACCTGAATGCCGGGAGAACCTTTGTCGTGTTGGGATTGAATTCGTTGACGGCGAGACTGCAGGTTGTCCCGTGCCTCGTTGACGGCTTTGGTAAAGCAGTGTGTGCTCGACATGAACTTTGCAGATAGTGAATAGTAACGGAGAACGAGTACGGCGACAGGGTTTGTTAAATTGCCTCTTCCCCCATTTCGCCGGTGCGGATGCGAATGACATCTGTGAGTTCTGTAATAAATATTTTACCATCACCGATATTGCCGGTTTGGGCTGTCTGCAAAATCACATCGATAACTTTTTTAAGATTATCGTCACTGCAAACAATTTCCAGTTTGACCTTAGGAACGAAGTCGATGGCATATTCCGTACCCCGGTACATTTCAGAATGTCCTTTTTGTCTCCCAAATCCGCGGACTTCGGCAACCGTCATGCCGTGGATGCCCTGTTCCGCAAGAGAATTCTTCACGTCTTCAAGTTTAAAATGCCGTATGATGGCTTCGATTTTTTTCATCTTCGTCCCATTCTGAATGATGCACTAGTTGCAAAGGAAACACCGGACCGCCCATCCGGACAATTATATGACTGAACCTTCCTCCCTGATTCTATAGAAACAAAAAATGATGAGAAAGATAGTTTCAAAAAGTTAATATAAAGTAAATTGGATAGGCTTTGATTTTTTTCGTACGAGTTAGGCTCGCGAATGCCTCTTTTTCCAAAAAATTTACGGGTACTCTGTTTTCCGCTGTTTGTCGCCTGCTTGCTGACAGGGTGCGAGCCAGTGGTCACGGCACCCGAATCCAATCAGCGGATTTTGTTTCGTAACAGCTATGAAATCTATGTGCAGGGGAACAAAGTAGGTTATTTAACAGCCGATGCCGTAAAGGACAGGGATAGCGGTACCCTAACATTCGATTTAGTCGAACATATGGAAGTTGCCCGGGCCGGAGAGGTGACACGGACGCATCATGTGATCCACAGTACGGAACATCCTGACGATGGACTGCAGTCGTTTACCGTACAGATACAGGATGGTCAGCAGACGCAATGGGTCGAGGGAGTTGTTCGGCAAGAGATGCTGCACATAACTCAGGGATCCAATGAAAGGAAACGTACCCATTCCCGTACATGGGAACGAGGCCTGCGGGG
This sequence comes from Planctomycetota bacterium, assembly GCA_036150515.1. Lineage (GTDB taxonomy): Bacteria > Planctomycetota > Planctomycetia > Pirellulales > Pirellulaceae > UBA721. The sequence continues at coordinate 16,892 of JAYZPA010000062.1, forward strand.
GCCGCTCGCGCTGGATTGGAGTTTATTGGATGAACCGTTAGAGCCCGGGGATCAGCGCCGTGGAAAGGCATTTGATCCGGCACTCTTGTCGACATACGAATTTTCCATTACGGCCAAGGAGGTGGTGAAATATCAGGACGCGGACGCGCTGCGGTGCCGGCTTCGCTTGATAACGGGCGAGATCCCGCTGGATGCAACGTGCTGGATTCAGAATGGGGTGATGGTGGAAATCGAATATGATCTGATGGGACTTTCAATGAAACGGGTTTCCAGAAGTCGAGCACTGACGCAGAATTTTGTTACCGATTTTCATCTGGATGCGGCAGTTGCGATTGCCGTAAATCAGCGTTTGGACTTATCACGTCCCACCCAGAAATATCGAATTGTGTTTCCGGATGCGATTGCCAAGAATTTGAATCTTGCAACCCTCCTGCCCGAATCTGCCTATCAGCAAGTCATTCGTGTGGAGCCGTCAGCTGTGGTATTTCAGGTCAGGGATCAGGCGGCCGCGTCCGGAAAGGTAGATGAGCCGATTCCCGAGCACCTGCAAGCTTCGGCGCTGATTCAATCCACAGCGACCGAATTGACCGATGTGGTTGCTGGTTTGAATCAGACGACGGATGATCTGGCAGCTGCCAAAACGGCGACAGAATTTGTATTTGAACATGTGCAGGAAAAAGCCTATGACAGCGGACTTGCATCGGCGGTGATGACTTTTCAAATGCGGAGCGGTGACTGTACCGAACATGCGTGTTTATTAGCCGCTTTATGTCGAGCTCGTAAAATACCAACTCGAATCGCCGTTGGACTGATCTACCTGCCGCAAGGGGAAACTGGAAAATTCTGGTTCCATATGTGGAATGAATGCTGGATTGGGGAGCAGTGGGTTGCGTTGGATGCAACACGTCCCGGGCAACTTGGGCGACAATCCACTTATATCAAACTGACAGATTCTGCGCTGTCGGATTCTCAGCAATCCAATTTTACCCGGTCGCTGATCCCCCTGCTGCATGCGCCGCAGATTCAGATCTTGGATTAGCGGGAACGTAAAGCGGGCTCTTTTTTTTGATTTCCTCCCAGCTAATTCCGGCATCTCTCCGGAAGTGACCTAGGTTTCCTTTGTAACGGCCACCGGATTGCGTTGGCTGTGTGTCAAAACTAATACAAAGCTCATAACTGGAATAATTGAAATACGATGAAACCGGAGCCATTATACGATTCCAATGAATCGAACGGACTGGCACACGCTAATGGATGGCACAAGAACCCAAGCGAAATGGAACATCAGGATGCGGTTATTCAACAGAACACCGAATCGCTGTTCCTGAAAAAATCAGTAGGTTCCTTTCAAATGACCGATGCAATTCGACCCGGTCAGCATACCGATTTGTTGCCCCAACAGGGATTTCGCCGGGAAACCTATCTGGATTCAGAGAAGGATGTTTCCCTACCGATGATTTTGGCGGCAGCCTCAAGCGAGTTTCTGTTTGATCTGTACCTGGATTTATTGAGTCCATTGGGAAACGTTGTTGATGTTGTTCTGGAAACCAGTCACCAACAACGGGATGGAAGTCATCAGGATCTTTATCGGGATCATATCGACCTGCCCGTTTTGAAAAGCGTGTTTTGTGACCATGAATCACTGCTGATGAGCGATGGCTGCACGGGGGTCGCTGTGATCAATGCGGCAGAACAGATGGAAGTCCAGTTTGACGAACACAAGATGTTGCTGATCTATGCCAACAATCTGGTACCCTTTGAGAAGATTCTACTGAACTACGATGTATGGCCCCTGCCGGGGATTGAATTCATTACGGAAGTCGATCACGTGCACTGCTCAAGCCCTCAGCAACGACAATGGTTCGACCAACTGAGTTGTCGACTGGGGATGGATGTGTGGAGTGAAGCGGGGATCTAACGCCAGGTGGTTTCAGCCGTGTGCTGGATTGCATTGAGTGTTCGTGCGAGTACAAACAGGAAATCACTAAGCCGATTCAGGTATTTAAAGACCATGAGCAGATGGGAACGGGATTCCGCTTGCAGCGTCAGTACCTCGCGTTCCACTCGACGACAAACCGTCCGCGCCAAATGAGCATGTGCGGCCGCAGGCTCCCCGCCGGGCAGAATGAACTTCTGTAAGGGCTGCAGTTCTTCTTCCAGGATGTCGATCAGCCGTTCCACCGCGATCAGATCCTGCTCCGATAACGATATGTCGGGTTGGACATGGGACCCTGTGGCAACGATGGCACCAATATCAAACAGCCGTGACTGGATGCCCTGAAGCATCTGGTCAAGATCTGCTCGAATGCCGAAGCTGCGGACAACTCCTAAATGGGCATTCAATTCGTCTAAACCGCCCACCGCAGTGATCTGAATATCTGTCTTCGCAACGCGTTGCCCGCCAACGAGCCCCGTTTCGCCATCATCACCGGTACGTGTATAGATTTTCATGCGTTTTCCCCATGGGACTGGATTCATCAGGAATTGATTATAGTGGTTACTTTGTTACATTGGGATTACACGGCGTGCCAAGTTGGCAATGCTTCCACCGAGGCGCGTCGATATATCAATCCGTTGGCAGGAGTCGGTCCAGGACAATGAGGAAACAGCCCATGCGAAATAAGTGGAATCGGTTAGGAAGTGTTTTAGGGGTCTGGTTATGTGTTGCCGTCGCATTCGCCGGCGCTCAGCAGCAGGAAGAAAAGACCGATAGTGTCGAATCGAATTTTCTTTCCAATATACGGCAGGTAACAAGCGGTTTCGTCAAAGCGGGCGAGGGATACTTCTCACCTGATGGGACCCAGATCGTCTATCAGGCGATTACTACCGAGTATCCGTTTTATCAGATCTATACTCAGCCTCTCGCTGGTGGACGACCACGTATGCTTAGCACCGGGCGCGGGAGGACAACCTGCAGCTACTTCTCCATCGATGGGCAACAAATCCTGTTTTCCTCAAGTCATACTGATCCGAACATGACGGAAACCGAACAGGCAGAAATCAAACAGCAGGAAGAGGATCGAAAAAATGGTGTGCGACGTCGCTACTCATGGCCCTTTGATCCCCATACCGAAATGTACGTGGTGGACCTGCAGGGAAATATTTTGAAACAATTGACGAACGCAGATGGCTATGATGCCGAAGGTGCATTTTCAAGCGATGGAAAACATATTGCGTTTTGTAGTACGCGTGACGGTGATCCGGACATCTACGTGATGAAATCCAATGGTCGACGCGTGCGGCAATTGACCAATGCCAAAGGCTATGATGGCGGTCCGTTTATCTCCCCTTGTGGGAACTGGGTCATCTTTCGCAGTGACCGCAAAGAAGAACATATGCTTCAAATTTATGTGATCGGGATTGATGGGAAACATGAAAAAGCACTGACCGACACAACCGGTGTGAATTGGGGACCTTATTGGCATCCGACAAAACCCTACTTAATTTGGTCCGGTGCAGATCACTCGACCGGCGGGAGACCGAATTATGACTTGTGGTTGGCGAAATATGAAATCTCGCCCACAGGCGAGTTTGTAATGGCACCTGCGCAGCGGGTGACCGATCATGTGGCAGCGGATGTATTGCCCGTATTTTCACCCGATGGAAATCAACTTATGTGGACCAGCACGCGAACCGATGAACATACGAGTCAGCTGTTTATTGCAGATTTTATGTTTCCGGAAAAATAATCACGGTGAGTTAACGAGAGTCTCATGCTGGAAAAATGACTCCGCGGATAGATCAGATTCTCGGTTTGGTTTGACGTAGGAATGATTCTGATATGAACGAAGTGATGTCATGTGGCATATTGCTGTTTCGAAAAAAAGGGAAACAGTTTCTGCTGATGGAACACGCCAACCGTTGGGATTTACCCAAAGGGCATGTTGATCCGGGGGAAACCAAACGCGCTTGTGCTCTGCGCGAGTTTCACGAAGAGACGGGCATCGATCCGGAATGGATCAAAATCAAGAAAGGATTCCGATTTGAACAAACGTATAAAGTTTCAAATTGGAAAGGCCGTGGAAAGAGTGTCCAAAAGCGGCTGGTTATTTATCTGGCGAAACTAAAAAAGGGACGGAAAGCAAAA
>JAYZPA010000063.1:0-16368 GCA_036150515.1 Planctomycetota bacterium
ATCTCAGAAAAAGCTTGATGCGCTGATTCGTCGGCAAAAGGAATTACAGAAAGTGGTTGCGGCATACCAACGTGTTCAGGGTGACGGGCGCGGAGAAAATCAAGCGAACGGGAAGGATGACTAATCAATGAAATTCTTTGATATCCATGGTGACATTCGCGGGCTGGAGCGATTCCTGGTTTGGATTGTGGCGTTCGTGCTAACCGAAGGGATGCTTCTAGCAGACAAGCCAGCCGGCGGACTGTCTCCGCAGGTCCGACAGGCGTTATTTGATGGAGTGGATACTCGAATTCCATTACGGCACGAATTAACCCGTCCCCCCTTAAGACCAATCGAAGGAACTCCGAATCAGTCTGAATTGGGCGGAGAGACCGTGTTATCTGATAAGGAGAATTCGTTGCTGCTGATTGAAAAGCAGATGCAACAATTGGCAGATCGGCTACAGGATCTTTCAAACAACGCGACCATGGAGATGGATGTTGTAGAGCGATTACAGCGGGACATCGTCCAACGTATCACGGATGCGATGGGCACGATGAATCAAACCGAAAAACAATTTGTTGCGTCTCCCACCGGAGAGCAGGTGGCAGGTCAGGAAGCGGGACAGGGTGCGATGAGTTCAGATCCTCCGAACACCAGTGTGGGCGATCCTGCACTGATGACTCCCGGGCGTATTGAGGAGCGTGAAGCGATGTTATGGAATCGCCTGCCAGAGAAAGTTCAAACTCAATTACGTTCTGCTGCGGCGCAGCCTTTCATTCGCCGTTATGAAAAGCTGATTGAACAGTTTTATAACCGACTCAACGAACCGAGGTAAGCAGAAAATTCGATGATCGATCGACGTACGATTTTACTGGGAACCTTACCGCTGTGCTTGCCACAGCGGGCGATGGCACAACGTGGACTGTTAACGACCCGACATCAGCAGGCGGTTGATAACGGATTGCAATGCTTAGCTCAGGCACAGTCGGATCAGGGGGATTTTGGCAATGGTGAATATGAACGAAATCTTGCGGTGGTGAGTTTGGCAGGCCTGGCTTTTTTAGCGAATGGTAATTTACCGGATCGCGGTCCGAACGGAAAAACCGTTTCCCTGATTGTGGATTACGTCTTACGACATGCACAACCAACCGGTGTGATTCGTTCCACGGTCAAAGGAGAACGGGGACCGATGTATGGACATGGTTTTGCCAGCTTGTTTTTGGCACAGGTGTTAGGGGTATCGCGGCAAGTGGGGCTCAGAAAAGTACTGGAAGATGCGGTCAAGTTGATTGTCACGACACAAAACGAAGCTGGAGGATGGAGATATGAACCGCAAAAGGGAGATGCGGATATCTCCGTAACGGTGTGTCAGGTTTTAGCACTGCGGGCCGCAAGAAATGCCGGACTGTTTGTACCTCCGGCAACGATCGAGTTGTGTCGCAGTTATGTGACTTCCCTGCAAAACCCGGATGGTGGATTTCGATATACCTCCGAGCCAGGTGAAAGTGCTTATGGCCGGACAGCTGCTGCATTAGTCTCACTTTATAGTTTGGGATCTCGTAATCGCGAGGCGATCGGTAAAGGGGTTGATTATTTAATCCGGCAAATACCGCCGGATCAGGATTATGCGGGGGATCCGCATTATTTTTATGGTCAATATTATGCAGCTCATGCTTTATTTCAGGCTGGAGGTAACGCCTGGAAGCAATGGTATCGACGTGTTGGAAATTTGCTGCTGCAACGACAACAAAGTGATGGTTGCTGGAAGGATCCGCACATTTGTGATTCCTATGCAACCGCGATGGCATGTTTGATTTTGCGAATGCCAAACAGTTTTTTACCCGCATTACGAAAATAAAGGCTCGAACGATTATGCGATGGGTGCTGGTACTCATTTTGGGACTGAGTGTCCGAACGGCTGCAGGAGTTGAGCCGGTTGTGGAAGTGCGTTTGCCCGTTCTGGATTTCATCCCGGGTCAGGTGGTACGTATTGAATCGGATCAAATTCAGATTCAAAAGAGCGCGGAGACAGTCACTTACAAGAACACGGAGTTCCTGGAAATCGGTGCGATCCGGCAGCAAGTTGGCAAACCGTGGATTGTATTGCCCGCGGGTGAAATTCTGGTTGTGGATCGTGTGCAATCACAACCAGAATCGATTCATGCCGAATCGTTAACCTGGAAACCGTTTCAATGTCCGATGGATCAAGTCAGAGCGATTCTCTTACAACCCCCGCGAGAACTAATTGCGCGAGACAAGCTGCTGGAGTTAGCAAAACAGGATCGTGCATCGGATCAGCTTCTCTTACCCAATGGCACTCAACTGACAGGAGACCTCGTGTTCTTTGCGGAGAGCCGGTTACAACTGGTGGTCCGCGGTCTGGCTGAACCGCTTGAATTTCTGTTAAGTGATCTCAGCGCGGTGTTCTTCGCTGGAAAAATGTCCCCGATAAAAACAGTGCACCAGATTGGTTTTACAAATGGAAGTTACGGGGGTGCCCGGAAGATTTCCCGTATCCGGGAACATTTGGTTTGGCAGACGGCAAGTGGCCCTCTTTTGGAGACGGAAGTTCCTCTTCTGGCGGCGGCCAGTTCAGATTATGATCCCTGGTCACTGGTATGTTATTACCGACCGCATCCGCGGACAAGTATTTATCTGCATGATCTTGTGCCCTCCCGATATCGATATTTGCCGGTCTTGCCCGATGTTGGTTCGAAACCCACCGTACGGCGATACGAACTTTCACGCAATGCGACAGGTGGCATGTTACGTCATGGAAAGAAATCGTTTCTAGCCGGAATTGGCATGGTGTCCGTCAGTCAGTTGTCGTTCAAAATCCCTGATGGTTGTACACATTTTCAGAGCGAAATCGGGGTGGATTGTATGTCCGGTCGTCAGGGAAGTGTGACGTTTCATGTCTTGCTGCAGTATGACGACGAAGGCAAGTGGGCGTCGGTGTATGACAGTCGTACCATCCGGGGTGGTGATGATCTGCAGCCGATTCGGATCCCGCTTGGCGATGCCAAGCAACTGAGTCTAGTCGTTGATATGGCGGATCAGGCGGATGTCATGGATTACGCGAATTGGATCAACGCCCGGTTTATTAAACAGCCGTAGTTTGGATCAGGCCCCGTATTTCCCAAGTCGTTTTGCATTCGCCAAAGCCAGTGTCATAAGATGTTTGGCTTCAAACTGACCGAGCCCTCCGTGGAGGCAGGTGGATTCATTAAAAGCGGACTGTTGGTCAAATCGGCAACAATCTGAGGCGAGCAGTGTGGGAACGGGGTGCCAGCTGTGGTTTGACAGAAAACTGGGGGTGCTATGATCTCCGGTGACGATCACGACATCCGGATTGAGATCGAGTATTTTGGGTAGGAACGCATCAAATTCTTCCGTTCGTTCTTTTTTGGCCTCGAAATTACCATCTTCGCCCGTGCTGTCGGTGTATTTAAAATGGACAAAAAAGAAGTCATAATCTTCCCAAAGTTCCTCTACAACCGCTGCCTGTTCATCCAGGTTATTAGCTTGACCAACCACTTCCATTCCCACGAGTCGAGCGAGTCCTTTGTACATGGGGTAGACGGCTACGGCGGCAGCGCGAAGTCCATAAACGTCCTGATATGTAGGCAGTTGAGGCTTGGCCGCAAATCCGCGCATGGTGTGAAAATTTGCGTGGGGCTGATCTTTTAACAGTACTTTTGCCTGTGCCAGAAACTGACTTGCGATGTCGGCGGTTTTTTCACTGGCAGCATCGTTGGCTACCGGAGGCAGAGGGGGTACACCGGTTGCCTGCGGGTCAGTATCGGCTACATTACCCCCCAGATCGGCTCCGCGGAAAACAACGACAAACCGATGTTCTTTGACGGGTTCCACAAATATTTCAATATCATCGATATGAATTTGTCGGAGAGTTTCGACTAAAGGCGTGCTTTGCTCACTGGGAATACGTCCGGCACGACGATCGGTAATATTTCCGTCCTGATCGAGCGTACAGAAGTTGCAGCGAATGGCAACATCCCCGTCCTGGAGTTCAAAACCGATACCAGTTGCTTCCAGCGCCCCTCGTCCAATTTGGTACTTTAGAGGATCATATCCAAACAATCCCAGATGTCCGGGACCACTACCGGGACTGATTCCCGGCAGCACAGGGTGGCTGAGCCCCTGAATTCCCCGTTGGGCCAAGGCATCCAGATTCGGAGTATGGGCTGCTTCCAGTTCGGTTTGACCACCGACTTCATGCGGTAACCCCCCCAATCCATCTGCGACGAGCATCACAATTTTAGAGTGGTTCGTCGTATGTAGTTTTCGGGTGAGGTCGTGGGTGTCCATGTGGTTCCGTACTTTGTGTGAGAATGAGAGGCAGAGGAAAAGGATTCAATTTTCTATTTCGTATACCGAATAACCTGATTCTACAAGACCCCCGTATTGCAGTCATTGTCAAAAAGGTCAACGATGAGGATAAGGTAGATGCTTTTTTGTGTTTCGTGGTATTCCTTTCATAAGGTTCCATATGTCTCAGTCCATCGAGATCGATCTTTCCGGTAGTTTTCATCCTGAATGGGGGATCACGGAAGAGGACTGCCAGCAGTTGCATCCCCGCTTGTTAAGTACGCGGGACGAGATCATTCAGCAGGATCTGGTTTTACTGGACACGGGTGAAGTGCCCAGTGACAAATCTCCATTAGACGGACATTTTTATCTGTTGCCGGAAAAAATACTGAGTGAATATCAGGCGGATCGATCCACCAGTGAACTCGCGAATATTCTGAGAGTGGCATCCCGAATGCAGTCATCGACCGAGGCGGTGGTGATTCTGGGAATTGGGGGATCCGTAATGGGCTCTCATGCGATGCTGGGAGCATGCTGTGAGCCTTACTTCAACGAACGATCACGGGATGCAAGAGGTGGCTATCCGCGGATATATTTTGCGGGTGACTTTCTAGACAATGATGCACTGCAGGGGGTACTGAGTCGGTTGGATGCGGAACCTGAGCCTCAAAAATGGGGTTTGATTGTGATTAGTAAAAGCGGCCAGACAATAGAGACTTCGGTGGCATTGCGGACTTTTATACAGGTGCTGGATCAAAGGGGATTGGCTGAAATATCTCAACGGGTCATACCGGTTACAGGTCAGGGTAGTCCGCTGCATCAGTGGGCCGAGGATTTTGGATGTGAGGACATATTCCGGATTCCCGAGGGTGTCGGTGGACGGTTTAGCGTGTTGTCAGCGGTGGGACTTTTGCCTGCGGCAAGCAGGGGACTGGATGTTGTGCAGTTACTACAGGGTGCGGCTGATATGAACGAGACGTTTCGTACTGCTCCGGCGGGTCAAAATCCAGTATTGGATTATGTGGGGGCTGCTCTTCTTATGCAAACGAAATGTAAGCTTCCAGTGCGTGTGTTGAGCGTCTGGGAAAAATCGTTGGAATATGTTGGATACTGGTATGATCAACTGGTTTCCGAGAGTTTAGGTAAAGACGGGATTGGGGTAACGCCGTTAACGATGGTCAACACACGGGATCTACATTCCCGTGCACAGCAGCATCAACAAGGACGAGCGGATAAGTGGATTGTCAATCTGAGTGCTCGGCAGGTTCGTACCGACGCGGTTGAGCTGCCAGCGATGAAGACAAACTGGGACCGGTTAAATGACCTGGCTGGCATGCCGATGAGTCAGTTGTGTGTAGCCGCTCGGCAAGGTACCAATCGTGCACTCAGGGATATCGGCAGGCCAACGATGGAAATCAGTATGCTGCGAGTGGATGAGTATGGTCTGGGTCAGTTTTTTCAGATGATGATGTTAGCCACGGTGATGGAAGGGCGATTGTTGGGCGTGAACCCGTATGGTCAGCCAGGCGTAGAAGCGTATAAGCAACAGATGTGGAGCATTTTGAACGACGAAGCCATACAATGAACATCAATGCGGTACAAAACATGAACCCGTGGGATTGGAGTGGATTTTAATGACGACTGAGGTTACCTGGCTAGGACATGCATCCTTTGAGATCACGACGGAGTCTCACACAATTCTGCTCGATCCATTTGTCACGGATAATCCTTCGGCTACCGTGACCGCAGCTGAATTAACGGCAGATTATATTTTGCTTACCCATGCTCATTTCGATCATGTGGGAGATGCAGCGGAAATTGCCAATCGAACCTCGGCCACACTGATTGCACCGGTTGAAACGGCTTCCTGGTTTGAACAGACTCAGGCGGTTGAAAATACCATCGGATTGAATCTTGGTGGGGGAATTCAATTGCCGTTTGGACACGTACGGATGACCATTGCCCACCATAGTTCATCACTGCCCGATGGCAGTTATGGAGGAAATCCGGGCGGATATATTTTGACTTTACCTGCGGGGAAGATCTATTTTGCAGGTGACACCGCGCTTTTTATGGATATGGAATTGATCGGCAGGCAGGGGATTGATTTGGCGGTAATCCCCATTGGTGATCATTTTACCATGGGCCCGCAAGACGCGGTGGAAGCGGTTAAGTTGATCTGTCCTCGGCGCGTGATTCCATCCCATTACAATACCTGGCCACCGATTGTTCAGGATGCCACGCAATGGGGCGAACAGGTATCACGTGAAACAGATGCACAGCCAATACTGCTCAACGTGGGAGAAACGGTCTCGTTATGATCCTTCCCCTGTTTTGTCGTATTTCGTGTACAGCGGTGATGCTCCTCATGTTGACCTGCGGCATCTGCCGTGCAGAGAAGCTGTATTGGAAGTGGACCAAGGGCGATGTCTATGATGTTCAGCTGACAAGTAAGTCGTCGATCGTGGTTCGTGATTCCACTCAACAACTTGATTACGAAACCCAAACAACGATCGACGGAGCCCTGGTCGTGCAGTTACAGTCCAATCAGGGGGTTGCGGATGTTTTGTGGACGGTATCAAGGGTCCGCATTGAGAGTGGATCCGGGGAACAGCGGGTGGATGTGGATACCGATCAACCGGCAGTTTTGACGACAACCACAGGATTGTTGGCCTCGATACGGCCGTTGCTTGACAAACAGTTCATAATTCGGACCAATGCTCAGGCTGCAATGATTGGTGTGCAGCAACAGCAATCGGACACGACGGCGGACCCGAAAACGACGAACGCCGCGCTCGCAGGTGGTCCTCAACTGTTTACAGCGGAAGGGGTTGAGACGGCATTTCGGAATATATTCATTTCATTTCCCGAACGTGATATTCAACCCAACGCAGAATGGACCATCCCCCTCAATCCGTTGGCCGACCCGCAGGAAAATGAGACCCAATTTGGTTATCGGTTTACAGGATTAGATGAACAAAGTCATCAGGTTGTTGTCATTACGGGGAAATACGCGTTTCCAAAACCCCCGCAGCCCAGTAAAGTAATCAAGATTGAGCACCAGCAATTGTCCGGAAAACTACAGGTTCATTCAAAGCAACACTATGTGACGCAATTGGATTTGAAGTTGTTACTCAAGACCAGCACAGGAGAAGCGCCCGCTGAGATTAAGACGGCACAGTCGGAGATCCAAACGATTTCGATCCGGAAACGTTAGGGTGTAAGCTACCATGGTACAGGGTGGAAATACAAAAAACCGGAGTCAGACTATCATGATTATTCGTTACGGTACATTGAAACCGATAAATCAAGAATGCAGCCGTACCTTTACCACGGGACGTTATAGACAGGTGATCGGCGGAGTTCTTGCTTTGCTGGTGAGCCTGACGTTTGCTCAAAAACTCACAGCGCAACGGAAACTGGTTTTTCAGTATCAAACCGGTTCTGAAAATGTGTTATCGGTAAAAACGGACACTGAAATTCTGATGAAATATATGGGTCAGGATATCCGAACAGCGATGCAAATGGAAACGGGCATATCTCAGTACATTGACTCGGTCAGTTCCGACGGGATGGCGACGATTACTCAGAAGCTGATAGGTTTGAAAATGGCCGTTGAAGGAGGGCCATTAGGTGTCAAACTGGTCTATGACAGTGCTCAGGCCGAAAATAACGAAGCTTCACTCAGCGGAATTCTGAAACCGCTTGTCGGTGCGGAATTTGAAATTGTGGTTAGCCGTCTAGGTAAGGTACACGACTTTAAACCGCCGACCGACTTGTTAGCAACGCTTGCCAAGCAGCCCGGAAGTCAGACCTTAGGACAGATGTTTACTCCGGATGGGTTTCGCCAAATGGCCTCGCAAGGTTCTTTGACTTTTCCAGACAAAGCGCTTCGTGAAGGAGATCAGTGGCAGGACAGCATTACACTGAAGGCGGCTCAATTTGGAGAGACGGAAGTCAAGCTGCAATATACTTATCAGGGGCTTGTTGAGGTGGACGGTAAGCCATTGGATAAAATCGGAATACAAATGACAACCTTGGTGAAACCGTTGAAAAACCCTACGGGATCCCAGTTGAAAATCCGTGAACAGTCGAGTCAGGGGACGCTGTATTTTGATAATCAACGTGGTCAACTGGATCACTCGTCACTGAAACAGCAAATGACAACGGAAGTGATCGTGGGTCAGAATTCCATTGTGCAGACGATTACGACCAATGTGACAACTTCCCTGAAGTAGTTTATACCCCCTGGGGAACACCGGAGACGTCATGACGCAGTACACCACCGTAGCTCAGGTCGGGGACATTCCTGACGGGGAAGGGAAGGGCTATACGGTCGCAGGCCGGTTGGTCGCTATTTTTAATGATGCCGGACAATACAGTGCTATGGACGACTTATGCCCTCATATGGGAGCGGCGTTGTCACCCGGGTACATTCTGGACGGCGAGGTGGTCTGTCCCTGGCATGCCTGGCGATTTTGCATTAAGGATGGTTCCTGGTCGGACAACCCGGCGCTTAAAGTGAATGTATTTGATGTCCGTGTGAAGGGCTCTGAAATTCAGGTTCAGATACCGATATCGGATGAGCAAGAGGAAACAACGGATGACTGAATTACAAGATATTAGCGTTGCGGATTTCCAAAAGTTGATCCGTGAGATGTACTTTGAGAAAGATGCTCAACGTGGTGTTGCCGGGACTTTTATGTGGCTCATGGAGGAAGTTGGTGAACTGGGATCTGCTCTGCGCAGCGGCACGACGGCGGATCAAGCGGAAGAATTTGCGGATGTGCTGGCCTGGCTGGTGACCATTGCAAATGTAGCGGGAGTGGATCTTAGCGAGGCGATCCGGAATAAGTATGGTGCGGGTTGTCCTGGCTGTGGGCAATTTGTTTGCCAATGTAGTGACTCTGAAAAGCCGTAGCCACGCTTGCTGAAGCGATGAAGCTGTAATTCAGGTCTTTTTTTGATAATAAATAACGTCATTCGCCCTTTCAATTGGCCGATGATGATGACATGGATCGTAATATCTGTAGATTCTGAAATGAGGGTGATAACCCGGTGAGTTTAGGATGAGGCAAATGCTACGGAGATGTATTGAAAAGCGGAGCCTACGCTGGGCACGGGCGTTTTGCGCCTGCATGCTCATAACTGCCTGGGGATATCCTGTTGTACCCCTTTTAGCGCAGCAGGAGGCAGAGACGATCGTTGTTGCGCAGCTGGACGTCGAGTATACGTTCGGCATGAAGGGGCGTTTTAAACAGGGAATGTGGACACCGATCCATTTGAGCATTACCAATTCAGGCCAGCAGCCATTTGATGGAGAGGTGATAGTTGAGTCGACCGACAGTAATGGTATTCCGATTAAGTTCCTTGACGACCAAAATCAAATTCAAATATCCGCAGGCGAGACGGTCACATTAATGGTGTATGTGAAGGTGGGTCGTTTACCCTGGAGTGTGAATGCGGGCGTCTATGATCGTACAGGCCGTCTGGTGGATCAGCGTGTCTTTGGCGGTGACCAGTCCGGTCAACTCAGCGCGACGGACTTTATGATCATGCAAATTGGGGATCGTTTGCCATTACGCTCGTCCAGCCTGCAAGAGGCGTTTACGTTACGTCCGGATTTAGTCGAAGTCTCGATTGTATCCCAGAGTGCAGATTATCATCAGCTTCCGGATCGTTGGTATGGATATGAAGCTGTTGATTTGCTGGTGATGACAACCGCCAGTGGTGAATTACTGGAGGACCTATCGGAGCAACAGCAAATGGCTATACGGCAGTGGGTCCATCAGGGAGGGCGACTGCTATTGTTTGCCGGGCGTCGGGGTCCTGAAATAGCGAGCGACGGACATATATTTCAAAGCCTCATTCCGGGTAAAATTGAACAAACGACCAAGGTATGGAACACATCGGGATTGGAGAAATATGCGAATGCAAGTGAACGTTTGATTTTGAATTTAGAATCAGGAAGTTCATTGGCGTTGATTCAGCCAGCGGATGGTCTTGTGGAATTGCAGGATGTACAAAATGCACAGGCTGAGCATGCTTTAATCGTCCATAGCGCCCGTGGATTGGGCGCTGTGACCTATGTGGCATTTGACCCGGATCAGGAACCGGTGGCCTCGTGGCCTGCAACACCGCAGTTTCTGTCACGTTTAGTCCGAAGTAGCCATTTTGTCGATCAGGCCGAGAGTCAGGCGGGCAGCGCACGGATGTCTTCGCATGCCGGTTTTGATGATTTGGCTGGACAACTGCGGTTGTCATTGGATCAGTTTGAGAACGTAGTTTCGACACAGTTTATATGGGTTGCCGGATTGCTGGGACTGTTTATTCTGGTCATTGGTCCTTTGGATTACTATGGGTTGAAAAAGATCCGCCAAATGCATTGGACATGGATAACCTTTCCGTTGGTTGTGGCTGGTTTTAGTGTGCTCTTCATATTCATGTTAGCAACCCTGAAGACATCCCCGCTGGCGTTAAATCAAATTGAGATCATTGATGTTGATATCTCGACAAACACTGTCCGCGGAACGAATTATGCTTCGGTTTATAGTCCGGTATCTCAGGCGTATTCGTTTTCGATGTCGGAATCGGCAAAGAGCATGCCTTTGAAGAACCGAACCAGTTTGGCTTGTTGGCAGGGCCTGCCGGGAGCGGGGTTGGGGGGGCTGGGACGAAGCAGTTTCCAGACGTTGATCGACCACCAATACCGAATTCATGTGGATCAGGGTCAGATTTCATCTTTACCTGTCCAACATGCCGGAACCAGTAGTATCGCTGCACGCTGGTTTGGAAACACATCACTCAAGGTCGATCATGATTTTCATACGGATTCGGCCAGTGGAGCGTTGCGTGGAACCGTAGTCAATCCGTTTGATTTTGATCTGCATGATGCATTGATTCTGTTTGATGGTCGGGTTTATCCTGTGGGTCGGGTTTTTGCCGCTGGTGAAAAGGTGGATGTTTATGACCTCAGTACGGAATCTCAGGGCATTGATAACTACTTTACCCGTTATCAGTCGGGCAGCAAACGTCATACGCAACGAGGTTGGAGCGTTTTGGATGAACCGATCCAGCGCGTTGTGTGGCAAATGATGTTTAATCAGGAGATTGGTGGGGAACGGTATACTGGCTTACTCCACCGCTACCAAAGTTATTTAGATACAAGTAATCTCTTACGTTTGCATCGTGCCGTGTTGGTGGGACAGGCAAAACGGGGAATGACGGAATTTGTATGCAGTTCGGCCGTGGCTGAGGAACATTTAAAGGTGCACCGTTTCTATAGGGTGGTGATTCCTGTTGCAACGGCTGGGAATCAACGTGAGTTGGAGCAACAATAAATCAGGTTTCAAAGGTAAATGCCGTGATTAAAACGAGTGGGCTTACAAAAAAATATGGCGAGATGCACGCGATCCGAAATATCGATTTGGATCTGGAAGCAGGAGATCTGTTTGGTTTTATCGGCCCAAATGGTGCCGGAAAAACCACCACCATGCGGATCATTGCGACGCTGTTGAACCCGACTTCGGGCGAGGCCTATGTTTGTGGGAATTCGATTTATACCAAGCCCAAGGAAATACGTCGTTTAGTTGGGTATATGCCGGATTTCTTCGGCGTCTATGACGACATGAAGGTTATTGAATATCTGGAATTCTTTGCCGCTGCCTACCGGATCAAAGGCCCGGCACGGCAAAAACGCTGTAACGAGATGCTTGAAATAGTGGACCTGGATTTCAAACGCAATGCCTTTGCCAATACGCTTTCTCGAGGGCAAACACAGCGACTTGGTCTGGCTCGGGTCTTGCTGCACGATCCACAGGTCCTCCTGCTGGATGAACCGTTGAGTGGTCTGGACCCGCGTGCACGAATTGAAATGCGGGAACTGCTAAGGCGGTTGGGACAAACCGGAAAAACGATTATTGTTTCCAGCCATATTCTTCCGGAACTGGCGGATGTCTGCAATAAATTTGGGATTATCGACCGGGGGGTCATGACGGTCAATTCGACGGTGGGTGATATTATGAAGCAGATTCGGAAGCAGGTGGTATTGAATATTATGGTGCGTCAGGATGCTTCCGCCGCGGCTCGTGTGTTGGAACAGCATGGAGATGTGGCTAAAGTGGAAATGGTGGACGAGCAGATTATTGTAACGCTGGTCGAGAATCTGGAGGACTACAGTCACTTACCAGGTGTCCTGCTTGAAGCGGGACATGGCCTCACCATGTTTGTTGAAGAGGCAGTGAATCTGGAGAAAGCATTTATGATGCTGACCAAAGGAACCGGAACCAATTTCTAATTCCGAACTCATTTGCGAGTACGGGCCTCAGGGGGTTGCAGGGATACTGAACGAAATGCCTCTTGCCTCATTCGTTTTGACAACCCCTTGTTATTCATCCGTGACACAACCTTCGGATGCACTTTTGACACACTTAATGTACTTGTAGAGCGTGCCACGAGTTGCTTTAAATGCGGGTGCGGTCCATTGATCTTTTCTGGTTGTAAACACCTCCTCGGAGACGTCGACGGAGATGCTGTTTGTTTCCGCATCAATCGTAATCTGATCGCCGTTTTGTACTAATGCAACCGGGCCCCCTGCCTGGGCTTCAGGAGTAATGTGACCGACAATGAATCCATGAGAGCCACCGGAGAAACGACCGTCGGTCAGCAAGGCGACCTGATCGCCCAGGCCAGCTCCTACAATGGCTGAGGTTGGTGTTAACATTTCGGGCATTCCCGGACCTCCCTGAGGACCTTCGTATCGGATGATCACCACATCCCCGGCAACAATTTGTCCGTCTTCCAGAGCGGTGAGCATGGCTTCTTCGCTGTCAAAGCAATTGGCAGGGCCCTGGAAACGAAGACCTTCCTTACCCGTAATTTTGGCAACGGCACCGTCAGGTGCCAGATTGCCCCGCAAGATTCTCAAATGACCACTTGGTTTGATTGGATTTTCAACCGTTTGTACGACCGTTTGACCGGCAACCAGCCCAGAAACGGCATCCAGATTGTCGCCGATTGACTTGCCGGTTACCGTGATGCAGTCACCATCGAGATAACCTTTTTCAAGCATGTATTTCATGACAGCAGGCGTCCCTCCGACGGAATGCAGGTCTTCCTGAACAAATTTTCCTGATGGTTTGAGGTCACCAATGTAGGGAACCCGATCGCTCACTGATTGAAAATCGTCCAGTTCCAGTTGAATGTTGACGCTCCGGGCAATGGCGATCAAATGCAGTACGGCATTGGTGGAGCCCCCGAGTGCCATGACCATAACCATGGCATTTTCAAAGGCCTCGCGAGTCATGATCTGACTTGGCTTGAGATCCAGTTCCATCAAATTCCTGATGGCAGCTCCGGAAGCCCGACACTCGTCTAATTTGCTCTGATCGACGGCCGGGATCGAAGCACTGAAAGGTAACGACATTCCCATGGCTTCAATAGCAGTGGCCATGGTGTTGGCCGTGTACATTCCGCCACAGGCACCAGGACCCGGACAGGATTGTCGTACAATTGCCTGCCGTGTTTCATCATCAATTTTGTCCGTGATATATTCACCATAACTCTGAAATGCTGAAACGATGTCGAGCTTTTGATCGTTGTGGCAGCCGGGTTTGATTGTACCGCCGTAGACCATCAGCGATGGACGATCTAACCGCCCCATCGCTATCAAACAGCCGGGCATGTTTTTATCGCAACCGGGGATCGTTACCAGTGAATCGTACCATTGTCCCCCCATAATCGTTTCGATGGAATCGGCGATCAGATCGCGTGATTGCAGTGAGAAGCTCATGCCTTCGGTGCCCATGCTGATCCCATCGGATACTCCAATGGTGTTAAACCGCATCCCGACCAATCCGGCGTCGTGGACCCCCTTTTTGACTTCGGCAGCCAAATCCAGCAGATGCATGTTACAGGGGTTGCCTTCGTACCAGACACTCGCGATGCCGACCTGAGCTTTATTCATGTCTTCTTCAGTCATGCCGGTCGCATAAAGCATAGCCTGAGAGGCTCCCTGACTACGAGGCTGGGTTATACGTGCACTGTATTTGTTGAGTGAATCGGACATAAGGGGATTTTCTAACGCTAGAGGGGATAGTGGATGAAACGAACTTCGCAGACCATTTTAGGGTTCATCAGAGCATGGTGCAACGCGGAGAGCCAGAGGACCGAAGATTACAAGAATGGACACAAACCCACGCTGCCGGGTTCCTAACAAGTTGTCCAGGTGATACCGGAAGGAAATTCAGACCAAACGATAGTCCAATGGGAATGCCTATCATTTCTGGCCAGTGGGAGATGATTTCATCGTTTACTAATTGTCCACGTTTGTCTTTCATTTCATGCATTATTCGGTATTCATAGCATTAAATATGACGGATTCATATGCATTTTTTGGCTTCTGCCTATAATGTTGATATTCAATATCTCAGGGGCGATATTCAATACCCTATGGGTCGAGGTATTTTCTGCTTATCAAAGACGAGTTCGTAACCATAAAAGCGTCGAAATAGAGGTCTGGAAATTGTATTGAAAAAGGCAATTTCATTGCCAATACTGCGCTGTTTTGCTACTCTCAACGAACTACAATAAGCGGGCACTTGTGAAATTAGGGAATTAATGCAATTTATGCTTGGGTAGACTAACAACGCTCATCCGAAATACCTCAAAATTAGCCATGCGGGTGATGGATGTCTTGTTACTTCACTTCGATTCATTTTTAGTTGGTGTTTGACCAAAGTTAGTAAGGAATAGAATGATTAAACGGCCACGAAATATGGGTTTGTCGCAAAAGGACAAATCATGGATTCGGAAGTCCATTGAAGCCAAACTACACATGGAGACTTTGGAGAATCGTGAGCTCTTAGCTGCAGATGTGTTTGGCGGAATGGCCGACTTGGGAGAGGGTGAGGCGGGTGATAAGGTTCAAATTCGCTTGGTCGCGACTGATAATAGTGGAAATCCGATTACATCGATTAACCTCAATGACTCATTCCAATTGCGTGGCTTGGTGAAAGATCTGCGTACCGACGGAGATGGTGTTTTCGCATCTTTTGCAGATGTTGAATATTCTTCTCAATTTGCAAGTGTTACGGGACAAGCGTCGTATTTTAGTCCCTATACCAATTTCAAATCAGGAACAACAACGACCGTTGGATTGATGGATGAAATAGGCTCGATGGCCGGTCTGTCGACATTGGGTACGGACGAGCGTTTGGTATTCTCGGTACCGATGACGGCTACAGCAGAGGGTACGATTGTATTTACTTCGAATCCAGCAGACGAGCTCCCTGCTCACGATGTTTTGGTTTACGGAGAAAATGATGCGGTCTCCTCAGAAATCATTTCCTACGGTGGATATTCTCTGGACGTAACAGCTCAGGGTACGTTGCCTTTTGAGGAAGACTTCAATGATGGGCTAGCCGATGACTTTACGGTGAAAAGTGGTACGTTTGAAGTGGTCGGTAACCGCTACGACGGAACGCCTTCATCGACAAGTACCAATGCAATCAGTGTCGTTGATTTGACAGTACCGATTCCTGATAGAGTGAAATTTCAAGCAACGGCAAACATGCAGAATATTTCCGGTTTTCTGCGAACCGCCGTTTTCGTTTTTGATTATGTCGATGCGAATAACTACAAATACGCGGGAGCCAACGGCAGCCGCGGTAAGTGGTTTATGAATGAAGTGACCAACGGTTCGCTTCGTGGTTTGACGTCGAAGTCGAGTTCTATTAGTGTGAGCCAGGATTACGCTTTGGAATTACGAATGGAGGGTAACCTAGTACAGCTCTATGCAAATGACGAGCTGCAATTATCGCATGATTTCGGTAACGAAAATCTTCGAAATGGTAAACTGGGCGTTGGAACGATACGGGGAATTGCTTCGTTTGATAACGTTCGTATTGCAGAGATTCTGCCCAGTCCCGAAGCGACCGATGATGTGGCCAATACGCTGGTTAATACGGCAGTTACCGTAGCGGTTCTGGACAACGATACCCACGAGAATGAAGGTACGGCGATCGAGGTTGCCTCTGCAACCGACGGTGCCCACGGTAC
>JAYZPA010000064.1:0-32897 GCA_036150515.1 Planctomycetota bacterium
AGTACCCAGGGCCACAATCAGTTCTTTGGCGGAATTCATCGACTCAAGAATTTCCCTTAACCAGCCAATGTTATCGCTTGGGTTAAAATACTCCAGTGCTGCGGGATGCAGCTGTGTGGAAATCCGGGAGTTGACGTCGTCACGGGAAATTAAAGTGGGCACATCCATTTTTAGATTACCTTCATGAATCACAGCCAGAATTTCCCGAATCATCTCTCGTGACGCCGAATCCCTCGCAACCAAAAACGCATTGGTCGTCACCGTCACGGTGGGTTCCTTTGGAATGGACACTCGTTCGCCAAAAAACCCACTGGGAATCTCTGCGGTGTGAAAAAATGGATGCGCCAGTTCGATCGCTTCCGCATTAAGAACAGGCAACAAAATAAACTGATTGGTCGAAAGTAGTTTTCGCAGATCCGGATTGCCAATCCCTGTGGTCATGATGGCGCCATCTAAATCGGGATCCACCAGTAACTCGGTAAAGTAGTTTTTCCGGTTTCCCAGATCGTCGGCCTGAATATCAAAGTGAGCCAGGACCTGCAAGGCACTGATTCGTGAACCTGATCCGGGTAAGCCCAGTGATATTTGATGGCCCACAAGATCCGGAATCGCTTTGATCGGACCATCCTTTCGAACAATAACAAACACGTAGTCCGGAAACAGAGGCGTCACAACGGAGAGTTGCTGGAGGGGAACGGAACCGCCCTGTACAATCCCCAGTTCCATCTCGCCTTCAAGAACCTTTTGATAGTTGTCCAACGAACCTTCGGTCGATTCGATGATCACTTTTGATGAGACGCGGTTTTCCAGACCAGCCTGAATGGCTTCGCCGATCTTTTGGTAGAGGCCTCCCTCTTCACCCGTCCCGACACGAATCACACGGGGCATCGTGTCCCGCCCGAAAAACCATGCTCCCAGGGAACTGATAAACAACAGAACAACAGCGATAGTAACCCATTTGCTAAGGCGTTTGGTTGTAATCTTGGTTTCCATTTCACAATCCGTGCTGGAGGTATTCGGCGTCTCCCCGTTGCAAAAGAGATACCTGTTGCTGGTTCGCTTCCAATCATAACAACAGGCAGTGGCAGCCTTTTAGCAAAGACTGAGGCGTCCAACTCGCTGTTTCAGAGTGTGCATCGATGCGACCGTTTTATTTTGCCGGATCCGGAGGATATATTTTGTGAGGTGTATGACAAGCCTTGCAATCTGCCGCTGTTTTTAACCGCGCCAGCGATGGCTCATCGCCGCTTCTAACCACATCTCTTGTCGCCGCAATGAGTTCGCGTGTTAAACCCCGCCAACTGCTTTTCGTACCTTTCGGGGGCTTATTACGGGAAAGAGCCTTCGCATATTCATGAAGCAAATTTACATCTTCCTGCGAAGCCTTGCCGCCGAGTACATCATTCAACAGACCTGCCTTGATATGTTTCATGATCGTACTGGTAGAAGGGCGTTTGGATGCTGACTCAACAGGGTCATCCGCATCAACGGACGTCAGATGTAAAAACAGAGCAGTGCTGGCGACGATAAGGATAAATCGATTCATAATGGATTCCATTTCTTTAATGTGGGTGTGGCCGACGGGAAAACATGATTGTACTTCAATCTCCACCGACTCGCAAAGCAAACCACGCGCCCGTTACGGCGGGCCTATTCCGTATCTGCAGCAAGCATGAGTTCCACCGCCTGAAGCCCTGTCATACCAACTTCAATTCCAAGCGAAGCGGCGTGAGGTGTACAACGAACGATGGTGGCATCTAAGAGATCCTCCGGATCCACTAGCGGACATTCCGGGGTTCCCTGGGCAACTGCCAGAGCCTGGCCAAATTCAGCGGGTACCACCACATCGTAAATACCACAACCCACGATTCCCACGGCAGTCAGGATTGAACAATACTGGCCGTTTTTCCAACGATTGCTGATTCCCAAAGCCGAGCCGTTATTGAAATGAAGTGTCGATGAAACGGATCGTGGTAAGGGGTCTGACATGATTTACATCTCACAGGCGAAAATGAAGTTTATCTAATGATCTTCTCTATGGTGACATACCCCATCCCCGACTGCAACGGTGGGTTGTTCGCGGATAAAAGCTAAAACATCTTGATTTATTTCCGGGTCATCATTGTCTGAGACAACCTATTTGAGATAATCAGTCCTTTCGAATATCACCATCAAACAGGCGATCTGATTCATGGATGTTCTAACAGCTATCGAACAGCGACGTTCCACTCGTGCATTTACCACCCAGACCCCGCCGCCTTCCCTGCTCCGTGAAGTACTGGATACGGCACGCTGGGCACCGTCCGGGGCAAACACACAACCCTGGCACGTAGCGGTCGTTGCTGGAGAAACAAAACGTCAGTTATGTGATGCTCTGTCCGAAGCCAAACAGTCTGATGTACCGGCCAATCCGGACTATCATTACTATGCAAATCCGGTCACCGAACCCTATCGAGCCAGACAAAAAGCGTGTGGGATGGCGCTCTACACCGCATTAGATATCTCCCGTGATGATCACGATAGCCGCAAGGCTCAGTGGATCAAAAACTATCATGCATTCGGAGCACCGGCACTGATGTTACTTTTTGTTGATGCAGCTCTTGAAAAGGGATCCTGGATCGACATGGGCATGTTCATACAGAATATCATGCTCGCCGCCCGCGGGTATGGACTGGAAACCTGCCCTCAGGCAGCGCTGGCGGAGTACCCGGATATTGTTCGAAACACTTTATCCATTGCCCCTGAACAATCACTCATCTGTGGCATTGCCATCGGCTATGGGGACAGCGAACAGCCTGTCAATCAATATCGGACGGAACGGGAATCCGTAGATACGTTCACCAGTTGGTACCGCTAGCCTTCACGGCGAATCGTTCGTTACCGGATATTTCATATCATCACGGTTTGCTCAAACCGTTCATATCGACAATTCCAGTCCCCTCATTCTATGGGTATTTGCTAAATTGATCTCAACAATGGGACTCGGATTTGTCTAAAATAGGGATGCGGTAAGTCGATGATGACTACAGCACAATTCCATCCCCGGATACACAATTCATCATGGAAGCGGTAAACCAGATACATTCACGGCGATCATTTATCGAGGCAGGTTCGCTGTTATTGGGTGGTCTCACCCTGCCGGACCTGTTACGCAGTCGAGCTGCGGCACGTGATGTCGGTGTCCAACCTAAAGACACTTCGGTGATCCTCATTTGGCTCCAGGGTGGTCCAAGCCACATGGACACCTACGACCTCAAGCCGGACGCCCCACGGGAGTTTCGCGGGGAAGTGAGTCCCATTGCGACGCGTGCACCCGGACTGGACATCTGCGAATTATTACCCCGTCATGCAGAGGTGGCAGATCGATTTAATCTGATCCGCTCGATTTCTCATGGTTTTGCAAATCACGCCGGCGGCGCCGGACGTTTTTTGTCAGGTTAAGACCCCCTGAAGCCATTGGAACCGTTAGCTCAATTCCCTTGTCTGGGACCCGTTGTATCGCGGATGCTGCAGGGAACCCGAGATCCATCGATGCCCGTTTATGTCGCCAATGCGGCCAATGTATACGGAGGCGGCGCAGCCGCACTCGGCTCGGCTTACTTACCATTTGTTGTTGGCGGCGATCCGAATGATCCGAATTTTAAAGTCAGTAACCTGTCCCTTTCCGCCAACCTCCAGAACCGAATTGACGACCGAACCGCATTGTTAAAATCTGTGGACCGCCTTAAATATCGCCTTGACGGAAGCGGTGCCATGGAATCACTCGACAAGTTCAATCAACAGGCCATCAGTTTGCTAACCGGTAATAAGGCGGTACAGGCATTTGATATCTCTCAGGAGGATGACAAAACGCGAGAGCGCTACGGACGGCACAAATGGGGACAACGCGCCCTGCTTGCCCGACGTCTGGTGGAAGCCGGATGCAGTTTCGTCACGATGCAGATGCAGAACCCTCAAATTCCCGGGGCCATTGGAAACTGGGATATTCACGCAGTGAACGGACATTTATTCGAAGACAATCGAGCGCGACTCCCCGTATTTGATCAGGCCGTCGCCGCCTTAGTGGAAGATATCTACCAACGTGGTCTGGACAAGAAAGTGATGCTGATCGTTTCCGGTGAGTTTGGCCGAACACCAAGAATTAACTCTCGCGAAGGTACGCAATCGAAAGTCATGCAACCGGGTCGAGATCATTACCCAGCGGCAATGAGTGTTTTGGTTTCCGGTGGGGGGATGCGAACCGGCCAGGTAATTGGTTCCACGAATGCCAAGGGGGAACATCCCAAAAACAGACCCCTGGATCCCAATGATCTGCTGGCGACCATTTATCATCATTTGGGGATAGACTACAAAAGTCATGTTCCCGATCTCAACGGCCGCCCTATTCCGCTCATCCCGGGTGGCACACCGATTGCCGAACTACTGTAAAGTCACCCGATGCCGTTTGTGTATTGAACGACACTTGCCTGAACCATTGGACAACCGGCATTTGCTCAGCTTCAGCACGATTACAGCGGCACCGCCGCAGTAACAGCAAATCCCTCATTCGTTCGACTTGCAATTCGTGGGCGATTGCTACAAAATACTCTCGCCTTCGTCTCTGGATCTATCTACACAACTTTGAATTCATTCATGCCTGAAACAACAGCACCTTCTCAACGCCGCCGGTTGATCATTGGTATTTTCCTCATCCTTATTCCCGTTATGGGTTGGATTCTGTTTTTTCCGAATGCCACAAAATCGACCGCCGACCTGCAGCGTTTGGTCACGCTTAAGAATTCCGGCATTGGCTGGCTCGAAAACACACCCAACATGTCGGGAGATGAGGGTCCACGAGCGATCGCGGCGTTTGAAGAAATCACCGGCGAACTTCCCAATGAACCCTTAGGGTATCGCAATCTGGCAATTGCATGGCTGTTGTTGTTGGAAAAGCACAAAGAAAATCGTGACGAGGCTCCGGAGACCTATCAAACCACCCTCTCGGCAACCAGGGCGGCAATTCAAACCCTCTCCACAATCGAACATCAGGACGATGTCGCACAGATTCTACAAGCCAAATTGTCGGTGCTGCTCGACGAGCAACTCGCCGCGGTCGAACATTATAAGGCCGCTTCCGAATTGCGTCCCGACGACCCGATCATGGGTAGTGAGATCGTGATGCTTTTAAGAAACCATCCCGATGCCGAATTACGTGCCACCGCCATTCGCAACGCAACCAAAGATCGCCTCGACAATCTGGTTCTGCTGGAATCACTTGTTCGTTTACAGGCCGATGAACAGGATGGTCAACTCATTCAGTCCCTGGACGCTCTGGCCGCGACCCTTCAACCATTTGCGCCGATGCTGTCCTCACACACAATCGACATCGCCTCGGAGCTGCCTGAGTTTAAGGCAAGGCTTAACGCAGGGGATCCTGCCGCATGGGCTGACACCCGCACCCGCCTAATTCAGATTTTTAACGTGATGCGACAGGAGTTCGGCTATCAATCAGATCTCTTTCAGCTGCAAAGGCATGTTTTGGAATATGTCATCCATGATTTCTCCGACGAGTTTTACCGAGATGACCAATGGAAATCAACGTCTGAACAATCCGCCATCGCAATGGAGTTGACCGCTGCAGCAGACGACAAACAGCCCACCCGCGGGGAAGATGTGATTGATTTAGCCATCGCTGATTTTGACCTTGATCAACTCAATGATCTGATTTTGCTGACAGGAGACCACATTCAGGTGTTTCGCGGCTCCACCGACGGCACGCCGTGGACTCTCTTGAGTCAGCATGCCGTTAAACCGGAGATGCAACATATTCTGATTGCCGATTTTGACCGGGACACCACGGCGCTGACTCCCGAAAAATACAGTATTGCAGATGTGTATATCTTGGTTTACGGAACCGGGGGATACCAGCTTTTTGAAAATCGACTCGATGAAGATTCGCAGCAACGAACCCTCGTTCCCGTCGAGGAGGAATCACCTATCCAACGGAACTCGGCGTTAGTTCAGGCGGCGGTGGTCGACGTCGAAAATGACGGGGATTTGGACATTGTCGCAGTCGCGGAATCCGGTTTGGTCATCCTCCAAAACCAGGAGAATTGGGATTTTGTCGATTCGACTCACCACTCCGTGACACAGGCGGAACGGGTACAGGGTGCGCTCACACTGGCAACGGCTGATTACAATCTGAATTTACAGGCGGACATACTCACGCCCAAAGGCCTTTTTGAAAACATTCGTCATGGTCGATTCCGTTTTCATGAACCGGAGAGTGACCTCTTTCCGGATGAACCGGTACACTCCATCGCGATCAGTGATATCGATGCCAACGGTTCGTGGGATTTACTTGTCGCGACCGACAGTGGTGTCCACCTAACGCTTACGGACAATCAGCCCGGAGAAAAGACCTGGGTTACGTCATCATCCGTTGTTTCTGAAACACCAGCTGAGGGAGTTTTAACATGGGACGGCGACAACGACGGCCTGATGGATCTCGTCGCCTGGGGTTCCAGCGGCGTCCGTTTTCAGCGTGGCCTTGGCGACGGGCGGTTCAGCCAGACGGTGCAGCCGTCAGGCATTCCCTCAGGTGCCGTTACCCAATGCAAAATTGGTGACCTTGACGACGACGGTGACCTGGATATGGCCATCATCGCGAACAACACACCCTGGATCATTGAAAACAACGGAGGAAACCAAAATAACTGGTTACGGCTGCGATTATGCGCGGAACCTGGCCCGTTCTTTCGGGTCCAACGATGCAACGGCTACGGCATTGGCAGCCGGATCGAATTATTTTCAGGCGGAAAGTACCAACAACAAATTGCCGCCGGCCAGGTCATTCACTTCGGTATTGGTCAACAGACGCGTGCAGATGCCATGCGGGTTCTTTGGACCAATGGCATCCCTCAAAGCACCGTGCTGCCCGCGACACGAGTTACGGTTACCGAAAAACAGGAATTACTGAAAGGCTCATGTCCTTATCTGTATACGTGGACGGGTGAGGGATACGAATTTTTTACGGACCTCTTATGGGCAGCCCCGATTGGTCTTCAATTTGCCGAAGGTGTCATCGCTCCTACACGCGACACAGAACATCTTCTCATCCCGGGTAATCGGCTGGTTGCCATTGACGATGAATATCGCATGCAGGTAACCGAAGAACTCTGGGAAGCCGCCTACTTTGACGAAATCCAGCTGTTGGCTATCGATCACCCTCCGGACACCTCAATCTATTCCAACGAAAAAGTTGGTCCTCCGGCTATTTCGGATTTCCATATCCATTCGTTTGACAGTCGTCGTTTACAATCGCCCGTCTCCGCCACCGGCAGCAATGGTTCGGATGTCCTGCAAATCATTAATCAGCGCGATGGAAAGTTTACCCAACTTTTTGATCACCGACACAAACAGGGATTAACCAGCGACTATTTTCTCGAGCTGGATCTTGGTGACATAAAGGACGCCCGGAAAATTCAGTTGATCATGACCGGTTGGGTGTTCCCAACAGATACATCGATTAATATCGCGCTTTCACAAAATAGACAATTACCCGGCAGTCGCCCTCCGTCAATTTGGATTCCAAAACCACCTTCAGCCGATTCCGCAAAGCAACAATGGGTCGAAATTGTACCCAACATGGGTTTTCCCGGAGGGAAGACTAAAACGATTGTTGTTGATGTACCGGTTGATCATTTTGTCAACCGGGATTATCGGATACGTATCGTGACCAACATGGAACTCTATTGGGACAGCATTCAGGTAGCGGTGGACCCTGAGCCTCAGACGTTTGTGCAATCGCCCGTTGAGCTATTGGGGGCAGATCTTCACTATCGAGGATACTCAGCCCGCCTCGGTCGCGCACATAGTGGCCCTGAGCGTTATCTTTATGATCAGGTTATCACGACGGCTCAATGGGCCCCGATGGCCGGTCATTTTACCCGTTACGGTGACGTCACCGAACTGATCACCGCTACGGACGATCGACTGGTGGTTCTAGGATCCGGAGATGAGATGAGTTTACGTTTTGCAGCTCTACCCGATCCTCCCGCCGGGTGGACCCGTGACTTCATCATCAAGAATGTTGGGTGGGATAAAGACGCAGATCTCAATACGGTTGCCGGTCACCGAGTTGAACCGTTACCCTTTACCACAATGAAAACATATCCATTGGGTCCCGAACAAACCATCCCGGATTCACCGGCCTATCATAGGTATCTCCGAAAATACCAAACCAGAACCCTTTCTCGGGGCAGGTTTTGGAATGCCCTGCGGACGGCTCCCCAGAATTAACCGCCGAACCGTTCTTGCCTATTTTACGTATCCAGAACTGTCCGCGCATTCGCTTCGATGTTACATCGTTTTATGCCGGTTACAGCGCGGTCGTTGTAGGACAATTTGTTAGAAACATTCCGCTCTCCCTGCGATAAGTGATAAGCTTTTTTCATACAGTTTTTTCCACCACCTTTTCAGCATAGCGTTTACGATGTACCGAATTATCTCCTTCCTGACCTTCATAACCATCGGCACTTGTCTTTTGACGGGCTGTGACGATGATGTGCCGTCACTTCCGTCGGAGCCAGACGAGGCTCACCTAAGTCCGGGCGTGGGTCCCCTGACGTTTCAAGAGGTACAGCAGTCGTCCGGGATCCAGTTTTCACACTTCAATGCCCCTCGTGATTCGTTAATCCCTGAAGATGTGGGTTCCGGAGTTGGCTGGGCTGATTATGACAATGACGGCGATGAAGACCTCTATTTCGTTAATTTTGCCGCCCCCTTTCTGGCAACCGAAAAGGAAATGGACGCCGCATCCGGGAATCAACTGTATCGCAATAACGGTGATGGTACGTTTACCGATGTAACGGATACAGCGGGCGTGGGGCATACCGGATGGGACTTTGGCTGTTTATGGTGGGATGCCAACAACGATGGCTGGCTGGACTTAACCGTGACGCACTACAGCGGGGTCGTTCACTATCAAAACAAAGGGGACGGCACCTTTGAAGAGCGAACACAACAGTCCGGTTTGGCAGAAATCAACAGCTTCCTGTTAGGACTTACCGCCGGAGACTACGACAGAGACGGTGACTTAGATCTGTATCTATGTGGTTATGTTGAATTCGATCGTGAAAAAGCAAAGAATCGGCCACTGGTTGCCGGTCGACCGGCGGTCTGGACCAATCCGGTGTCGTATGATGCGTTGCCTAATATTCTGTTGAAGAACGATGGTCAGGGTGTCTTTGAAGACGTCACCAAAACAGCAGGAGTCGCCAACCCAGCAGGAAAATCCATGCAAGCTATTTTTTGTGACTTCAATAACGACGGCTGGCCGGATTTGTTTGTTGGTAATGACGTTGGAACGGCAGACGCGATGTACAAGAACTTGCAAAATGGTTCATTTGAGGATGTTTCTTCCGTCTCGGGAACCTTTGACCGACGTGCCAGTATGGGTATCGCCATCGGCGACGTCTACCACCATGGTCAAATGGATCTGTTCACCACGCACTGGGTAAACGAAGACCATGCTTTATGGAAAAATCTATCCGGCAGCGATGAAAGCGGAATCATTCTGATGGAAGATGTCGGACCGTTCACCGGTATACTGGATATCAAATCAACCGCCGATGTTGCCTGGGGGGTTAACATGGTTGATTTTGATAATGACGGGCATCTGGATGTTGTTTTGGCCAACGGCAGTACCATCGAAGATGAATTGACCACCGAGGTATTAAAGGATCCCAAGTTACTTCCCCAACGCTGCCGTGTCCTTCGTAATGATGGCGCTGTCAACTTTGGTGACGTCAGCGACGATGCCGGACCGTTTTTCCACCGGAAATTAATCGCGCGAGGCCTCGCAACTGCCGATTTCGATCGTGACGGCCGACTGGATGTCGCCATCGCAATCCACAGTGGTCCCGGTACCCTACTGAAAAATACTTCCGACAATACAGGAAACTGGCTTCAAATTCAGCTCGTGGGGTCGCAAAGCAATCGATACGGGATCGGTGCCAGAATCCAGATCCATACGAAATCGAACACTTTTACTCATGAATCCGTATTGAGTTCGAGCTATTTGAGTACCAACAGCTGTATTGCTCATTTTGGATTAGGCTCGGCAACTCAGGCAGATCGACTTACCGTGACCTGGCCTAGTGGCGTCGTAACCGAACATACCGATGTAACCCTTAATCAGTTGCTTGTGGTCCGCGAAGAAACTGAAAAATAGTCATTTCCCTTCGCGAATCATTCGACCTATTATATATAGGTAGCCGGAATTGGCGACTGATTCCCATGGCCTTATTTATGAACAGGTGTTTTGATGAATAAATTGACTGTTGCAATATTGCTCGGAGTATTCGCCATTGGTGGCGCTGCATACTTCATATTTGACAGTACACCGTCGATCGAGGATTTACTTGACGGTCAGGAAGCGACCGAAGCGCGAACGGTGCAAACAGAAACCGGTGGTACTCCCCACCACGAACCGATCCAATACCGAGCCAAGGACTCGAGGGATGCCATTATCTCTCCCGAATTTATTACCGGTACAGAAGCCAAAATTGCCGGTGGAACCAAAGGAATTGGAATTACCATCAACGGGGAGAGCCGGTTCTATCCATTATATGTTCTGCAATACCACCAGATCGTCAACGACACCCTGCAGGACACCGCGATTGCGGCAAGTTACTGATCGAGTGAACAAAAGCTCGTGGTTCACGAGCGACGCATTGCAGGGACAGACCGGGACATGGAGATGCGTGTTTCCGGAGCCGTACTGCACGGGAATTTGATTATGTTTGATAAAAAGACAAACACACGCTGGTTACAGGAAACGGGCAAGGCGATCGATGGCGAGAACAAGGGTCTGCGATTAGCAGAGCTAAAACAAGAGAACTGGACTGCGAACGTCCGCTGGGATGTCTGGCAAAAACAGCACCCCGAATCCAAGTTGTTGTACTGCGACCATTGTGAAAATCAACACGCTCAGGATTCCGCAGACCATGACCACGACGATCATGACCACGACCACGACTCTCAGAACAAATAACCCACGGCGGGAACGTGCTCCTTTGACGACGAAGGAACTCGCGTAAAACGGCGGGTTCATTCTGTGCATCAACGTCCAGGCATTTGGAGTGATTCTCCCCTCATGATCTTCCCTGCTGACGCGTCTAACGAAACGTGAATGACCTCGCCGCAGCACCAGAAACCATCGGCATCGCCACCCGTCTGGCCATGATTAAGAATGCGACTGATCCAAGCCTTCCGGACAAGTGCGAACCGCCAAAACTCACCTATCACACATTCCGACTCACTGATACGATATTACTTTTGCACCGGCTTATGAAGCAAGGATCCGCGCATTTCCCGGACCTGTTGGTTGAGCCTCGGGTTTCTATTTACAGCTCATGATTTTACGATTCGATTCTAAATAATCGAATATCACCCAAATGCGACGCACCGACATCCGTAACATAGTCATTATTGCCCATGTAGATCATGGGAAGACCACTCTGGTCGACTGCATGCTGCGAGAAAGCGGACAATTCCGCTCCGAGCAGATGCTGGGTGAGCGTATGCTTGATAGCAATGATTTGGAGCGGGAACGGGGGATAACCATTCTGGCCAAGAATATCTCGCTTCCCTACAAAGGCGTCAAGATCAACATCATTGACACACCGGGTCATGCGGATTTTGGTGGGGAAGTGGAACGCGTCTTACAAATGGCCGATGCGGCGCTCGTTCTCGTGGACGCAGCCGAGGGCCCCATGCCCCAAACACGATTCGTCCTTTCCAAAGCAATGGAGTGTGGCGTCCGGCCTATCGTCGTCGTCAATAAGATCGATCGCCCCGATGCCCGCATTGGCGAAGTTGTCGATGAAACCATGGAACTATTGATGGATCTGGGAAGCGACGACGTGCTGGATGATCTACCCATTATTTATGCGAGTGCCAAAGAAGGATATGCAACGGACGACCCGGCAAAACGTACCGACAGCATTCTGCCGGTCATGGACATTATTCTGGAACACGCACCGGGGCCGGATGTCGACGTCGACGAACCCCTGCAAATGCTTGTTACCACTTTGGACTGGTCAGAATATGTAGGCCGAATCGCGATTGGACGTATCGCGTCGGGCCATATCCAAAACGGTCAGAAAGTTGCCCTGATGCAAACAAATGATCAGGTGGAAATTGCCACCATCTCTCAACTGCAGGTATTTGAAAACCTCGGCCGTGTCGATGCCGACCACGCCGATGCCGGTGATATCGTTGCCCTGATCGGACTGGATCAAATCGAAATTGGAGATACGATTAGCGATCCTGAGACGCAACGCGCTTTTCCACGACTGACGGTGGGTGAACCCACCTTGGAGATGACATTTTCTGTGAATACGTCTCCTTTTGTGGGAAAAGAAGGAAAATACGTGACCAACCGCCAATTACGTGAACGACTGGAACGGGAACTGGAAAAAAATGTTGCGTTGCGGGTTAATCCCACCGATGACGGAGATGCTTTCTCCGTGGCTGGCCGTGGTGTCCTGCATTTGTCCGTCCTTATTGAAACCATGCGACGGGAAGGTTTTGAACTGTCGGTCGGGAAACCACGGGTTGTGGTTTGTGAAATTGATGGTATTCAACACGAACCCTACGAAACGCTAACTGTCGAAGTTCCCACGGAACATCTTGGACCGGTTATGGAACTGGTGGGTGCCCGACGCGGAGATATGGAAGAAATGCAGACGCGTGGCGACTATAGTATCGTACGCTTCCAAATACCCTCCCGGGGGCTGATTGGGTTGCGAACACGGGTCCTTAATTCAACGCACGGTGCAGCCATCCTGCACCATCGATTTTCCTGTTATCAACCGATGGAAGCCGTGATTCCTGATCGAGCCAATGGGGTCCTGGTTTCACAATCCACGGCCAAAGCAGTCGCGTTCGGTCTGGATGGATTACAACAAAGAGCCGATTTGTTTATCGCCCCAGGTGATGAAATCTATGAGGGGATGGTGGTCGGTGAGAATAGTCGAAGCGGTGACATGACCGTAAACCCCACCAAAGAAAAGAAACTCACCAACATGCGGGCCTCCGGTAGCGATGACAATATTGTATTGCAACCTCCCCGTCGACTTTCTCTGGAGGAAGCGCTGGAATATATCGCGGATGACGAGCTGGTCGAGGTTACACCGGCAAACGTTCGATTACGCAAAAAACTCCTTAAGGAATCGGACCGTCGCCGAGCCGGGCGTCAACTGTAGTCAACGTGAATTAAAACTTTCCGTATCACCAAGCACGACAAACCACCGCTTGTTCCCTCGCATAACAGGCGGTGGTTTTTTATTCACTGAATTGTCCCGTCGGAGTGTAGACGCGACCATAAACTGCATAGGAACCAACAACGGCAGAACGAGACGACAGGCAACCTTTGTTCGTCCGGAATGCCTAGGGATCCAGTGGCGCACCTTTACCGGATTCCAACCGCACAGCGAATTCGGAACAACCCAGATCGGACAACCAACTGCGGATTTGAGACGCCGCGGTCCAGAATCGGCCTTTCGGTTTCCAGTTCAGACGCACATCGACCTCGCCGCTAGCCCCACGTGACCGTGATGAGAACTTCATTTTGGATACCGCCAGTTGATGCTCATTTGTTTGCAGTGCTGCACTAATTTGTTCGACCACCTGCGCATTGGGTGCGACCAAATCCACCGTGATCGTTGCCGGGCGGCTGGAGTCCTTCTCCGCGAAGGGCAAGATATCGGGTAGTACATAAACCTGTGTGGTCACTTTCAAAGAAACGGGAAGACCAATGTCGTAGGTGAGCTCAATAAAATGGGCGGTCCACCCCTTCGTCGGGGCGGACAAAGGCGTCTGGTAACTCCCATCCTCTTGGACTTTTAACACGACACTGGTATACCGGGGACCGAGCGATTCCAAACGGAAGTCCCGTGCAATAGGATTGGTCGCCTGCCACAAGCGAACTTCTTTCGGTTTGACAACGGTGGTTACCTTCAAAAGGTTATCTTTGTCGAGAGTCCAGTTTAACTCGGGCGCTGGCCGACCAGCCAGAATTAACGAATAATACGCAATGATACTCTCGACCGAATCGCTGTTACCAAGACTATGGTCCGTGTTGGGTACGTATCTTAAGTGTTTAACTCCCTCCAGTTCATGGAAATAATATTGTGCGGAATCCGGAGGGAAAAACTGGTCTCCAGCTCCATTGACTATGAATTTGGGCATCTTTAACCGATGACGATAATAGAATGGGTCGACCAGTTCCATCAGCTTGACCATTTGTGGTGAATCCATTCGTTCGGTGATACGATGTTCCACATAATTTCCAAATGCCGGTGCCCAAAACCCGTACGCGGCAAAATGATGTTTTGAGGTTGCTCGTACATTTAACACATCAATGACGATTGGGATGATACCAACCACGCGATCATCCATCGCACCGGTCATCCAGG
This sequence comes from Planctomycetota bacterium, assembly GCA_036150515.1. Lineage (GTDB taxonomy): Bacteria > Planctomycetota > Planctomycetia > Pirellulales > Pirellulaceae > UBA721. The sequence goes on from JAYZPA010000064.1 coordinate 14,463, forward strand.
TGGTCCATCCGCGTTTGGACCCCCCGGCAACCACAAACTGGTCTATTTCACGGCTACCCTTGCTACCATCGGAGGTGATCTCTGTAATCGTATCCATGGCACGAACGGCGCTCTTAATCATGGCATTCCGTGCCGGCCATTTAGGATCACCCGTCTTGAGAAACTGATCCCATGTGTATCCGATTAAATCATCTTCGGTCCGCATCTGCCCATCCCCGTGAAACTCCAGAGGTTGGTTGGGAACCATCCCCAATTCGGCAACCACCGAGTCCGTTGCGCGGGCAATCAGCTGTATTCGTTCTGAAACCGTCTGTGGTGCCTCGCGACCGTTCGCACCACCACCGATCCACAGCAATCCCGTATTGTGTTGCTGAACGCTGGGGATCGCCAACGATAGCCAATGCTGCCATTGGGGACGATCAACATCTGCTTTGGTCAACCATGTTTGAGACGTCATGTCGATGATCACTTGTCGCAGGCCGTCTTTTGTCTCGTCCCTGATGATCTTCCAGTGATAACTGTCGTCGGCACGTTGCACATAATCATCGATCGCCGTCCGTTGCGGTAACGATTGCGCAGATGTGGGGACCGACAAACACAAGCCAAACCATAGAAATATCTGACCATAGACGATGAAAGGTCGAACTAAAGACATATTGGATTTCATACGATTCTCATTGAAAAGAATAAAAGACAAATCACAAACGGGATCTGGAATATAACACGGCCGTTTTCGAAAAACTATCACTGAAAAGTCCGTCGTGCTCCGCGAACCACACATGTGAAAGCTCCAGAGTGTCATCGATGCTGAGAAAATGACAGAAAGGATTCAAAATTCATACCCCCCACAAAAGCTAGAAACACTTGCAAATTTTGGTTGCATGCCCTCCGAGAATGGGATAGGTTGAAAGCATCATCTTGCTTTGTGTTCACAAGGCAGATAAAGGACGGTGGACCGACGGCTGCAAAATTCACAACTGTAGTGTAAATTGACCGTCCTCAATGCTTATCGATTCCGAACTAATTGTTATTCTCTTTAAAATTATAAGGTATTCCCATGTCTGAAGACCAAACAGCGCCCGAGGTGCCCAACGATGATCCAGTTGAAACGACTGAAACCAATGATGCTTCCGATTCAAGCGGCGATCTGTGTTTAGACTCCATTACTTCCGAAGTTGACGGCCTAGCCGAGGCAATGACGTTTTCGCGTTATGCCCGTTTAGTTCTCGTGATTGTCGTTGTTGGATTCATCGGATATCTGATCGTAGAACTTGGAAACTTTGCTGAAAGCCTTAGCGATGAAGATTTTACCAACTCACTCGTTGACGAAGCCAAAGGTCAATATTTTGGACCGGGTGATCCTGAAGAATTGCTTCAGGATGAAAGCAAGAAACTCGGCGATTCCATCGTTCAAACTTTACAGAGTGCATTGAAGACTCAGCTTGATCAGGATCTGGAAGAGTATAAGGGCATCGTTTCAATTGAGCGCGAAACGCTCGCTAAAAACATGGAAACCCGGCTCAACACGATTTTCAACGAACGTTACGCCGAAGCACTCAACAACCACGAAAAAGTGCTTCGGGAAAAGTTTCCGGACTTTAACGACGAGCAGGTTGCCAATCTCGTAGCCAATCTTGAAACGGCCATGAATCAGGTATTGGTAGAACACTACCAGCACGAGATTCAGGGAAAACTGAACGAACTCTACAAAAATTACGACAACTTCCCGGTAGCGATGCCCCACACAGGCGAAGGCACCGTGGAAGATGCGTTTTTTAGTAGCGCCGCAACGGTTGGCATCAACATGTTGAAAGACATCGAAGCCGGTGCCTCCAGCGATGCGGCTCCCGCACCAACCCCACCTCCCGCTCCGGCAGCCGCTGAAGCACCAGCGGAAGAGGCGGAAGAGTAATCAACACATTATCAAATTCATTTTAGATTCATACAAATTCATATACATCAGATCGGATTTAAATTATGTCTAACAATCAAGAAACTCTTAACGAACTCTCTGCTAAGTTAGAGAAACTTCGCAAAGGCATTCAATTGATCACGCGTGCCATGCTGGTCGTTGGTGTCGCATCTCTTGCTTGGGGTGCTTACTCGTTTAATTATTTCCTGGGTGAAATCGAAGTATTCCGACAACCAACGACGGTGGTTGCCTTAGCCTTTGACTTAGCACAAGGTAATGGCATTCCCACATCGCTTACGGACACGTCAAAATTAATTGACGAAACGGTTCAAAAAGAAGCGCCCGCTTTAACTCAGGTCGCCAGCGACAACTTCAAGACCATGCTTCCGGAAGTGAGGCAGATTATTGAAAACTACGCGATCGAAGAAATGGACCTGCTGCTCGCTCAGGGGGCCGTGTTTAGTGCGGAACAGTTTGGCAACCTTGTGGACAATCACAAGAGCACCATCCAAAGTGCGATCAGGGATCTATCCCAAAGTGGAGACGAAGACCTTGCCAAAGCCACCATCGACGCTTTGGCTGATGCCATTGGCGATGAAATCAACGCCGACCTGCAGGAAGAAGCCGCGGTCATGATGGGTACTTTGTACCAACTCAATGACAAGCTCGACAAACTTGCCGCCGGCGAAGGACTCACCGCTCGTGAACAAGCCGAGCGAAAAACTTTGATGCTGATGAAACGCGTACTGCTGGAACACGCAGACCCATCTCTGGCTGGCGAAGAGTTACCTAATCAGGAAGCTTTTGTCGCCGCTGCTGGTACCGGAGATGCAAACTAGTTCCGGTCGAAGTCGTCATCCAGTTCATTCATAGCAACGCCTGATTCCAGGGAATTCACCCCGGATCAGGCGTTTTTTTATTTGTAGCCATCTCTCAAGACGGACACTCATATTCGACCACGACACAACATCGTCGATTCGGCTATAATCTACTGTATCGGATAGAGATTTATTTTACCTGACCCCAAGTGTCCGCCATGTCCTCACCACCACCTAAATCGCCGACGGGCTTCACCCGCCGTGAAGCGATGCAGGTTGGCTATTCGGGGCTGCTTGGACTGGGGTTACCGTCGCTGCTGAAGAATCGTCTGAATGCCGCGAATACGACGTCCCCTAAATCGATCATTATTGTCTTTTTGACGGGTGCTCCGAGTCATCACGACACCTTTGACATGAAACCTGACGCACCGGCGGAGGTACGAGGCGAGTTCAAACCGACTTCCACAACCGTCCCTGGACTGCACATTTGCGAACATTTGCCCAAACTGGCCGCGTTGGCGGACAAATATGCGATTGTGCGATCGTTTTCCCACAAAGACAACAATCATTTGATGTCCACCCATTATGTGCTTACCGGGGAATGGCAACCGGGTGGATTTTTTGACAAAGTCGCGTCTCGTACCGACTGGCCAGCTTATTCAGGCGGACTGGCTTATATGCGTCCCCGCAAAGACGGTATCCCAAGTGGGGTTAATCTACCTACGTTCCTGCAAAGCAGCACCTTAACGTGGCCCGGTCAGCACGCGGGCGTGCTCGGGCCAAACTATGACCCATGGCAGATTACAGGTGATCCGAACACGGACAAATTTCGGGTAGACGATCTTACACTTTCACCGGGGCTGGATATCCATCGCCTGACGGACCGCCACTCGCTGGTCTCTCGATTAAATCGCCAGCGGGATCAGTTATCCGATGTAAAAGTGGCCCGCCGCATGACCAGCGAACAGGATCTCGCATTTTCCATTCTTACGTCAAGAAAACTTGCCGCCGCTTTTGAACTGGAGCATGAGTCCAAAAAAACCCGGGACCGCTATGGCCGACACATGTATGGTCAATCACTTTTACTGGCACGCCGCCTCAACGCGGTCGGGGTTCCGATTGTTCAGGTAAATATGGGCGCTGTTCAGACATGGGATAATCACAGCAACATCTTCAGCACGCTCAAGGATCGGCTGTTACCACCAACCGATCAGGGTGTCTCCGCACTTTTGGAGGATCTGGATCAAAGTGGCAGGCTCGACGACACGTTGGTAATGATGCTGGGGGAATTCGGACGTACTCCTAAAATAAACGACAAAGCGGGACGCGATCACTGGGGCCCGTGCTTTTTTGCATTGTTTGCAGGCGCAGGGGTCCAGGGGGGACAGGTTATCGGCAAAACCGACGCCCATGCAACGTACCCCACAACCCATCCTTATTCACCCGAAGACATTGGGGCGACGGTCTACCATTTACTCGGGATACCACCCGACTCAGTCGTGCATGATCGCTTTAATCGCCCGTTGCAGCTCAATCAGGGAAGCGTCATTGAACCTCTGTTCACCAAACAGACGTCTTAAACTTCAGGCTCCGTCGCGTTGTGTTAAAATAAACAACAGGAACGTTTCCGATTAACCGGTTGTTTATTCAGGATGACACCATGATACGACTTGCCTCCCTCGTTACGTCTCTTTGCGTATTCCTTTTTTCACTCACTCAGCCCACAACGGTTTACAGTGAGGAAATACAGGCAGGCGCGGCCAAAATTGACATCACCCATCCCGATTCGAAATTAGTTGAAAGCCCACTCTATTCACGCGCTCTGATTATTCGCAGTGCGAAGACGACGGTCGTCCTTGTCACCATGGATGTGGTCTCCATCGGGGAGATCGGTTACATCGCGGACGACTTTCTTGCCAATGTCCGCCGCCGCGTCCACGCTGAAATCGGAATCGACGGAGCCAATATATTAATTAACGCCAGTCATTGCCACGGCATACCCTCTCCGGAAAGCGAAACGTTAACGGTCCAGGCAATCGTAAAAGCGTGGGAAAAGCTGGAACCGGTCACACTTGGCGTCGGCAAGGGGACCGAAGACCGCATCATGGAAAATCGTCGCATGTTCCTAAAAGATGGAACTGAAATTGATGTGCGCCATGCATATTCACTGCCACCGAATAAAGACATCGCTGCAACAGGACCAATTGACCCGGAAATTGGCATCGTCCTGATCAATAAACTCAATGGCGACAATTTAGCCGCTGTCTACAATTTTGCCTGTCATCCGATTCAGGGAGTCCCGAGCGGCGCCAATACCGCAGATATTACCGGTTTCGCATCTCAGGTGATTGAAGACAATCTGACTCCGGGTGCCATTGCTCTGTTTGTGCAGGGATGTGGTGGTGACATTAACCCCATTGCCTATAAGGACATTGAACACCCCCGCCACGCTGAACCGCTGGGAAATCGACTGGGCCTGAGTACACTCAAGGGGATTCGCAAAATCGAAACCCGAGCTGACGATCGCCTCGCCCTTTTCAACGAAACCATTGAACTCCCACGTGCGAATCTGGCCGATCGAATCTCGCAGCTCCAACAGCAGCAACTCGTGCTGCTAAATGCACTAGGTGGAACCACCTTGAATCTCCGTCAGTTTATGCAGCTCACGGCAAAACATAACCTCGATCCAGATTTTCCTTCGTATCATGCCAGTCGTTATCTGCACGACGAAAAATTAGGGCATTCCGACTTAAAACAGATGGATGCACAGAACCGCGCCAACATGAAAGCCTATTTACGAAACATCTACACCATGGAAGAGTTAACCCGCCTGGGCGCAAATCTACGACTCTTGAAAATGCATCAGCAACAGAATCTGGATGCCCCCAAACGCACCATCACCGTGGAAACCATCGGAATCCGAATCGGCGATTTTGTCATGATCACCTTTCCCGGTGAATTAACCGTACGAATCGGTTTGGGAATCAAAAGCCGAACGGAACACCCTCACACGTATGTAGCCGGATATACCAACGGATACATCTATTATGCACCAACGGCTGAGCAACTACGTAATGTCGGAGGAGCTCAGGAAGACAGCGATTGCATTCTGGATCCGGCGTGGCAAGCAATTTTCGAAAAACAGGCCACGGCCCTGCTGAAGAAGCTTCAGTGACCGCGGCCTGCGCTGAATTCCGGAGAAATCAAATACGGACGATCCAATTTCTACTTTTTCTTTTCCTGCTCCATCTCTTTTAACAGGGTATCGACTGCATCGTCCATCGCTTCACCACGTACATTCTTGTATCGAATGACCCCGTGTTGGTCGAGAACATAAATGGTCGGCCATGCGCGGACATTCCAGGCACTGGAAATGGGACCGCTGGTGCTGCCACCGTTCCAGAATGATCGCCAGGTGATATTTTCTTTCTTCAGTACTTCCTGAAGAGCATCCTTATCCCGATCACTGTTGACACCCAGCAGTGCAAAAGGTTTGTCTTCAAGGCGCTTTACGAGCGACCGCTCGTGCGGGTACATAGCCCGACAGGGCGGTCACCAATGCCCCCAGAAGTCCAGCACCACCACCTTGCCCCGGTAATCGCTAAGTTTGAATTTAACTCCGTTAAGATCCTCGCCGGTAATCTCCGGAGCGGTTTTTCCAATCCCCAGATTCTTTGCGGCAAACAAAGCACTTTTCGCTCGTGTGCCCAAGGTACCATTGAGATAGGCTACATCCGCAAATTCATCCTGCACTCGCTGGTATAATGCTACCGCCTTTTCCTGATTTCCCTTAATGCGGGACGCACTGCGTTCCATTTGATACGCCAGGGAAAAGCAAGCCTGGCCCTGAGCATCACGATGCGGACTTAATTCTAATACTTTCTGCAAAAAGGCCTGTACATCAGCTGTCGAAGTGGTTCGTAACCTTTGGCAAACCGTTGCAAGTTTTTCGTTCTTGATATGGTTTTCTGCCAATAAATTCAAAGCCACAGCCGTGTCGCGGCTACCAAATCGACTCCCACTGTTAACCACCCAAATCAGGGAATCCGCGGCAACCGAACTGTTAGGATATTGTGCCGCAAGCGCCAGAAAACGAGGCGTGTAATCCCCACCCATCGTTGTCATCTCTTTGCGAAGCTTCAGCTTGTCATCATCCGATGTCGACTCGCGATACAATTTGGACAATTCTAACTGTCGATTGCGAAATTGATCCGCAATCTCTTTGTATTGCACTTCCGCAGGCGATGCTGGTTTATCCTGCTGACCAAGCAGCGGTGCCGTTGTAAACATTACTAAAATCAGCAACCCATATTTCGTTCGCATGAACTCACTCCTGTAACTGGAAAGTTATACCCACGGCTCATTCTATCCCCAATGTGATATTCCGGACAACCTTTTTTTTATTTTCATAAATCTGGTTTTCGTTTTGAGAAAACCAAAATTGCGTCCCCTGTCTGCATAATCGGGAATTTAAGCCTAAATCAGATCGGTTGACTAATTTTATATCAATCGCCAGCCCACGTGGCTTCTGATGGGGTGGTTGCAGAAGGAATAAAATCGGTAAAATAGTGGAACTTATGACTTCGGTGGCACATCTATAATACCGATGTACAACCGAAGTGTTTCCCGTACCGGACTGATCTACCCTCGAGGTTTATTATGACGACCAAAAACATTCTGATCGGATTATCTTTGTGCTTTCTATTCTCCACGATCGTGGTAAACAGCACGGCAAAAGAAATACTCCCCCCCATTCAGGAACTAGCGGACATCAAAGCAAAGGATCAGATATGGAAGGTTACAAAACGCGGCGTTCCGATAACCTTACGCAACAAGTCCGAGGCGGCCAAATATTTTGCAGAACCCCAACTCAAGCTACTACTAAAAAAAGTTGACTTCCAGGAGCAAGTACTGCTGGTTTTTGCATGGCGTGGTTCCGGTCAGGATAAAATGACTTATACCGTTGCCGAGTCATTTCCGGAGCAAATTACCTTTAAGATCCTACCTGGCCGCACTCGTGATTTACGGCCTCATCTAAAGATCTATGCATTACGAAAAAACGTAAAATTCAAATGAGCCATAGAATTGTCATGTCCATCCAAAAACAAATTCCAGTCATTCTTCTGATGTGGGTATCATTCACGTTGACGGCAGCCGAACGGGATCATGCCAAACAATTAATGACAAGTCAGGCCACGTGGAAGACCGCAAAATCTGACTGCCGTGGCAACTATTCCTATACGGTTACAACGGTTAGTTTCACCGGGTACCGGACAACCACGACCATCACGGTAGTCAACAACAAAGTACACCAACGCAAATTCGAAGCCTTTTCGGCTCGCGCAATTGCCCCACCTATCAAGCCCGGCGAAAAACCTCGTCCACGCACCGCTCAAACCACCTGGATTGAAACGCATAAAACCCTGGGTTCGCATAAATCCGGAGCGCACCCGGTCACCATGGACACACTTTACCAACAGGCTCATGAGGTGATCCAACGGGATCTTGCACCGCATGAGAAACGGTACGTGCGGTTTTTTGAGAATGGCCTACTCAAATCATGTTTCTACATCGATACACGAATTGCCGATGATTCACCGCAAAACGGGGTGTCGATCACAACCATCACCCTGATGAAAAACTAGCGGCTTGGATCACGAATTCACGGCCCCTGCAAAGGAACCTGTATCTGGCTTTTAAGATACAACACCAGATCGCGTATTTGTTCATCACTAAATTCGCCAAGCATGCCCTCGGGCATCATCGATTTTTTCTGTGTGGTCAGAGACTCAACATCCGTCATGGCAATTTTAACATCGGACTGTTGGGTTCGCACGACGACCGAGCGATCATCCTGAAAAATAACAAATCCGCTGTATAACCTGCCGTCGGTCGTGAAAAGTGTCGCCAAACGATAAGCGGGATCTATCTCCGCACTGGGATCCAACAGGTTACTTAAGAGGTAATCAACTTGTTTTCTACCGGATCCGGTTAAATCCGGTCCGATACGACCACCCTCATTAAACAAAGTATGACAACGACTACACGTTTTATTAAAGAGAACGCGTCCGGCACGGGAATCACCACTGCCGAGATACGATTCGGTTAACAGTGTCCTCAATCTGGAAATTTCTGTCGATCGTTTCGACGAATCCGAATCAGGCGGCCAGATCCGCAACACCCTTTGCTGTAAGTCCGGTGATTGAAATGAGTATAATTGCTGCAACGAAAACATCGAAATATCTTCCGACCGTACATTCCCGTTCTCTATCGCTGTCAACATTGCTTCCGCGAATCGAAGTCGCGTCACCAGCACCTCCAGCGCCGCTCGTTTTTCGTCATCATCAAACTCATCATATTTTTCCAGTAATACACGGGCCGTCGATTCCTGATTGTGAATTGACAAAGCCTTCAATACTTCGTGCCGAAGTGGGGTTTTGGTCGCGATCAACTGATGAAGCTCCTCGACAGAAACACCTTCTTCAATCTTCAGCAAACCCTGCAACGCCAGAATTCGTTGAGCCAGTGGCTGCGAATCATCAGAGACCTGTTTACGTAGTGTTTCGACAGCCACCGCGTCTCCGAAAAGCGATGCCAGTTGAATGATCACCGACCGGTTCTGACTGGATTGGCTGGCAGCTGTAAAAGTCGCCCAGCCCGCGGGCATCGGCTGTGGCCCATGTTTGTCAACCGATGCCAACAGCCCTGTCAGCATATGTTTTTGGGTTTGCTCGCTGGAAACCCGGGCAATCATTGCAACCACATCGTCCAGTTGTGGTTCCGGAAAATCTGCGGCGCGTCGCGCCACAAATTCGTTTAACAGCGGGATCTGCGAAACCTCCCCGTATTTCAGGAAGGCCGCTCGATTTTCCGCGACCAGGGGCTCCATCGCATACCAAATCATCAGCGGCAGAAATTGATCATCGGCATCTTCGGCATGCCCCACGAGGCCCTCCAGTATTTCCCAGCGGTGAGCCATTTTCAGTTTTTGCAAGGCACTGGCCAACGCCAAACGCACCCTGGGGGATGCGTCGTCTTGCGCCATCTGCGCCATAGCACGGATGGTCCTGTCATCGGGTTGCGTCTGGTCGACCAATAACCGAACGGCCCACCTTCGTATATGTTCATCATGATCCTTGAGCTGTTGCACCAGTTTTTCTTCCGGCAGATCACCAATCAAATGCAACGTCCACATACAACGCAGTCTTTGAACCGTCGACCGACTGCGTTGAAACTGTATGTTTAACATTTTCGTCACGCGACTAAGGTCGGCGCCGCCGATCGAACGTTCGAAAAGAATTCGACGTGCATGCCGTACCTGCCACTCGTTGGCATGTTGATGCAGCGTTGCCAGTTGAACATTCGTTTTCGTTGCCAGATTCTCTGTAAAAGGTACGGCACGACCATATTCCACTCGATAGATCCGTCCGCTCGTGCGATGACTTCCGTCATTATCATGGCACTCGCCAAAATCATGCCAATCGGAAACGAATACCGCTCCGCTGGGACCATATTTAATTGAGAGCCCGCGGAACCAGGGATCGTTCCCAAATAGAAAATCATCTGCGTGACTGGCCACATACGTGCCATGCCGGGGGATCAACTTATCCTGATTCACTCGATTCCCGTGTAAATTATTGGTAAACAACGATCCCCGGTATTCCGCAGGCCAGTTATCGCCGAGATAAATCATCGCTCCGCAGTGTGCATGTCCTCCACCTGCCACGCTATGCTGATCTGTGGTTACACGGGAATTCTGCCAGCCTCCCCCACCCCAGTGAAGATGATCCGCATTGGACTGGATGCGGCGGTAGGCATAGGGATAGTCGCCTTCGGTAGCCCGCCGTTGACAGTACATTCCGGGCACGATGTGCCATAAGTGTGCAATCACCGTATTGGTCGTAAACAGATCTCCAAATTCATTAAAATCCGCACCCCAGGGGTTCACCATCCCATCGGCAAGCACTTCAAATTGATGGCTCACCGGGTGCATCCTCCACATACCACGCGTGATCGGAACTCTCAATGCATCTTCCGTTCCCGGTTTACCGATCTTTGATCGTTCCGACAACCCGATCGCACCGTAAAGCCATCCGTCCGGACCCCAGTGGAAATTGTTCAGCACATTATTCGAAGATATTTGAAAGCCATCCAAAACCGCCACTGGATCGCTATCCGGCACATCATCTCCATTGCGATCGGCAATAAAGGTCAACTCCGGCGTGTTTCCCAGCCAAATTCCGCCATGGCCAACGGCAATCGCTGACAGATATCGTCCCTGATCCCAAAATATCTTGCGCAAATCAAATCGACCGTCCTGATCGGTGTCCTCGAAAATAACAACCCGATCCGTTCGATTGTCTGCATTCCAGCTGGGGTGGGCATAGTTCTCCACAACCCACAATCTGCCCCGATCGTCAAAGTCAAAGGCAATCGGTCGCCGCAAATCCGGTTCTCCCGCAAACAGCGTTACATGAAATCCCTCCGGCACGGTAATGCGTTCCAACGACTCCTGAGGTGTCAGAGACACGTCCGACTCGTTCTGCGTATTGGTGACTCCCATGGGTAAATCATCAGCATGCGCAGGCACCGGATGCAGCAACCCCAGTAGACAAAGCAGAATAACCCGCCTCAATATATAATGTGCCATTGGATCCATCCCTTTAGTTTAACAGACAATCGCCAACAAGAGAGTTTTGCGGGGAGCGGAAATCTAACAACAAAAATTGTTATATTAGAAACCATGATAAAAGACAACGATTGCGAACGACCCGATTCAGGAAACCCATCATGAGTCATGATTCACCAGTATCGATCGATATTGATTTAGAAGCCGACGGCATTCAGTTTGGTAATCTCAAGGTACCACAGTCCACGAATAGTGCTGGCTGGGCACAATACTATATTCCGATTGTCGTTATCAATAATGGTACGGGCCCAACCGCGGTTATCTCCGGCGGAAATCACGGCGACGAATACGAAGGTCAGGTTACCCTGATGAATCTAGCGCGCTCCATCCATGTCGAGAACGTACGTGGAAGAATTATCATCATCCCCATGCTCAATCGCCCGGCAGCCATGGCGGGAACCCGTCTTTCACCGCTGGACGGGAAGAACATGAACCGCGCATTTCCCGGTTCCAAGGACGATGACATTACAGGACAAATTGCTCATTTTGTTGCGCATCAAATCATCCCGCTGGCTGATTTAGTGGTTGATATACACTCCGGTGGAAGCTCCATGCATTTTCTTCCTTCGGTCAACATGCATGAACTGACAGATCCGGAACAAATGAATCAAATGTTGGACGCTGCTAAAGCAAGTAGGGCTCCCTATATCTTCCTTTATGCCGACGTCGCCGGCAGTGGCTTACTGCCCTCCTACGCCGAAGACCTGGGTAAGATCACGCTTGGCACGGAAATGGGAAGCAAAGCACAATTCGGAAAAGAGACCTTGAAAATCACGAGTCAAACCACTCACAACCTTCTGGTCTGGTTAGGCGTGCTGGATGAGCCTCCTGAAGGTAGCGAACAACCGCATCCGGTTCTTGTTAGCGGAACGGATCCGCGCGACTATGTGATGGCACCCTGCAGCGGCATTCTTGAACCACTCGTGGAACTCGGCGACCCGGTCAAGGCGGGCGACCTTGTCGCTCAAATTCACAACCCGGAACGGATTCAGCAGGAACCGACTGCCATCCACGCAGCCACCGACGGGATCATCATGTGTCGCAGATCCAATCCACTCACCAGACAAGGCGAAGTCGTTGTAACCGTCGTTCGCGTTGTGGCGGAGGAATAAATCACATTTTGACAATTCCATTTGGTATAATCTGATAGCGATTTAAGCCATTCTCACCATTTTATAAGGGTCACTGCCAATGTGCATTCATGAAACAAAGGGTAATTTACTGGATGCTTGCTGTCCCGGGCACTCCCACGCATCACACACTCTGCCGCGACGTGCATTTTTGGGCGGAGTCGCAACCGCAGGGCTCGTCAGTAGTTTGGCTCAGTCCAGTCAGGCATTCGACGAACCGGCTGCGGCTGTACAGCGAAAACAACAGCCGGCGGAATCGCTCATCAAGGAACTCTATGCTTCCTTATCCGAAACACAGAAAAAAGAGCAGGTTTATGCCTACAATCATAAGGACGAAAACAACCTAGCCCGTAACGGCATGTACAATGCCCCCTATGGTGACAGGAAAATTGGTGAGCATTACAGCAAACCACAGCAGGAGCTGATTGATCGTATTCTTAAAGCAATGACCGGCGGTGAAGAGGGATACGTTAAGATTACTCGCGGCGGCCGTTTTGATAACAGCAAGAACCTCCAGGGTTGCGGCGCCACCTTCTTTGGCAATGCGACGGACGAAAACAAATATTGTTTTATGTTCACTTCCCACCACCTTACGATTCGCTGTGATGGAAACTCAGAACCAGGTACGGCATTCGCTGGTCCTTTGTACTATGGACACTCGGCCGATGGTTATTCCACCGGTAATGTGTTTCACTATCAAACGCGTCAGGTTCACGAATTGTATGACGCTTTGGATGCGCGACAACGCAAGATCGGGCTCACCAAAAATAATCCCGGCGAACGTTCAATACAAGCCCGTGAAAATCAGGACGACGTACCCGGTATCGCTATTGGTGGACTATCGAGCGATCAGAAAGAACTGGTCCAAAACGTGATGCATTCGATTCTATCCCCGTACCGCAAGGAAGATGGCCAGGAAGTCATGGACATCATCAAACACAACGGCGGAATGGATAAATTACATCTCGCTTTTTACAAAGACGCCGAATCGACGGAGTCATTACGATGGCATTTTTGGCGAATTGAAGGACCGGGTCTGGTTTGGAACTATCGTGCGCTGCCGCACGTACACTGTTTCGTCAAAATCACCAAAGTTTGAGCGATGGCATTGCAGATCGCGAGTTAATTCTCCGGTGCGTGTTTTTCATTTCGTCGTCAGATCCATGTCTCGAGTGAAAAACACAGGCTAACGGGGACTCAAGAAACCAACACCCATCATGGTGTGGATTCCTGTATGAGTTTGTCCTTTTCGGAACGGCTCAGCTTTTTGATTGCCAGTTCGCGACGTAACGCGTCGCCATGCGCCAAGGCATGTTCGCTATAGACCAACGTCACCGGCAATCGAACACGCGTGTATTTCGAAGCGGTGGCAGCATTATGCTGTTGTAATCGGCGGTGAACATCTTTCGTAATCCCTGTATAGAGCGTATCATCCGCGCACAACAGTATGTAGACGGTCCATGACTCCGCTCCTTCCGCCTGATCAGTCACATCCATCGAATTGTTGACTCCGAAGCTACACGGCGGTGCCGCTGCCGAGCACTGGTTGACCGCATTTCAATTTCAACCTCTAACCGAGTTTCCAACCCTGACGATACTCGCGATGAATGTACTGATCGGCTGCGGGGCAGTTTGTCGCCTTCATGGCAACGGGATCCCATTTCAATTTTTTCCCGGATCGGTAGGCCACGTTTCCCAGATGATTGGCTTCGGTTAACCATCCCGCATACTCAAAGTTACAGGTTGTCTCCTCTCCTGTCTTACACGCGTGAACCCATTCCGCGTGATGCCCTCGAGACGCAGGGATGGTTGGTTCCGGTCGCTGAAACTCTGCAAATTTATCTTCAGGTAATAATACGTGTTTTCCGTAATCGGACAATAACATCCCCCGGGTCCCTACAAACAACATACCACTACCCCAATTCGGAATTTTCTTATCAATCCACAGTTGCGGTTTATACGTTCCCTGATACCATTTCAAAGTTGTCGCGGGTTGATCTCCATTTTTTTCATAAACGTAGGTCGCCGTCATGGAGGCAGGTGCGATCTCGGGATGAATTGCCGGACCGGCAGCTTCGATGGTACTCGGCGCCTTGAGCTTTAATGCCCAAAATGGCAAATCCACGAAATGACTACCGAGGTCCGACATCGTTCCATTACCAAAGTCCCACCAGCGGTACCACTTAGGACCTGGGAAGTAGACATGATTAAAAGCCCTCTTCGGGGCGGGGCCCAACCAGAGATCCCAATCCAGTCCCTGAGGTACTTCGTCTGCAACCTTGGGACGCTGCTGAGAAAACACAATATCATTATGTCTTTTCGCTTCGGCCTGTGATGCCTGCCATCCCCAGGCGCGACCAACCCAAACATGGGTTTCCACGACATCGCCAATCGCACCGGACTGAATTAACTCCACCACGCGGCGAAAGTTATTACCAGCATGAATTTGCGTTCCCATCTGTGTCGCTACATTCGCCTTGGCTGCCGCCTCACGAATGGTGCGACATTCGGCAATGTTATACGCCAGCGGTTTTTCACAATAAACATGTTTTTGCATTTGCAGTGCCGGTAGCGTTGCAAACGCATGCGTATGTTCACAGGTGCTGACCACCGCAGCATCGAAGTTCTTTACTGTATCGTAGAGTTTGCGAAAATCTTTAAATGCGGCGGCCTGAGGGTGGCGGTTCCTGCCAAACGCCAAACTGCTTTCATTCACGTCGCATACCCCGACGATGTTCTCCGATTCCACACTACGCAAATTAGAGGCACCTCGGCCACCGGTACCAATAACCACAATATCCAGTTTCTCGTTAAGATTTCGCCCCCGCAAAATTGTGGGGACCGAAAAAACCGTAGATGCAGCGACCGCGGTTTTGGTGAATTGCCGGCGAGTTAATTTATGCGTCATTACAGTAATGCCTTTTTAGGTTGAGACAGGAAACAGCGAATATTACTATTACAGTCAAACCGAACACGGATTGCAAATTCCCGCTTACCAACGGCACCCTTAATACAACAGCGGCCCGATTCCAAAGGCAGCATTGTACGAGTTACAATGTGGTTATGAAAACAACTCTATTATCTGTAATGCTGGGTGTCGCTTTGCTGTGGTGCGCTGCTGGCCGGGCTCAGCAACTGAAACCACTGAATTACCATCATCCTGGTCTGTCCGTTGATCTGGGGGTTGGTTTGTGGGCCTGGCCCATTCCCTGTGATGCGGACGGCGATGGCGATTTTGATTTACTGGTCGCCTGCCCGGACAAACCTTCCAATGGAATCTGGTTTTTCGAGAATACCTCCGGGAGTACGGCAGAGACACCGTTTCCTGTATTTAAACCCGCAAAGCGAATTAGCCATGCGCTGCATTATGTGATGCCAAGTTATGTGGATGGCGAACTGCGCGTTTTAACGCCCGGTTATGAACATCCCCATTTCATCAAAACCGGCTTAACCGACCGTTTGAAACTCTCCATCGACGCGCGATTCTATAAGGTGCAGGGGACACAGAAAAAAGGGCCCAAGGTTCGTCATAATCAATGGCGATATGTTGATTACGATGGCGATAACAATCTGGATTTAGTGGTGGGCATTGAAGACTGGAGTTTCTACGGTTGGGACGATGCCTGGAACCACGATGGAGAATGGACCAACGGCAGGCTGCATGGTTTTGTCATCTTATTTCACAATGAGGGTACTACCGACAAACCCCAATATACCGAACCCCAAAAACTATTTGCCGATGGCAAACCCATTGATACCTATGGTTGCCCATCTCCAAATTTCGTCGACTTTGATGACGATGGCGATTTGGATCTGGTTTGTGGTGAATTTATCGATGGCTTTACCTACTTCAAAAACGTCGGGACGCGTATGGCCCCTCAGTACGCTGCAGGACAACGGCTGTACACGCCGACTGGCGACCTCTTAAGAATGGACCTTCAGATGATTGTCCCCGTTGCCTTTGACTGGGATGGTGACGGGGACACGGACTTGATTGTTGGCGACGAAGATGGTCGAGTCGCGCTGGTTGAAAACAGCGGGAAACTCACATCCGATGACATTCCTGTTTTCCAATCACCACGTTACTTCCAACAGGAAGCCGATACTTTAAAATGCGGCGCATTGGCAACACCCGTAGGCTACGACTGGGACGGTGATGGCGATATGGACATCCTCTCAGGTAATACGGCCGGATACGTCGAGTTTTTTGAGAATCTAAGTGGTCCCAAAGTTGAGTTTCCAAAATGGGCCCGACCGGTGCGATTACAAGCCGGTGGCGTAACATTCCGTATTATGGCGGGCCCGAACGGGAGCATTCAGGGTCCTGCCGAAGCCAAGTGGGGTTATTCCACTCTAAGTATTGCAGATTGGGATGGCGACCAATTACCGGACATTCTCGTAAACGGCATTTGGGGACAAATTAACTTGCTTACTAATATAGGCACGCGAACCCAACCCAAATTGGCGGCGCCGGAGATTATTGAAGTTCAATGGGCCGACACGCCTACCAAGCCCGCATGGACGTGGTGGAATCCCAAAGGCAACCAACTGGCGACCCAATGGCGAACAACGCCCATTGCCGTCGATTGGAATTCCGATGGTTTGACCGATTTACTCTCACTGGACCATGAAGGATTTCTCTGTTTATACCAACGCGCCAAAAAAGGCAGCCAACGTATTCTGCTGCCTCCTCAACGCGTATTCTTCGGCGAAAACAATTCCGTCACCGACGCGAATCACGGTGTGAAAAACAAGGATTCAGGCCCACTTCAATTGAACCATCGCTCCGCCGGTGGCAGTGGACGCAGAAAGATCTGGACCACCGACTGGAACGGCGATGGCAAACTAGACCTACTGGTAAATTCAACCAATGCCAATCTATTGCTGCAGACCGGCCACGAACCGGGAAAATGGACGTTTACCGATACAGGTCCACTCGTGAAACAAAGCATCCAGGGCCATACCACCAGTCCAACTGTCGTTGATTTCAACGGGGACGGCATCCCGGATTATCTGGGTGGCGCGGAAGACGGACGACTCTACTATCAACGCAATCCACGCTCGAACTAAACACCACCCGGCATATCCATCACCACCGACCAAAACAACAGGACATTCACCCCGATGCCAATTCCAATCAATAACCCGATGGTTACCCTCCCCATGGTGAGCCCATTTGATACCCATGGCAAGTTGGATTTGGATGCAGCCGAACGGAATGTTCAGCGTTGGCTTAAAACTCCCATCTCCGGATACCTCATTGGTAGCCAGTCGGGAGAAGAATTCATGATGAACGAGCAGGAACGGACATCACTGCTACGCACCGTTACGGCCAGCCTGACAGGTGAAACCTTTAGCATCGGTGGAATTGACTGTCCCTCGGTAATGGAAACGCTACGGCAGGCGGAAAACTACGTCGAAGCGGGAGCCGAAATGGTCCGCATACGTTTTCCCCGGGATGAAACACTGGTGTTGGATTACTTCCGTGAAATTCTACCCCGCTGCCCTGCACCGGTATTATTAATGCACCAGACGTCTCCTGCTAGTTTTGGGATTGCTGCGCGGCCGGCTGCGACGCCGGAAGTCCTTGGGGAAATTGCCGGACTTGATAACGTTTTCGGATATGTCACGGATCACGACATGCGATTCGAAGCGCAGGTCCGGCGCCATGTCCCGGCCAACAAACGATTTTGGATTTGCAACGGCAGTATGATCCTGTCGGGCACACTGATCGGATGTAACGGCACCACGACTGCTTTTTCAAACATCTGGCCTGCCGCACTAAAAGAACTTCTCGAATTAGGGATGGCCGGACACTACCAACAGGGTCAATCACTACAGGAACAAGTCCGATTGATTGACGAAATCATGCTGCCCTACCTGGCG
>JAYZPA010000065.1:0-6112 GCA_036150515.1 Planctomycetota bacterium
GTTTCTCGAAAAGGCCCAGGTGAAACAGTTAGCCGACGTCACCGATGAATTGAATATTCCTGTTTTATGTTACGGACTCCGCACTGATTTTCGCGGAGAACTCTTTCCTGGCAGCGAACAACTTCTGGCATGGGCCGACGATCTCACGGAACTCAAGACGATTTGTCATTGTGGAAGCAAAGCCAATATGGTGCTTCGTCTGGATGAATCCGGCAACGTCATCAAACAAGGCGCTCAAATTAAAATTGGAGGTAATGATCAGTACGTTTCCGTTTGTCGGCAACATTTCAAGTCGGGAATGGCATCGCAACGAAAAGATGAATTACTGTTGGAGGGTTTCGATGATTGATCTTACCGGACATAACGTACTGGTTACCGGATCGACACAGGGTGTCGGCCAGGCCATCGTCATTGCCATGGCAAATGCCGGTGCAAACGTGGTACTGCATGGCCTCCGCAATGACGAGACAGCCCAAACCGCCCTGCAACAATGCCGCTCGACGGGGGTGGATGCCCATCTGCTGACCTTAGATTTAGCGACCCATGCAGAGCAGGCTGCTGAGCAATTATTCGATGAGGCGCGGCAGCTTAATCCAAACATCGATATCCTAGTAAATAATGCGGGTACCTATATCGACCAACCTTTTCTGGAAATGGATTTTGCCACCTTTGACAAAACCATGCAACTGAATGTTTATGCCGGGTTCTTTCTCACCCAACGCTTTTCACAACGGTGGGTACAAGACAGCATCAACGGCCGTGTTTTGTTCATCGGTTCGATCAACGGTAAACTTGCTGAACCGGTGCACACTGCCTACGACACATCGAAAGGAGCCATTGAATCCATGGTAAAGACACTGGCGGTATCACTCGCTCCCCATAACATCCGGGTAAACGGCTTAGCCCCCGGACTGTTTTATACTCCGCTAACGGCACCCGCGCTGGATGATCCCGATTTTATGCAGTGGATGAAGAATCATACGCCCAACGGTCAGGTGCCGGGTCCGGAAGTCTGCGGAGACGGTGCCGTCTATTTGGTGAGCGATGCAGCTCAACACGTTTGCGGGCATATGTTGATGGTCGACGGCGGCATGAGCATTTGGCAGCAACCAGACCTTTGATGATCATGAAGCCCGATCCATCTTTCCCCATTCCATTGAATCAGGACCCTGTAACGTATGAGTGACCCAGCAATCGCGCCAAATTTATCATTAGCTCTCCAGGATGGAACGCCGATCGAATTATCTCAATTCTGGAAGAATAGACCCGCTGTCTTTTACTTCACCCGGCATCTTGGCTGAGTGTTCTGTCGTAAGCAGATGGTCCATCTGCAGCATAATCTCGCCGAATTTAAAGCATCCAATGTACAACCGGTGGTGTTGGTAATGGGAACCCCTGAACAAACAACCCCTCTGGTTGAAAAATTTAAACTCACCATGCCGATCGTTTGTGATCCGGCGCGAAAAGCATATCGAGCTTATCAAATCCCCAAAGGAACCCTCTCACAATATCTCGGCTGGCGTATTTGGTTACCCGGATTAAAAGCCATTTACCGCAGCGGCGGCGGCAAGCCTGTTGGAGATGTAACTCAAATGCATGGAACCGTTCTGATAAACACCGACGGACAAATACAGAACTCTTTCACGGCGAAACATTCCGCTCATTATCCAACCCTGCAAGAACTCACCCAATCCTGAAACGGCGCACTCCATGTACGATCTGATTATCAGCGATATTGATGGCTGTCTGGCCCCCGAAGATTCCTCTCCGATGGATCTCGCTCAGCTCACAAAAATTGCACACCACAACCAACACGCTTTCGATTTTGGCGATCGACCGAAACTGACACTCTGTACAGGCCGTCCGATTGCGTTTGTCGAAGGTCTTTGTCGTATTCTGCAAAACCGAGATATTCCCTGTGTTGCTGAAAACGGCGTCTGGCTTTACGACCCCCGGGACAATGGCTACCATCTGGATCCAACCATCACACCAGCTCAACTCGCCATGGTACGGGATGCAGAACAACTGGCCGTCGAGCGGTTTCACGATCAGGGTGTCACACTCCAACCCGGGAAAACCGCTTCCGTTACGCTTTACCATCCAGATCCCGGTATTCTGCAGGAAGTCATTCCACAACTAACCTCTGCCTTCGAACAACAGGGATGGAATTTTAGAGTGTCACCGACCTTGTTTTATATTAACTGTGATCTTCCCCAGATATCGAAAGCAAGCGGGATCGATCGACTGTTAGCATCAACAGGTGTGGATCCACAACGGACAGCGGGCATTGGCGACACCACCAGTGATTTAGCCATTGCAGACCGGGTTGAAACATTCGGGTGTCCTGCAAATGCAATGGATGAAGTAAAAGAGGTTGCTGATTTTGTTTCCGATTATGAGGAAGTGGAAGGGGTTCTCGACTTTATGCACTCCTTAGAAAGCCAAATTGCCGAATGACAACGACCGCTCAACGAGTCATTCAAATACTGTTGATACTGTGCCTTGCACATTTCACAGTTGACGTACTCGCAACGACGATCCTGCCGCTGCTACCCTCGCTGGAAACGCAGTTAGGTCTCCAACGCGGCGGTTTTCTGTTTGGGTACATTCTGTGGCGCGTTGCCGATACCTGCAGCCAGATGTTATTCGGCTATCTCGGCGACAAATATCGACTGCGGTTTGTCATTTGGGCCGGTCCCCTGTTGGCCTTCTTTTGTTTTTCCTTTATTGGCTATGTCCAGTCCCCGTTTTGGATGACCGCATTATTGATGCTGGGAGGCATGGGCGTTGCAGCATTCCACCCGGAATGTGCGGCGATGGCAGGAAATCTGGACCCCAAAAACCGCAGTCGATTCATGGCGATGTTCGCTCTGTCGGGTTATTTGGGTCAGGCCATCGGACCAATATACAGCGGTCGCATTTCGGATGAGTTCAGCCTGCAGGGTCTGGTCTGGAATTTTGCGTGGGGGATACCTCTTTTGGTAATGGTGATCATGGGTTTGCGACATGCCCACAAACAACCGGATAAAGTGATTCCGTCGATCCCTGAATCCGTCAATCTCCCCGGCAATACGAATGTTCCCCGTGGCCAAATGATACTGTTATTCGTCGGGGGCATTTTTCGAGTCATGCCGGCAATGGGTATCCCGATCGTCCTGTCCTATCTACTGGCAGATGAGGGATTCAGTGATACAGTCAAAGGGACCGTGGCCAGTTTCTTTATGGCAGGACTGGGAATTGGAGGTATCGCCTGTGCACTTGGCATGGGACGCAATCATCCCCGGTTGATGTTGTGGCTGCCGGCACTGCTGGCCACCTTTCCGGTCGTGGCGGTCGGGTCGGTCAGTATGGATCCCTGGTTTGAGTTAAGTGGGGGAATATTCATTGGCCCACTTCAATTATTGGCGATCATCACCGGATGTTTGCAGGGTATCGCTATGCCGGTTTTTATCAGTTTTGCTCAGCAGTTAATGCCACGCAGTCAGCGTCTGGCCAGTTCAATAACGATGGGGGTTACCTGGGGCACTGCGACCTTAGTATTTTATGCTGCAATGTCAATTTGCGAATTCTGGGGACAATTAAATTGGATTTTTTGGTTCTTTGGAGCGGGATGTCTCATCTGTGCTGCCACGAGCTACAAGCTAAAACCCATTTCCTGACATGACCACTCCCCATGCATCCTGAACCGTTCCATGCCCACCACATATACCGGCCCTGATCCCGTATTCCGATCACAGAAAATTGCGCTCCACACGATTGTTTTTACCACCCACCACCGAGATTGCCTCGATCATCGTCGGTGGTTGTTTGCGATCCATGATCGTACAGCCATCCACCACACACCGCTGACAATCACGTAATTCAATCCCACGAAACTGGGGGTCGAGAATCTGACAGTGACCAATAGTAAAGTCCGTACATGATTCCAGAGTAATCGCGGCACCTGCTTCCGGAGAACCGTAACTCAATCGTTCCGTTTGCAACCCTGTCAAAACACCCGCCTGACAGCGTATGAAATGTAACCCGTCGCGGTCACGTCGCGTGCCAATGTCACGCGATTGAATGGTATTGGAACCGATGGCAATATTCTGGCAGTCCCGCATTACAATCGAACGATCCTGCGACTCGTAAATTGTATTTCCGGTAATCGTAATACGATCCCCGTCACGTAAATCCACCGCGCGGGTTTGACTGCCAAGCACGTTCCCGGTGATCGCAATCAATCGATTGGTGGGAATCGTGCTATCCGGTGTACCCCAAATCCGGATATTGGATCCTCCCGGCTGAATGGTTGCCTGAATGGTATTGCTGGAAATCGTTACTTCACTGATTACGCCCTCTCTGGCATCAAACCAAATCTCCGCACCACGAGGTTCCCCGTTGGGGGAGACATCCACATCCTGATGATGATTATATTCAATGTCATTTCCAGTAATTTGCAGATTATGAACGTCACCTGCAACGGACTTGATGCCGGATTTCAAATTCCATGAAATATGATTGCCATGCACAATGATCTGGTGCAAATTGCAGTGATCAAAAAACAGGCCGTGGTGCGTGTTATTGAGCAGATGGCTATCGGACAAAATAAAATCGCGATTTCGTTCAACCAAGTGAATTCCATATTTACATTCTCGAACCAATACACGTGTAATTACGGTTTTGGTGGTTTTTCTCAACTCAATGCCAATCGCTTCCGGGTGCTCGCCAACAATTTCAAAACCCTCGAGAATCGGCATTCGCTCCTGATCCCACGTATGGGATTCATACGAGGCAGGGCGGGCCGTACCGAGATGATTTCCCACAACCTGAATGGCCGGACCAGGACCGGCCATCAGGATCCGTGACGTTCCACTCCTGCCGCGAACACCCATATACCCCTGTTTGGTTGTATCCAGGACCAGCGGAGCCGTAATGCGGTAGGTTCCTTTATCAAGCTCTAATACACCATCTCCCGCTTCCAGCGCATGCTGAAGGGCAGCCGTATCATCAACCACTCCGTCCCCTACCGCTCCAAATGTATATACTGTCATTGCTTTACAAATCCATCGATTAGGAAAAACCAACCATCTATCTCAAAATACCTTACTAGGTTTATTTTGTACCATTTACAAACCAATTGCGACTCCTGATAGAAAACAGAAATCCATATACACGCATACCCCCCCGTATTTGTCGGACAGATCCCCTAGAATGATTTACAACCCTTTTTTGTTTTGGAAGCTAACACCATGATCCGTACCATCTTTCTCCTGTTCCTGTTCCCTACGGTTTTGCTTGCTCAGGATGTCGATGTTCTCCTCACCGGCGGTACCATCTATGACGGTCGATCGCTGAAAAGTCGCGTTGGCAATATTGCCATTGCCAACGGAAAAATCATCGAATTAAACACACGGAAAACTCCACCGGCTAAATTAACCATTGACTGCAAAGGCAAAGTCATTTGTCCCGGATTTATCGACCTGCATAATCACAGCGACAATCAGGTTGTCTCCGCCCCGACCCGCGCCAATATCAACTACCTGTTACAGGGTTGCACAACCATTGTCACCGGAAATTGCGGATCCGGGCCGGTGGATGTCGCGGAATATTACGGACTCATCGATCAGGCCGGTAGCGGTACGAACGTCATTCACCTGATTCCTCAGGGCGGCCTGCGTCGCGAAGTGATGGGCAGTGATCGTCGCTCAGCCACACCCGAGGAAATGGCGACCATGCTCAAATTGACAAAACAAGCCATGCTCGACGGAGCATGGGGCATGTCCACCGGACTGATTTATGTCCCCAGTTCCTACGCAGATACCGCTGAAATTACGGCAATTGCCAAAATCGTCTCGGAACACCATGGCGTGTACGCCAGTCACATTCGCGGTGAAGGAAGCGGGCTGTTGGACAGCATCCAGGAAGCCTTGCAAATTGGCCGGGATGCCGATCTGCCTGTCCATATTTCTCATTTTAAATCCAGTGGAGAACAAAACTGGGGGCTCGTGCGTGTCGCTGCCGATGTCATTGAAAAAGCGCGCGCCGCAGGCCAGTCCATTACGGCTGACCAATATCCCTACCACGCATCCAGCACGTCCCTCAGCGCCACAACCATCCCAACCTGGGCTCG
>JAYZPA010000066.1:0-12596 GCA_036150515.1 Planctomycetota bacterium
CGGGCTTGACCTCGAACGGCTTCCGGCATCTCCTCAGCAATATCAGCTTCCGACACAAACATCGTTTTTTGTGCTTCCCCAACCAACTGACGGTGGTATTCCGACCTTAAACTCGCGTCCATAGTCCAGGCATCCTGCTGCGGTTGCGAGAGCTGACGAAACCGTCTTTGGGTCAGGGTGTCCCGCACTGAGGGGTCCAGTGCATCCATTTGTGCACGCAGGTCGTCCAGACGATTTTGAAACTCATTAAATTGATTAAGCCGAACGTTGAATCCGAATTGCGTTTGTAAATCCCGATTTCCTAATTCCATCAGTCCGGCATGAGCGGCGGCAAATGCCTGTTGGGCATCTTCGTCCAAATAACCATCGTCCTCTAATGCCATCGCGTAATAAACCAATGCCTGAGGTTTGCGTTCATAAAAACGAATCGGATCGCCGGGTAAGCCTTTGGAGAAAAATTTGGCGACGTCTTCGCTCTTGGCATACCACAGGTAGCTTGCTTTCCAGTTGTCCGGCTTGCCATTGACCCCTAAAACGAAATTCGATGCCATATCGACACCGTCATCCGACATCTGGCTGTGAAATAATTCATCATCCGAAAACAAACTGCGGAATTGTATTTTTTCATCCGAGTACCCAATTTTCGAACCCGTATAGAATCCAACCTCCTGAACCAACTTGGCATTACGACGGTTGTATCGCGTACCTTCCATCAGAAACTGAATTCCTCGTCGCACCCATTGATAACGATGTCGATAATTGTCGAAATCAACCGAGATATTGTAGGCCAGATTATGTGCCTGGAATTTCCAGATCGAAACAAAATTGGGCTGCAGCTTAGAGATCTGATTGATTGTCGCTGTCACGTTGTCATAGTCTTCCATCTTCTGAAAGCGGGTTGCTTTTTCCCATAATACGATGACGGCAACCGGTCGTAATCCGAAGGTCGCAAGCTGCATCGAAGAACTTACTGGATTAATCTCTCCCAAATCAGATTGGGCCAGTTCGTTCGCTGTACGCAACTGGGCAAGTTTCCCACCCTGACCACGTTCAGTACGCCCGGACGTTGCCGGTTGCCCTAAAAAGAACAGGGGAAAGAGCAACAACACAATTCCCGTGATGTAGGCAACTTTGCGTTTAAATGTCGTATCTAAATTCACGCTGCAATCTCCCGAGAGGTAAGTATGAAATAGCCCGCCAGAACAATAACAAAAAAGTAAACCAACGTGGTCGTGATTTGTTTGAAAACCAAATCCAGCGGTATGTCATAACCGTATGCAATCTTGGCCGACATATTAAACCGGGAAAAGTCCGGAGCAAGCTTTGCGATGCTTTCCATGGTATTCAAATATACACCGTCCAGCGATTTGATGACAGAAATCGCTGTATCGCCCATTTCCAAATCCAACGTCGCGCCCTGTTGCGTTATGTTTCGAACGACCGATTCGATTGGTCCGCCTCCAGGTGCCTCACCCGTCTGGATATCTCCAATGAACCCGGCAAACATTCCCATCGCAACAATCGAAAATGCGGAAATCAATGCCACAATTCCATTGAGGAAGGTACTGAAGAAAACGCCAAACAAAATCACCAGTACCATCTGCATCCAGATGCCCAGATAACACTTTGCCAAATTCGCTTCAAAGGAACCCTCAGGAGCCCGAATATAAACGTCTGCCTGGGCCATTCCAAAAAACTGGGCACGGTCTTTACAGCGAATATGCACTTCCAGCGTTTGATCGTCGATCAAATCCTGAAACAAATCCACCTCTTCCAATGTACCCGTAATCGGATTTTGCCGCCGGATGTCTTTGAAATTAATATTAACCTGTGAAGTAATATACTCATCTGCTTCGAAATTAATCGGAGCACTAAATCGGTCAGCCGCGGATAACGTACTTTCCGGATTTGCCAGAATGATCTCACCACGAATCTTACCGTCGATCTTGCCTTTGGTCGAACGGAAAACACGTAGGTTCAGCTCTAACGGCAGTACGTTGTCACCATCCGGGGTAGTAAACATCTCGGGTGTAAGATTATTGAATGTCCAAATTGCCGTATTCAGTGTATTGCCTTCAATATACGATCGATAAGTCCACTCTTTTCCAACATTGAGTCCCCCCTCTTCGCTCTCCTGCCCATAACGATCGAGAAAGGCCAGATCTCCATAAACAGGAACCCGTGCCAACAGGTCACCGGTTGGGGGTCCGACAATATAACGATCCCCTTGACGATAGATGTTGTGTGCATGGCCCTTTGCCACTTCTGTCGTACCAACCAGCCCATCAGCGTTATCTAGGTTTCGATTGATCAGAAACTCATGTCGATGATAGGCATCCGCAGAAGTCTTACCGGTACCCAGGCCTGTTTCTTCGTCCCATTCAATGGCAGCCTGATCAATCGTGTGTTCATGATCCAAACCCCGAATAACAAATCCATAACTCACCGAAGCCATCAATAACAACAAACAAGTTCCGACGGCCCCAAACCCCAATACTCTTCCCAGAAATATTTCATGAGATCGGACCGGCTTCGTTGTAATCGTATAGATCGTGCGGTTCTTGATATCGTTTGGCAAACTAAATGCACTTAGAAACATGGCCAATGCCAATAACAAATACGTACTTGCCGATAACACAAATCCCAGATACAGTCTGGCAGGGTGGTCATTCTCAACGTCTAAAAACCAACCCGCAAACAACAGAAGTCCAACGAACAGCACAAAAATGATTAAGACTTTGTTCCGAATCGATTCCTGAATCGCCAGGCGGGACATCGCGATGATTCGCCGTACCGAAGTTCGGGGAAAATCATCGATCAGCGCACGTTTAACCGTCCCGCCCACCATCGCCAATGCTCGACGTGGAGTATTACGTATCGCTGCAAAGGCAAACGCCAGGATCGCCCAACCAACGAACATGAACAGAGTGAAAACAATAAAACCACCAATGGATTCTTGAAACCATTCACCAAACGAAATAAATTCACTAGGGTCTACTACCATTTAATCTATCTTCCAAATTTCAATAAGAAGCCGGGATTCCGTTATTTTCACGGAGTGCATTTCATTACTCACTGGCAACCGGTGTTTCTTCCGGCTCACTACCCGAGGATTCCTCTGACGGACTGACAAAACCAGGTCGCGATTCGCTGTCTCGCACAATAGAAAGGAAGAGATCTTCCAGAGTCGTCGTCGGGTTCTCCATCGAAACCAACTCACCTTCACTCTTTTGAATCAATTCCCGAATCGCTTGTTCCGTTTCCGGTTTTAAATTCTTCGCCTGAATCTGCGTAATGTCCTGAACACTCAGTAAATTCTGTACCGCACCTAATTCCTTAAGTTCGCCTTGATGCAGAATAGCTATTCGATCGCAGACATCCTGAACGTCTGCCAATAAATGGCTGCACATGAGAATTGTTTTTCCCTGATCCCGCAAACGAACAATCAGATCTTTCATTTCCCGGGTACCAATGGGATCCAGTCCGGTGGTTGGTTCGTCCAGTACAATCAACTCAGGGTCATTAATCAACGCCTGAGCTAAACCAATTCGACGGGTCATCCCTTTGGAGTATTCTTTTAACTGACGACGTTTGGCCCAATCTAAATCAATCAGCTTAATTAAATCTCGAATACGGCGTTTGCGCCTGCCGGCTGACATGTTGAACAAACGACCGTAAAAATCCAATGTCTCTTCCGCATTTAAAAACTTGTATAAATACGATTCTTCCGGCAAGTAGCCAATACGTTCGTTCTTGGATACGTCTGCTGAATCTTTTCCAAACACCAACGCTTCACCACTGGTCGGAAACAACAATCCCAACAGCAATTTAATCGTGGTCGACTTGCCGGAACCATTGGGACCCAGTAGTCCAAAGATCTCACCACGGCGGACTTCCATATCAAGCGCTTTCAATGCATGCACTTTGGATCGACCCCAAAAGTCCTTATAGGTTTTGGTTAAATTACGCGTTTCAATAATGACTTCGCCACGTTGCTCAGCTGACGTTGACATAAGTGTTCCTCTTTCCAGTGAATCCTAACGACTTCCGGCCTATATCAGACGATGCGCGTTAGGGTATACAATTCGTCGTTCTTCATACAAACCATATTCGTTTCGTACGTATTTCCTAAATGAGATGTTCACCAGTTTGTATGGTTATCAGCTCCGTAGCCTGAGATTGCCATTTCCATGCAACCTTTGATAAAGTGGTAAAATCAAATAGAGGAGGCCTTAAAGTATGCAGCCTGTTCGCTATAAATACAGGTTCCCAACCAAAGCTAAACAGATTACTTTGCTGACTTCCGTTGGTGTTGACGATCGTAGGGATTATGCTATCCAAATACGGATCCCTTGCCGTACACAACTGAGACTTGTCCCCCATCCACTTCAATAATCCTGCTTATGACCGCCGGTGCTCCTCTTCTAACATTTGCTGATGCTCAGGCATACCTTTACAGTCGATTTGATTTCGAAAGAACCATGGTGGCCAATCCCAGCCGACCATTCAAGCTCGATCGAATGCTCGAACTTTCTAACCGCCTGGGAGCTCCCCATCAACCTATCAAAGCCATTCATATCGCCGGAACCAAAGGAAAAGGCTCAACTGCCGTAATGACCGCCACCGTTTTAACCAAAGCGGGATATAAAACCGGTTTATTTACATCTCCTCATCTCGAAAACCTGCGACAACGATTTCAGATCAACGGCGAACTCTGCAGCGAAGAGGAATTTATCCAGCTCGTAAACCAACTTATTCCCGTCGTAACGCAAATGGATCTGGAAAGTGAGAACCACCCCAATCATGACTTGAAGCCAACTTTTTTTGAACTCACTACGGCGCTTGCGTTCTTGCTGTTTCAGAAAAATCAGGTTGATTTTGCCGTGATCGAGGTCGGCCTGGGAGGCCGCCTCGATAGTACGAATATCTGCAATAGTATCGTTACCGGTATTACCAGCATCAGTCTGGACCATACGTCCCTGTTAGGAAATACGGTCGAAGAGATTGCCATCGAAAAAGCCGGGATTATAAAACAGGGCATCCCCCTTGTACATGGATGTCAACAGTCCGAACCACGGCAACAAATTGAAGCGATCGCGCATCAGAAAAGTGCTCCTTCGCTGAATGCCTCCCGGGACATCCAGTTTCAAATCAAAGAGCAGACCAAACATTACTCCACTGTGAAAGATGTCACGATTGCTGGACACCTGAGTCCTAAGGTATGGCCTGAACTTACCATCGGTCTGCCCGGTGCTCACCAAATTCAAAATGCCATGATCGTTCTGGGAATCATCCAATGTCTTAAGGAACAGGGATATCCTGTTGACGATCCAAAGGTGATCGACGGCCTTGCGAACGTCTCCTGCCCGGGTCGACTGGAACAGATTGATCAGCAACCGGAAATTCTACTCGATGTCGCTCACAATCCGGATTCCATTGACAAACTCGTTGCATTCCTGCAGCAACACTACTCAGAAAAGAAGTGGCATCTGATTTTTGGCTGCAGTCAGGATAAACAAGCCGATGTGATGCTTGAAAAGTTAAGCAATCGGTTTGCCTCGGTCACCGTGACCCAATTCCAAAATAATCCACGCGCTATTGGTTCCCGCGAACTCTACAACATGCTGTCTTCACAACCAGCCAATTCGCTATTCAGGGAATCCTCTCCGGGTACAGCACTGATACATGTCCGGCAACTGGCTAATCCTGACGACCTGATCGTGGTCACCGGGTCGTTTTATCTGGTAGCGGAAATTCGGGAAATTCTATTCGCGCATCCAACATCCGCTTAAACAAGAATATCGTGGACTACTTCACCGGCAATATCGGTCAGCCGGAAATCCCGACCCTGATAACGAAACGTCAGGCGGTCATGCTGCAATCCTAATACATGCAACATCGTTGCATGCAGGTCATTGACGTGCACCGGGTTTTCCACAGCCTGGTAACCCAATTCATCGGTGTTGCCATAAGTTGTCCCGCCCTTTACCCCACCGCCGGCCATAAACATACTAAAGGCCCGCATATGATGATCACGACCCACGGTACCTTTATTCGTCTGTGCCATCGGAGTCCTCCCAAACTCACCTCCCCAGATAATCAACGTATCTTTTAACATATCACGTTGTTTCAGATCCTTGATTAATGCAGCCGTTCCCTGATCACATAGTCCACTACAGACTCCCATGAATTTTACCAAGTCGTTGTGATGATCCCATCCTCGGTGATACAACTGAATAAAACGGACACCCTGTTCCGCCATACGTCTAGCGAGCAGACAATTATAGGCAAAGCTCCCATCTGCCTGAGTCACACCATAAAGGTCCAGCGTCTCTTGTGTTTCATTCGTAATGTCCATCAGCTTCGGCACGCTATCCTGCATTTTAAATGCCAGCTCATACTGCTGAATTCTGGTTGTAATATCCGGGTTTTCTACCTTTCGATTGCGTAGCGTATTCAATCGATTAATCGTATTAACCACACGACCCTGCATTTGTTTATCCACACCATGGGGGTTCTTGGCATAATAAACCGGATCACCGGATGAATGGAATTGCACCCCCTGATATCGTCCCGGCAAAAACCCCGAATGCCATTGTCGAGTTGCGATTGGCTGTGGATTTCGGCCTCCTTTGCTGGTCAACACCACAAAACCAGGAAGATCACTGGCTTCGCTTCCTAAACCATAAGTGACCCACGACCCCATACTTGGGCGTCCGGAAATGGACGTTCCCGTATTCATCAGGGTGTGGGCGGGATCATGGTTAATCTGATCCGTATGAAGGCTTTTGATCAGGCACAATTCATCAGCGACCGAGCCAATATGAGGAAAGATCTTCGTCATTTCCAAACCTGATTCCCCAAATTTTTCAAAGGGAATCATCGGTTGCTGACAGACCAGTTTCTTTCCCTGCAGTTGAGCAATCGGCTGATTATTCGTATAGGACTCAGGCATCGGCTGACCATGCATTTTCGCCAAAGCCGGTTTATGGTCAAAAGATTCCAGATGCGAGGGTCCACCTGCCATGCAAAGAAAAATCACTCTTTTCGCGCGTGCCGCCAAATGGAGTCCACCCGTAATTCCCGCCGGTGTTGCTGGTTGTGGAGCGGGTTGAGCTGTCAATGCATCTGCATCAAGCAGGGTTGCAAGGGCAGCCAGTCCTAATCCCCCTGAAGCCCGTCCCAGAAAATCACGACGGGGACTCATCCAAGGGCCGTGCTGCTGTACATTCCAAATTTCTTGTTGCATTCTACATCTCTTTTTAATTTCGAGTGATGGTCTCATTTAAATTCAGGACCACCCGGCATACCATCGTCCAGGCACTTACTTCGTTCAAATCCAACGACGGAGCCAGTACTAACTGTCCGTTGGTTTGTAGTTGTTGGGCTGCCTGGGGATTGGACTGGAAATGGAATCTTGATTCTTCCAGCAAACTCTCAATGGCCTCACGTTCTGATTTCGAAACGTCTCTCGACAAAGCCCGTTTGAATAGCCAATGAATCTGTTCCCGATCCGTTTCACCCCCTTGCTGAATCACCAGCGCCGCCAGAGCTCGGGCAGCCTCTAGAAAAGTTGGGTCATTCAACAGAGTCAGCGCTGCGGCAGGCGTATTGGATATGCTCCGTGAGGCCGTGCATTCTTCACGTGTCGGCGCATCAAGCGATAGCATTGCAGGATGAACAAAGGTTCGTTGCCAATGGGTATACAATCCGCGACGGTACTGGTTGGTTCCCGTATCCGCCTTCCATACCCGCGTCGGAAAATTTAAATATTGCCAATAGCCTGCCGGTTGATAAGGAAAAACACTCGGTCCTCCTATCGTCTTATCTAATAACCCGCTGACGGTTAGCACATTATCCCGAATGAACTCCGCTTCCAGTCGCCATCGAGACTGCCGAGCAAACCATTGGTTCGTTGGATCCAGCATTCGATCGGCCGGTCGTACAAGCGACTGCTGTTGGTAGGTTCGTGACATCACGATCAGTTTGACTGTCTGTTTAACATTCCAACCGGATTCCATAAACCCAATCGCTAAATAATCCAGTAATTCAGGATGGGTCGGCCAGTCACCCTGAACACCCAAATCATCAAGCCGGGCAGACAACCCGCGGCCAAAAAACAGCTTCCACAGTCGATTCACAAAAACCCGACTGGTTAACGGATTGGATTCATCCGTAATCCAATTCGCTAAATCCAGTCGGCTAACCGGCTTGCTTTCGGCGGTTGGCGGTGGCTGGAAGAATTCCGGCACAGCCGCCTGTACCACCGGTCCACTGAGATCCAGCCAATCACCACGTGGAAGAATCCTGATCTCAGCCGGAGAAACACTACGTGTGATCATCGTGCGTACAAACTGTTTTTCAATCGCGGCCTGCTGCTGTTGTAATTCTTTGATCCGCTGTTGAAGCGTTTCGATCGGCAAAGCTCCCTTCATTTGCCGTTCAAGTCGGACGATCTCCGCGGATAGCTTCTCTAATTGCCTCGCCTGCGGTGCCGAGGCGACTTTAATTTCCGGTTCACGCCGACCACTGTAAACTCCTTTTTCATCGATGTCTGCAAAGCAGGCAACAAAACTATAAAAATCTTTTGTTGTAAAAGGATCATACTTATGATCATGGCACTCACAGCATCCGAGCGTCAGTCCCAACCAGGTACCCGACGTGGTGCGTACCCGGTCGGCCGCTGACTTGGTAAGATATTCCCCCGGTTGTGCGCCTCCCTCTTCGGTGGTCTTGTTTAATCGGTTGTAGCCCGTGGCAATAATCTGCTGTTGGGTCGGGTCAGGCAATAAATCACCCGCTAATTGCTCACGAGTAAACTGATCAAACGGAAGATTATCATTAAACGACTTAATGACGTAATCTCGGTACGGAGTGATGGGTACGGGTACGTCACTATGATATCCTCCGGTATCTGCATAACGAACCAAGTCCAGCCAATACATTCCCATCCGTTCGCCAAACTGACTGGATGCTAACATCGCATCCACCACCGCTTCATAATCTCCCGATTCAACAAATGCATTCACCTCGGACACCGAGGGTGGCGTCCCGCGCAAATCAAAGCTCAGGCGGCGAATTAATGTGGCTCGATCGGCAAT
Source organism: Planctomycetota bacterium (assembly GCA_036150515.1). Classification (GTDB taxonomy): domain Bacteria; phylum Planctomycetota; class Planctomycetia; order Pirellulales; family Pirellulaceae; genus UBA721. Next base: position 9,102 of record JAYZPA010000066.1, read on the forward strand.
CGGACTGGGCCGAAGCTTGCCTCGTAATTGCTCGATGCGTTCCACAATAAAATGGTCGAGCGCATTGTGAACCCATTGCCGATCCACCTCGGGCGGCTTGAATTTTTGAGGTTTCACATAAGACCAGTGATCGTCCCAGGGAGCACCCTGTTCGATCCATCGCGTCAAAATCTGTTTTTGCGCCGCCGACAATGGTTTTTCATATTCAACCGGAGGCATTACAACATCGTCATCCGTTGAATGTACACGCATCAGCAGTGCACTTGCGGATGGATTGCGAGCGACAATGATCTGAGGGTCACGTTTCGCTTTGGCTTCCCTCTCCAAATCAAGCCGTAAATCCGCCTCCCGGGTAGCCGCATCCGGGCCATGACACGCAAAACAGTGACTCGCCAAAATAGGTCGAACATCACGATTAAACTGGATTTCGTCTGCGAGGCATAACGACCCCAAAACAAAAATCAGTATCAGGCAACGGGATAGATGACTCAGGATCCATAGAATGGCTGATTTTCCATTGCGTCCGGGATACGGTTGCTGTTTCATTTCAGTATTCTAATGAATTTCGACCTGGCTGCCATCCTCTTGTGACTTAAGCTCTGCCACGGTCCCCAACCTAGATCCTCTATGCCGCATGAAATGCCGTTTGCTAGCGTGAAGATGGAAACGAGTTGCGCAACGCATCCGGAATTCGGGTCGGTAGTTCCTTTTCAGCCGCGGGAATCAAACCCGCTGCCTGTTTCGCATTCACGATTTGCTCACCCAATTTCAACACTTGTCGATCCAATGCACTCAAATCCGTAATCGTGGCACCCACCATTACCTGAGATCCTCCCAGCGTCTGTGAGGTCGCACGATGATTGAATAAAGGCGAAGCTCCAAACAGTGGTAAGATCCCCATCCCGGGAACTCCACTGGAGATGCGACCCAATGCTCCATAACGAACGCCCCCCATACCCACAAACCCCCGATCGGGAACCGAAACACTCGTTCCAATAGAAAACGTTCTGCTGGTAGGAAGGATGATCACCTGGGCATCGGCTACCGGTGGTTCAGCAAAGGCCAAAACGGTCAATGCGAGCAACAACCATCCCCACGGTCGAAAATTCATTGTCAGCCTTCTTTCTTGGGTTCTTCAACTTTTGCTTCCAACCGGACAATTCTCAGGTGATTATCATAATGAGCAACACAAATCTGTACTCCATCCGGATGCAAATCCATCCCGCGAGATACATTCGGCAGTTTGGCACGATGAAAATCTTTATCTTCGCCGGGCTTGATAAAAGTCAGGTAACCTCCCGCTCCCCCTCCACAAACGCAAAACAAAAATCCCTGTGGATGGTATTGTATGCGCCAGGCAATGGCCTTGAGGCCATTCACTTCCCATTTTTTTTCAAGTTCTTTCGATTCCAGATTAAAAGCTAACACCAGTGGTTCCTGAACGGCTCCAAACGGATTGGTCGCCTTATGTAAACCACACGCATATAACGTTGTATTATCCGGACTCAAAACCATTCCCCGGATACCACCATAACTTGCTTTCTGGCCACCATTATACGTGTGAAGGTCTTTCCCATCATACACAGCCGTGACTTCACCTGTGTCAATATTCCAACGTCGGATTTGGCCAGCGAGATCACCACTGAACAAGGTGCCGTCGGTAGGGTGCCACATCACATCATAAATATCTTTTTCGTGACCTGTGAATTCATGTAAAAGCTCACCATCTTCCATATTCCAGATCTTGACGATCCGGTCATTACCACCACTAGCCAGGAAGGTGCCGTTTGGACTGAGTTGAATGGAACGGATCCAGCCTTTGTGAGCATGGATTTCGCGTATGGGAACGGGGGATTCCGCTTCGTCAGCAACGTTCCAAAACAACAAACGATCATCACAACCGCTGGTGACGACGATTTTACCATCCTGAGAGAATTCAATTCCCCGGGCCCACGAATCATGTCCGTGAAAGACCTTCATGGCTCCATCCGCCACGGTCCAGCGAATTACTGCATTGTCCTGAGCTGTCGCAAAAACATACTGCCCACTTGGATCAAAACGACAATTAATCAATGGGCTTGTATACTTCCATTGCACCGCAACATGCGTCGCCATGGGATCAATGGTCGATTCACTATCGTCGTAAAACGTCATTATATAAGGAGTTCCTCGATAGGCGCATAGGCAGGATCGGCTACGGGAATATCCTGTCCCCCAACACTAAAATGGCTTTGTGAGTCAACACCCACGGCTTGTAGATAGGTATGAAACAGATGACCATGATCGACTTCCCGATCTTTAACCGCAGTGCCATTATCGTTCGTCGAACCAATTACTGCCCCCCGTTGGACATTCGCTCCACCGAGACAAATTGACCAAGCGGTACCCCAGTGGTCACGCCCGTAGTATTGATTAATTCGGGGAGTACGTCCAAACTCACTTAAGACAACAATCAACGTACTATCTAACATCCCACGATCCGCAAGATCTGCAACCAGCGCTGAATATGCCTGATCAAACTCGCCTACCTGTTCCAGATGAAAATTAAAATTCTCGTTGTGCGTATCGTAGTTGGAATGGGTTACCTGAACAAACGTCACCCCATTTTCGAGTAACCGACGGGCCAGCAGGCTGTGTTGGCCTAATTCATGTTTCCCATATCGGTCATGATCCTGAGACGGTTCCTTCGTAATATCAAAAACTTCGCGACGGGCCATTAATTGCTGTGCCTGTTCGTAGCTGTTGGCATAAGCATCGGTTTGAGCACTACGGCGACGCAGCGAAAAGCGATCATTCACACTACGACGAAAATCGTTTCGCAAGACATCCTGTTGTTCGGAAACGCCTTCGGGTCGGGCGGAGTTCGCGGGCGGTTTACCGCTGGCAATCGTGATACTTGCAAATGCGGGCCCCAGATATGCCGAGTCGTTACTTCGACCTCCGGTACTGCTGGAAACCTGAATATGCCCAGGCAGGGCATTCTTATCACCATCCAGCGCTTTGGCCATCACCGCACCGATCTGCGGAAATTCCTGAGCTGGTGTTTGGCGTCGTCCGGTAAACATTGCATACCGCCCTTTGCCATGATCATTTTCCTTGGTATTAATACTGCGAACCAATGCCAAATGCTGCATTTGTTTTGCCGTTTTTGGCAACAATTCAGAAATATGAATTCCAGGAACCGACGTAGGAATGGCCCGGAAGGGTCCACCCGTATCCGTACCCGGCTTTGGATCCCAGCTCTCAAGCTGGCTCAATCCACCTGCCATATTAAATACCACAACTCGCTTTTGTTGGCTTTCCAACTGCGCCGAAACTGCTGGATTCGTAAATGCACCCAGACCGCCAACCACGCCTGCGGCTCCCAGTACATTTCCAAGGAACCCTCTTCGGGCAATCAGATGTTCATTTGAATTACAGGCATAGTTACATTTCATGACATCGCTCACTTTAATATTTATGGAATTGTAATCCCCTAGTGATTAAATCGGAATT
>JAYZPA010000067.1:0-17540 GCA_036150515.1 Planctomycetota bacterium
GTACAGACGAGGAAGATGTCAGCATCGATCAGGTTTTTTTTGGTGGGATTAATGTTTACCTGCAGCAGAAGATTCCGCTGTTTCGCTATCTGCCACTATTTTTGGATCGTGTGTTTGACGTGCCCTGGCTGTTACGGAAAGCAACCAACCGGGGGCTGAATATCAATCCTCGTGCGTTGGGGGCATTAACGCTTTCGATGCTTAAAGGGAAAAACGGCAACCAACGCAAAGAAGTGAAGCGATTAACAAACTGGCTCAGCAAAGATATCCAGCCGGATGTTGTTATTCTCAGCAACCTTCTGATAGGGGGATGTATTCCGGCCATTCAGCAATTGGGCATTCCGGTGATTGTTACGCTGCAGGGCGATGATATCTTTTTACAGGATTTGATTGAACCATTCAAAAGCCAATCACTGGATGTCATTTGTGACCTTGCCAAACAGGTGGATGGGTTTATTGTCCATAGCGAATACTATAAAGAGTACATGCAGAATCTATTTCAAATTCCGGAGGGGAAGATTCAGGTGGTTCCTTTGGGAATGGATGTGGAAAACACGCTTCCAGGCAAACCTCGGTCGCTTGCAAGTCCGCCCACGATTGGCTATTTAGCACGGATGTCCAAAGAAAAAGGTTTGCATGTGCTGGTCGATGCCTTCATTAAACTAAAACAGATGCCAGATATGCAGGACGTGCAACTGCACATGGCCGGCTGGAGGGGATCGACGAATAAAGAATTTGCAGAGTTAGAGTTAGCGAAACTGGACGCTGCTGGATTAGCAGACTGTTATACCGACTTTGGAACCGTGGATGCTGAAGGCAAACGAAGGCTACTAGCTGGTCTGGATTTGCTTTGTGTCCCGACGGTTCATCAGGAGCCGAAAGGTCTGTTTGCTTTGGAGGCAATGGCTGCGGGCGTTCCGGTTGTCTTGCCGGATCATGGTGCATTTCCAGAAATGCTAGCATCGCTGCAGGGCGGTTATTTATTTGAGCCGGAAAATTCGACGGTATTAGCACAGGTGTGGCAGCAGCGACTGACCGACCGATCTGAATTACTTCAACGTGGTGCTGAGGGTCGTATCCAGATGCAGTCCCAACGAAATGCCGGTAAGATGGCCAACGAAACCATCGATGCTATACGCAAGTTGCTGAGTTAAAGAGAATACCCGCGGACATACACGCTCAAGATGGATTAGCGATTGGGAATAATCATACAGGTCATTCGGCGGCCATGCTGGACCGGTGCCTGCTCGACTTTTCCGTGCTCGGATAATTCTTTTACCACTTCGTCCATCACGCGGCGCCCTTCATCGATATGGGCCATTTCGCGTCCACGGAACTGAACCGTGATTTGTACTTTGTCTTTGTGTTCGAGAAACTTCTTAGCCTGATTGACCTTAAACAGGACATCGTGTTCGCCTGTTTTGGGGCGCAGGCGCACTTCCTTGGTTTTGGTCGTATGTGTGGTGCTCCGATTCGCCTTCTTTTTCTTCTCGTATTTGTATTTCCCGTAATCCATAATTCGGCAAACGGGTGGTTGTTCGTCGGGTGCGACTTCTACGAGATCCATCCCGGCTTCCATAGCGATTTCTTTGGCTTGTTCGGTTTCAATGACGCCCAATTGTTCTCCGTCATGGCTGATAACACGGATGGGAGTAATTCTGATGTAGTCATTAATTCGAGGTGCGTTGCGATCGATGGTGGTTGTCCTTTTCTATTACACGATACGACGGTTGGATGAAAAACAAAAATTCACCCATTGCATTATTCTATCTACAATCGGATTGAATGGGGAAGCTCCAAAGCAAAAAACATGGCACCCAAACCGCAGTTTTTCGGTGGGGCAGAGAGGGCTTAATACTCGTTTTGAGAGCCGCGTTCGACAAAACCGGCGCTTCCGGTGAATGATTGACGCACCACCCGGTCATGGATCTCGGTTTGTAGTTTGGCAATCGCCGCTGCGACTGACAAGGCACCCAAATCGCCATCAATGCGATCCCGAACAGAGACTTCGCCGGATTCCATTTCCCGTCCGCCTACAATTAACATATAAGGGATCAGTTCCAATTGGGCATCCCTGATTTTGGCACCAATTTTTTCGGAGCGGTAGTCACCACTGACGCGCATACCCGCCTCTTTGAATTGCTGCTCCACCTGACGTCCGTATTCTTCAAATTTCTCGCTGACGACCATCACGCGCGCTTGTTCCGGAGCGAGCCATAAAGGGAACGCTCCCGCAAAATGCTCAATTAACATGCCAATAAAACGCTCCATGGATCCCAGAGGAGCCCGATGAATCATGACCGGAATGTGTGCGAGATTATCCGTGCCGACATATTCCAGGGCAAAGCGATCTTCACTGGGCAGATTATAGTCCAGTTGGACGGTTCCGAGTTGCCATTCCCGACCTAGACAATCGGTTAGAACAAAGTCGGCTTTGGGGCCATAAAAAGCGGCTTCACCTTCTTCGACAGCCGCCTCGATTCCCAGCGTTTGACAGACTTCGACAAGGGATCGTTGTGCATGATCCCATAACTCGGCTGTACCGACATATTTATCACTGTTGGGATCCCGAAATCCCAGTCGTACACGATAATTGTCCAGTCCGAGACTTTGCAGGACAAATTGCGTCATTTCAATACAGCCCATGAATTCCGCGGCGACTTGATCTGCAGTGCAGAATATATGGGCGTCGTCCTGAGTAAAGCCGCGTACGCGGGTCATTCCGTTAAGTTCCCCCGATTGCTCATATCGATAAACGGTCCCAAATTCGGCGAGGCGTAAAGGTAATTCACGATAACTACGAGGGTTGGATTTGTAGATCATGATGTGATGAGGACAATTCATGGGCTTCAGCAGGTATTCATTGCCATCCTCCATATGGATTGGAGCAAACATACTTTCTTTGTAGTACGGGTAATGGCCCGATTTTTCGTACAGGTCAAGTTTGCCAATATTGGGCGTATACACCGGTTGATAACCGCGGTTCTGTAGTTCATCCCGGATAAACGTCTCCAAGGTACTCCGGATAATCGCTCCCTTGGGTTGCCATAGAATTAACCCGGAACCTACCAGAGGACTGATGGTAAACAAATTGAGCTGTTTACCCAGTGTACGATGATCACGCCGTTTTGCTTCTTCAATGCGAACCAAATGTTCGTCGAGGTCTTCTTGATTGAAAAAGGCAGTCGCATAGACCCGTTGCAGTTGTTTGTTACTTGAATCGCCTTTCCAGTAGGCTCCGGCCACACTCAATAACTTATATGCACCAATGGCGCCGGCGGAGGGTATATGAGGTCCACGGCAGAGGTCGATAAACTCGCCCTGACGATAAAAAGACAACTGGTTATGGTCGGCAAGGCCGCTGGTAATGTGTTCGACTTTATACTGCTGATCGAGATCACCAACAATCTCTAACGCTTCGTCGCGCGAAGTTTCAATTCGTTCAAAGACTTCATCCGCTTTGATAATGGTCTTCATTTCAGCTTCGATTTCAGCAAAGTCGTCTTCGTTTAACGTATGCTCAAGATCAAAATCATAATAGAAACCGCCATCAATCGTAGGGCCGAAGGCGAGTTGAACTCCGGGAAATATTTTCATGATGGCACGTGCCATGACATGCGCAGCAGAATGTCGCATGACACTCAGTGCCGCAGGGTCTTTTTTGGTGAGAATGGTCAGGGCTACGGTTTCGCCGTCGGCGATGAGATGGTCTAAACCAACCAGCGTGCCATCGATTTCAGCCGCCATGGCGGCTTTAGCGAGACCGGGACCAATATCTGCTGCGATTTGACCGGGAGTGACTTTGTCGCTGTATTCGCGCGAGGAACCATCGGGAAGCGTTATTGTAAGCATGGCGTACGCCTTATCAGAATCGTTGGTTGAGCAAGGCGTTCATTGCTACAAAGAATGAACTTACCGTTTAAGCCTGTTGCTCACCGTACAAGGTCAAGTATAGTAACAGCTGTGCATTGCAGTAAGGTCGGTTTGATCTCGTCGGCCGGATTTCATCAGAGAACGAACCGACGAATTTATTTAAAAGGACACCTCGCTATGAAAAAGGTACTCGTCGCATTGGCTGCACTCAGCCTGTTGATTGGTTGCGCTGACAATGCCCAGCCCGTGAGCACTCCCGCCAACCCGGATACTCAGCCTTCCTCCAATCCTGCAGCTGCGGTTAAGAATATCAAGAAAAACGTCCAGGGGACACTTGATCAAATCAAACTGCGAGATCAAAACCTGCAGGATCTTGCCAATGGGGAAGATGAATAAACGGTCCGGTCCATGACCTAACCTTTGGATACGGGTTCTCCATCCGGGTTCCGTTCAGACGGGCGTTGCCATCGGGGTAGCATATAAATTACAGCCATCCCTACCGCCAGATTAGCGATTAACGCAAAAGGTCCAATCCATTGAAAGCTAATGGGATCGGTACAGGCTTCATAGGGGATTCCCGTTAGGTCATGAATTCTCTGCTCCAAGACCGAGCCGACCGTTGCAGGATCAAACTCGTAGTTTTTGTGCAGCCAGTAACAAATCTGGCCGCTAAAGGCACATAGGGTTGCCGTTAATGTGCCGACGATGGTACCCGCCCATACTCCAAGTGGGTGCACGCGGGGAGCAAAGATGGAATAGAAAAAGAGGCCAAAAATCGAAGTGGTTAATAAGTTGACCGATTTTTGAGTGACGGCCATAATATTGCCCTCGATGTACTCAGTGAGAATACTTCCAAATACGACGATGACACCAATCGTGATCGCTAAACTACGAGCTGTTTTCAGGTGCTGTCTTTCGCTCATTTCTTTCTTGCGACCACGCTCAATAAAGTCACACATTACGACTGCGGTGATGGAGTTGACGCCGGAGTCAAGACTCGACATGGCCGCGGCAAACATCGCGGCGATGACCAGGCCGGTCAATCCAATAGGCAATTCGTGCGAAATAAATCGTGGGAACCACTGATCCGCGCCAATCAGATTGCGGCGTGTTTTCTTGAGAGTGGACGGTTCCCATTGTAAATGACTTTCGATCTCCTGATCGGTGGGGAAACGCTGGTTGTTCGCCTGAAAGTCGGTATTAAAATTGGTATAGGATTGAATGTTCGTGAGTTGTTGGGCCGGTAAGGATGCGCGGTCACGTTTGAAATGTGCCATCAGCGCGACTCCGACCAGACATAAAGTTATCGAGACGATGATGGCAATCGACAATTGTGAAAACAGCGCAACCCGGGCACTGGCGGCATCTTTAGTTGCCATGAACCGCTGGACGGTTGTCTGATCACCCCCAAGCGTGGCAACATACCAAACCAATGTGGTGATGATGGATCCGGCCCATGAAACGCGTGTGGAGAGTGAGTCGGGTAGCACTGGCTGTTCTTTCCATTCCCCGGGCCACTCCGTGGGAAACCATGAAAAACCACCAAAATTGATGGTGATGATGACCAGAACCGTTAACGCCCCGCCGTACAGCAGGATGGTTTGCATTAGGTCGGTGATGACGACGGCCTGCAAACCTCCCATCGATGTATAAATAATGGCGACCATCCCAATGATAGCGACCACCAGTAATCCCCACCGCGGATCAATTTCCAACATGGTTACCATCGCGTCTCCGGCATACTTAAGGAGTACCGACATCCACAACAGTCGGAGCGCGAGAAATAAAACAGCACCTAAAATACGAAAAGAATACCCTAACCGCATTTCCAGCAGTTCATAGGCGCTGGTTACGCGATGTTTCATATAGTAAGGAAGCATCAAAAAGCCAACCAATAGAAATGTCAGGGGGTGTGCCAGCATGCCGACTACCGAAACAGGGCCTTTGCCCGCCGCTTCGCCGGGCATACCCAGATAGGAAATCGTGCTTAATAAAGTTGCAAATAACGATATTCCAATGAGCAGCGGATTCATGTTCCCGCCACCGGTGAAATAATCGTTTCGCGTTTTATGACGGCGAGAAAAATAAAATCCGAGATAAACGGTGCCGACGATATACATGGCTACGACGACAAAGTCGATAGTATGGATGCCCTGAGAAACGGCCTCACTGGCGGCGATCGACGTGATCAAGGGCCCGCTAAACAGGATGGCGAATGTAATCAGCAGTGCTTTGGTAGGACTCAAACCTGTAAAACTCCAAAGGACCCGGGGTTCATCGAGACGCGCACTAAGCCGTTGGAAATATATGGTACGATAGTTACCTTAGTGATGCCTACCCAGGTGTCCTAAAACAAAGTATGAAAATCTCCCGATAAGGATATCGTTCGGTGCGAAAAAGTAAAACACTCGAAAAAATACGTAACCATCAGCTGGTAAAAATTTGTTCGTTAGGCCACTTTATTCCTTCTTACGTACGTCATGCCGCGGCGGCTGGGTTTGATTGTATCTGGCTGGATTGTGAGCATCGAACCTGGGAGAACCGGGAATTACAGTCATTGCTGGCCTTCTTTCACTTATCTGACATTGACTGCATGTTGCGGTCTCCCACCACGGAAAAGACTCAGCTTTACCGGTATCTGGAAGACGGTGCCACAGGTTTGATGTGTCCCCATGTGAATGATGGTGAACGAGCGCGGCATTTGCGAGACTGCACAAAGTTTCCACCGTTGGGCGACCGTGGTATTGATTCCGCCGGGCTCGATAGCGATTTTTATCTACAAGGTGGTCTTGAATATACTCAGGCTGCCAATGAAGAGACCTTTTTGATTCTCCAGATTGAAACCATAGCAGCCGTTGAAAATGCGGAAGATATTATTTCAACCGAAGGTGTGGATGGAGTCTTTGTGGGTCCCGGTGATTTGGGGCTTCGAATTGAAAGAAATGGTGCGGACTTCGATCTTGAGGAAGCGATTGAAAAAGTTGCCGCCCTCTGCAAACAATATGATAAACCGTGGGGATTGCCCGTGAGTGATATGGATATTGCGCAAAAACGCTATGCGCAGGGGGGTCGGTTGCTGGCTTATGGAGGTGAGTTTATGGTGCTCAAGGATATGCTGGACAATCATGCTGCAGAATTGGAAACTCTGGAGAATTAATTCATGCAACCCCGAGTGCTGATTGTGGGTGTTGGTTCCATCGGTGAGCGACACCTTCGCTGTTTTCAAAACACCGGTCGCTGTTCGGTGATCTTTTGTGAGCCGCATGCGGAATTGCGTGCAGTCATTGCCCAGCGATACAATCTGTCGGAGCACTTTGATGATTTGTCAGCAGCCATCTTAGCGAAACCGGACGCGGCCGTTATCTGTACACCGGCTCACCTGCATGTATCACAGGCCCGGCAATTGGCTTCCGCAGGAGTTCACTTGCTGATTGAAAAACCGCTTGGGGTGGATACTGCTGGAATTGAGCCGTTACTGCAAACGATCGAATCCCGAAAACTTGTGGCCGGGGTCGCCTATGTTACTCGGTGCCACCCGTTAGTTCAGTGTTTGCGGGATGAATTACAGGCGTTGGGTGACTCCGATCCGGTGGTTCAGGCGACGTATACCGGGGGCCAGGACTTTCCATTTTTCCGGCCCGCCTATCGTGATATCTATTATGCCCGGCATACGACTGGTGGCGGCGCGATTCAGGATGCATTGACGCATAGTGTGAATACGATGCAATGGCTTCTGGGTCCGATGACTTCTCTCGTGGCGGATGCACAACATCAGGTACTACCGGACGTCGATGTTGAAGATACCGTGCATGTTCTGGCCCGGCACGGGGATGTGATGTCCAGTTGGTCTTTGAATCAACATCAGAGGGCTAATGAGGCAACGATTCAGATTATGTGCCGCAAGACGATGTTTAAACTGGAGTTTCATACGCAACGATTGCTTAGAATGAAGACTACGGGGCAGGATTGGGAAATATTGCTGGAGTGTCAGCTGGAGCGTGACGACAGTTTTGTTCGTCAGGCGGAGATGTTTCTTGATGCATTGGACGGATCCGAAACCATGCATTGTACGATTAAAGAAGCCAGCCAGACCCTGAACGCTTGTCTCGCAATGCTGGAATCAAATCAAGCCCGTGGTTGGCAGGAAGTAACATGATAAGTTTGAAAGGCAGCCTTCGATGAATTCTGAACCGACCGTCCATTCGCTGTTTAATTTGCAGGGAAAAGTTGTGCTGCTGACCGGCGCTGGTGGCTATCTGGGTTCCGCGATGTCACGAGCCTTGGCTGAAGCGGGTGCTCAGGTGGTGGCTTCCAGCAGAGATCTGCAGCGGGCAGAAGCGCTGGCAAAAACACTGCCCGGAGAACAGTCTCATTTTGGCATTGAGCTGGACCATAAATGTGAATCGTCGATTGAGACAGGTTTTGCTCAGGCAGTTGCGCTGGCCGGACAGGTTGATATTCTCGTCAATAATGGGCAGGGAGGTAATGCGCGAGATTGGTCCAATACCGACCAACAACACTTTGATGACCATCTAGCCAATGCAACGGGTTATTTTTTGTTGGCGCGGCAATGCCACCACCATCTGGTTTCACGGAGTACGTCAGGTGTTATTGTTAATATTGGATCCATGTATGGTGTGGTGGGCTCCTATCCGGATGCCTATCAGGATGTTTGCGGAGCCAGTCCCGTGGCGTATCACGCATTGAAAGGTGGCATTGTTCATATGACGCGGCACCTCGCTGTTTACTGGGCCGCAGATCAGGTAAGAGTCAATTGTCTTAGCCCGGGACCGTTTCCCAGCGAGCAGGCGCCGCCCGCACTTGTCGATCGCCTGGTCGAAAAAAGCCCGATGAAACGGATGGGAACGCCTGATGAGCTTAAAGGCGCGATTGTTTTTCTGTGTAGTGATGCCAGCAGTTACGTGACGGGACAAAATTTGCTGATTGATGGCGGATGGACCGCATGGTAGGGGAAAATTGAAATTGACCATGGTGGCAGATAACCAGCAGGTCGACGGTGTTTTGCACAGGTTTGGGTGGTTATAATTAGGAAGCTGTGGCATGGAGCCACCGAACGATCAACGTGGATTTTTGAAGAATTGCCATGAGACAATCATTTTTTTTGTTTTTGAGTGTTGTGAGCTTCCCTCTATTTGCCACTGCTCAGGATCACCCGGCACCCATCGTTATTGCTGCCAGTGTTGCAAAAACTCAGGCGGAGATGAAGCCCTATGGTGAAGTGATTGAGCACACGCGAGTTAAAATAGAAATGCTGCCCATTCCGGGCGGAAAATTTTTGATGGGAAGTCCGACGGCAGAAAAACATCACGCTGCAGACGAGGGCCCACAGCGGGAAGTCACGGTAGATCCATTCTGGATGGCAAAGACCGAAGTTACGTGGAATGCCTATGAAGTGTGGATGTCGGATATCGATATTCAGATTCGTGAGGTCTATGGGAAGAAAGCGAACCAACGTGATTTACTGGCTGACCCGCTAACCATTTCCAAGCCAACGGCACCCTATACAGATATGACGTTTGGCATGGGTAAACGAACCTATCCCGCGATTTGCATGACCCAGCATGCTGCCAGAACTTTTTGTGGGTGGCTCAGTGCCAAGACTGGGCGTTATTACCGCCTGCCGACCGAAGCCGAATGGGAATATGCGTGCCGCGCGGGAACCACCACGGCTTATTCGTTTGGTGATGATGCAAACAAACTGGGAGAGTATGCCTGGTTTTGGGAAAATGCGGGTGAACAATATCAAAAAGTAGGACGTAAATTGCCCAATCCATGGGGGTTACATGATATGCATGGAAATGTTGCAGAATGGGTATTGGATCAATACGATTCCAGCGGTTTTGAAAAACTAACAGAGCAAACCCTCAATCCACTAAACTCACCTCTTTCCTTATTCCCTCGAACCGTTCGTGGAGGAAGTTGGCAGGATGAGGCACCGAATTTACGGAGTGCGGTGCGTGTTGGATCCAGTGAGGATTGGAAAGAGCAGGATCCACAGATCCCTCAGAGCATCTGGTATCATACAGATGCACTACATGTCGGTTTCCGAATCGTCCGACCATTGAAAACACCCTCAAAAATGGAACGAGAGAAGAAATGGGATAAATCGGAACCACCCCAGTTTGACAAGGACAACCCTAAAGAGTTTAAAGAGTAGATGCCATGCGGCCTTGTAAGGTATCGCAGTTTAGTACAAGGAAACAATCATGAGTGAAACAAATAAATCTCGACGTCAGTTCCTCACGACGACGGCAACAGCTGCTGCGACGGCAAGTGTTCTTAGCGGAGTCCAGGCGGTTCATGCGGCAGGTGAAGGCACCATTCGTGTCGCGTTGGTGGGTTGTGGAGGCCGGGGAACGGGAGCCGCGGCCAACGCACTTTCGGTACCCAACGAAGACATTCAACTGGTTGCCATGGCCGATGTTTTTGAGCATCGGCAAAAGGCGAGTTACGAAAGTTTGGTGCGCAAATTTCCAAAGACAGTTAAGGTTGATGAGGCAAATAAATTTATTGGCTTTGATAGCTACAAACAGGCGATGGATGTCTTAAGTCCGGGGGACGTTGTGATCCTGACGACCCCCTGTGCTTTTCGCTGGGTGCATTTTACGTATGCCATTGAAAAGGGTTTAAACGTATTCATGGAGAAACCGGTAACGGCCGATGGGCCCGGCAGCAAGAAGATGTTTGCTTTGGGAGAACTTTCGGTCGAGAAAGGTTTAAAAGTTGGAGTGGGGTTGATGTGTCGCCATTGCGATGCTCGTGGCGAATTGTTTGATCGGATTCGTAATGGTGAAATTGGTGACATTACGTTACTACGGGCCTATCGCATGGCGGGTCCAACAGGCTACGCCGTGGTTCCCCCCAAGCCGGAAGGCATTAGTGATCTGATGTATCAGATTAAGAATTTCCATGGGTTTTTGTGGCTAAGTGGCGGCGCGGTTTCTGACTTTTTGATTCACAATATCGACGAGTGCTGTTGGATGAAAGATAGCTGGCCGGTTCAGGCCAAGGCATCTGGTGGCAGGCATTATCGAGGGAACAATATTGACCAGAATTTTGACTCCTACTCGATCGAATATACGTTTGAGGATGGTGCCAAATTACTGATGAATGGCCGTACGATTCCGGGATGTCATAACGAGTTTGCAAGTTATGCTCACGGTACAAAAGGCTCTGCCGTGATATCGCAGTCTGGCCACGCACCTTCCAAAGCCCGTATTTTCAACGGCCATGTGATGACCAAAGAGAATATTGCCTGGGAATGGGGCAAGGCAGAGCCTAATCCTTATCAGCTGGAATGGAATCACTTAATTCATGCCATTCGAAATGATGAGAAGTACAACGAGGTACAACGGGGTACGATGGCCAGTCTGGTCACATCCATGGGCCGTATGGCAGCGCACACAGGCCAGGTCATGACCATTGAGGATATGCTGAACTGCGATCATGACTTTGGCGAGGGGATTACGGATCTTACCCTGGCGAGCGATTCGCCCCTGCAACCTGCCGAGGATGGTACCTACGATATTCCCCAGCCCGGGTTGAATCCGGATTATGAATATTAAGGACCAATTCGGAAATTTGGGGGCTGGCTGAGGTTTTTGCCCGTGGTCCTGTTAAATCAGGATGTTCTGGATAACCTGCCCACGGCTGATTTGCAAAGGTCGGTTGAGAGGATCCAGGATTTCCGTATGGGGTGCATACCCTAACAGGTGAAAGATCGTTGCCAGAATGTCGCGTGGGCGCACCGCGTCGTCAAGAGGAAATGCGGCTTGTTTATCGGTATGACCGTGGACAACGCCGCCCTGGATTCCACCGCCGGCCAGAGCCAGTGAAAAGGCGTTTCCCCAATGATCCCGCCCCGCCCGAGCATTGAACTTGGGAGTGTGCCCGAATTCACTCTGCACAACCACCAGGGTTTCATCCAGCATGCCCCGTTGCTCCAAATCTTCGATCAATGCACTGAGGGTTTGATCCATTACGGGCATCAAATGTTCCTTCAGAGACTGATTGTGACTTTTGTGAGTGTCCCAGCCGCCTTGATTTTCGTATTTGTTATCATCGACGACGCGTGTCCAGTTGACCTGGACCAGGGCGACTCCCGCCTGGACAAGCCTCCGGGCTAATAAACAACTTTGTGCGAAACGACCGGGGCCGTATCGCTCGCGGGTAACGGTAGATTCGGTTTCGAGATCAAACGCCCGGCTGGTTGTACCAGCTCCCAGTAGATCAAACGCTTTTTGCGTATGTACGTTGAAGTTTTGAACGACGTCCGATTGGTCAAACGGTCGTTTCAGCAGGTTCATTTGGTCGAGCAGCACTTTCCGGTGTTTTACTCGAGTGGTAGGGATATCGGCGGGTAAGGACATTCCGGGGACATCAAAGCGACCCTCATGCGGATAGCATTTGATGAGCCAGGGGTCATGTTGCTGGCCCAGCTTACCTGCCATTTGACCCGGCCAGGGTTTATTGCCATCGTTCCATATATGTTCCGGAATGACCATTGCGGATGGTAAACCCTGATCAGGGCGTAATGCCCGAACCATGGCTGCTAAACTTGGCGCGTCATTAGGGGGGCCCGGTAATGCGTTTTCGCGACTCAGTGGATTGTGTTCGATGCCGGTGAGCATTTGATACCCACTGGAGGAATGACTATTGTCATGCGTTACCACAGCCCGCAAAACGGCAAATCGGTCGGTCAACTGGGCAACCCGAGGCATCAATTCACCAACAAAATATCCGGAAGTGCGTGTGGGGATTACACCAAATTCACCACGAATGTCCTGCGGTGCGTTTGGCTTGGGATCCCATGTTTCATGTTGGGGTATCCCGCCATTGAGATTAAAGACAATGACGGACTTGGCTTTGCCAAAACTGGCGGATGAATTGAGTTGTTGTGGTGCTTCCTGTGCTTTGGAACGATTACGCAGCAGCGATGGCAGCGTTAAGCCCCCGAGTCCGATTCCTCCGACGCGCAGCAACTCTCGTCGTGATATGCCGTCACACAATGGCAGGCCATGTTGATCTTGCAGTGAAAACATCGGGAATATCCTGAATACAGAATAAGGATTGCTGATTTGTTGGTGAGTGAAATGTTGGGACGCCGAGTATCCGTATTCTAGTTACTTTGTTTGGGGATTTTAAGAAAGTTGGTAAAAATAATCGTGGAGCGTGTGCAACCTATCGGAGAATTCAGAATAAGGGGAGTGGATCATAGTCCCCGGCCAGAGCCGTTTTTGAATCCCATCCCATCCAATTGAGAACAGAACGGTAGACCTGACGAAAATCAATTTGAAATTTCAGATCCCCCTGTTCGATATCCAGCAGTGAGGGATGTTCGCCTATCATTCCTGACTGGACGGCCGAGCCGGCGAGGAACATGGGTGCTGCTGTCCCGTGATCCGTACCCTTACTGGCATTCTCTTCGATCCGCCGCCCAAATTCGCTAAAGACCATAACACTTACATGTTGATCATGTCCTCGCTGCACGAGATCCTGTACAAATGCCCCGAGGGCGCCGGACCATTGCTCCGTTAATACCTGATGAGCTCCTGCTTGCTGGGCATGGGTGTCAAATCCATCAAGCGTTACATAATACACGCGGGCTTTTAGAGGGCTGTCAATTAACTGAGCCGTTGTTTTCAATTTCTGAGCCAGGGCGTTTTCCGGATAAGTAGCGGCGTCATTCTGTTTTACATTTTGACTTGCGGATTGAAGAAGCTCGGCACTGGTTTTTAGTGCAGCGGAAGTCGACGACTGCACAAAGTCTAACAATCCATTATCCGCCGAATTCTTTTTCGCATCGGCAACCACCTGAGTAATTGCCGGTTGGTTTCCCTTGAGCTTAAACTGGTCCAGCGAACGAATAGAAATGGCACGTGGCAGCGTGCTCGCCAATGCCCGTGGCTGTTTCTCCGACCCCAAATGAAGGATTGGTGTACTGTTCTTTGCAGGCTCTGCTGCCAGCACGCTGTCGCCCAACCACCCCTGTTCCCGACGTTCCGTCTTGCGGCGGCATGTATGCCATATATCCATGGATTCGAAATGAGATCGATTCGGATGGGGATAACCGACCCCCTGAATGACGGACAGCGATCCTGCTTCCATGAGTTCAGCAACCTCGGTCATGGCCGGATGAAATCCCAGTTGATCATTAATCTTCAATACCTGTGATTTTGGAATGGCCAATGTAGGTCGCGCATCATAGTACCGTTGTTGATGAAAGGGTACGACCGTATTGAGGCCATCATTGCCACCGCTGAGCTGAATGACTACCAGAATGTTGTCATTGGTCGAGGTGGATTGTGTCTGTTCGCTGGCGTGCAGCAGGCAAGTTGGAAAACCGGACCATCTCCCACCAATGGACAGCACCGTGGAGGATAGTGCGGCGGTCTTTAATAAATGTCTGCGGGTGATAGGAGCCAGGGGCATTTGGTTATCCAATTTGAAAATGGGGAATGGCAGCAATTTGATGTAATATGGATTTGAGTTGTTGTTCGCGGTCGCTGCCTTCCGTACGGGCATAACGGATAATCTGGTTCTTGGTATCGGCAGCCAACGGTATGGCACATAACCGATCCACAAAATAATCAGCCGCGGCCACCAGGGAATCCTTCTCGTGTTTGGCGAGTAGCGATTGCAGAGAACCGCCATCGAAGGATGTCTTTTCGTGATGTAGTAATTCGTAGATTAGATTGGAGCGACCGAGCAGGGTAGATGAATTAATCCAGGTTCGTCCTCCATCCCAGCCTTTTACGTTGGGCGGAAAGAAAACACCATGACCGAGTTGTTGCAGCCCATTGGCCAGATCTCCCAAATTTGAAGTCATCGACAGTACTCGCATTACGCCAATCATCATTTCGACAGGGGATTTTATTTTTCGCGCAATCGCATGGGAGGAATAAAATATATTGCTGCTGAGAATGATCCGGATCGTATTCATCAGATTAAAATCGTCTTTGCGCAGCTGTTTTGCCAAAGGTACCAGTAAAGCCTCATCCACGGCGGGTTCGTCGATGACAAAATAATGGACGAGCTTGCGAGCAATGAACAACGGAGCAGCGGGTTGCTTTAACACATGCTCCACCGCCTCTTCGCCAGTTAGGTTGCCTTGAGTCCCGAGGAATGCTTTTTCACCAAAGTCGTGTTGATATCGGTTAAATCGATAGGCCCGATTCCGCACCTCCCAACCCGTAAAACAACGAGCCAATTCACGGATGTCCTGTTCGCTGTATTGACCTTCTCCCAGACAAAACAGTTCCATTAACTCACGAGCATAGTTTTCGTTTGGGTGGGTCTTGCGGTTATTGGCGGAATCCAGATACAGCAACATGGCCGGGTTCTGAGAAATTCCCTGAACCATCTTGTTAAAATCACCAACGGCATGTTCTCGCAACAGATCATTTTGCTGTTGCATCATGAAAGCATCCTGTACCTTATCGGCACTGGTGGCAAAATGTCCGTGCCATAACAACGTTGTTTTTTCATG
Organism: Planctomycetota bacterium; assembly: GCA_036150515.1. Classification (GTDB taxonomy): domain Bacteria; phylum Planctomycetota; class Planctomycetia; order Pirellulales; family Pirellulaceae; genus UBA721. The sequence goes on from JAYZPA010000067.1 coordinate 15,383, forward strand.
CAGCTGATTGCTGGTTTTGAGCATTCGATAGAGCCAGCCGGTTGCGAGAGACTGCAGATTACCGTTGGCAACCAGCGAGCGTGTCATGCCCGCCATTTCAGCGCGAAACGCGGGCGATTCGTGATTGTCAAACAACAGCTGTTGAAGACTTTCATCCATCCCCCCCTCGATCGCCTGTTGGATCTGCTCATGATTACCGCCAAATCCAGCTCGACGATAAAGATGCGTTGCCTGACGAATTGTCCAGGGATCTGACGTGGTAGGTTTGTAGTGATCCCATGCCCATTTTGGATCGATGGCAGTCATGGCGACTCTACTTTATCTTGTTCCAGAAATTGTAAATCAAAGGATAAATTGAGTTGTTTGTCGGAATGTTCCATTTTTATGTCGAGTGATTTCACCCATTCGATGCCCTTGAGAATCAAGTCAATTTCCTGCTCAGCCTCCGCGCGGGCGTTGCCGTTGTCGAGCATATTGTTCGTGATCAAAATCTCTCGGTTCTTTCGCAGAATAACGGCCAGGGGGCGAGCCAGAAGGGTGAAATGGGTATTTGTTTTCCAGCCCCGTTTCCCCCTTTTGGACGAGGTTGGATTTTCCTCAACCAGTTGTTCGGCCAGATGTCGATTACTGGACAGGATGATTTTTTCGCCTTCAAAGAGGATCGTTGGAGTGAAATTATATTGAATGGAAATGGGTTGACCGGGTTGCGGCGGAATGAATGAGGTAGTGATCATGCGACTGTTTTTCGTGTCGACCAAATCGATGTCTAACTGAGGGTTTCCCTCCATGGCGCTGACGACATTGAGAAAACCGGTAAAATTGATGAACATGCGCCTTAGCTCCGGTTGCATTGTTTCTGCATCCTGTAGATGGCCTACGATGGCGAAGGAAGGAAACACGATTTCCGGTTTGGGGGCGTCCGGGGCAAAATGAGTGTCGGTGACCACCAGTTGAGCCCCGGGTTCTAATGAACCAAGGATGTCAGTGCCGAAATCTTTACCGGAAAAGAAAGTGGAGAGGGTGGTATCTGCCTGGGCGATGCTTTCATTGACGTCGCTGTTATATAAATCAGGTGCTAATAACCACCATGGGGAGAAATCTCGAAAAAGTGAAATGCTGGCAATGGTGTCGGGCGGTAATAACAAGTCAGGGGAACCAGCTTGAGATGCTTCACCGAAGAAATAGCGCCGCGAGTTTGAAACCCACTTGTCACGATATCCGGTTGTGACCGCCAGTTGTAAGTGCTGGTGATTAAAATCGACCGCGGCTGTGACATAGCGGGTATGAGCAAGCTGACTTGAAATTCCACCAACCAGCAATTCCAACAACATATTGCTGCGCATGGCCTGCTCAAAATTATCAACGGTCTGGAATTGTTCCAGCAGTTTGGCATCGATCCAAAGCCAGGCGGAATGATCCGTTGGCTTTGATTCAGAGATGGCCTCCTGATAAACTTCATTGGATGAGAAGGACGGATGGGTGGCAGGGTCGATCAACTGATCTAAGACAAACCGCCCCAGGTCACGGGAATTTGTGATAACCAAAGTATCCTCTTTTTTGGCAAACCGGATGTCCTGGATCTGGTATCCAATGATTCCGTCACGATATTCGCCTTTTTTCACCGGGTTGCCACTCAGTAGCGCAATGGGCTCAAGAATACTCATGACCGCTTCAAAAAATTGGTTTAATACCTCTTCCTCACCCCGAATCGCGACGACCACTCCATCCGTAGGCGGATCAAATGCAAGATGCACTCCACCCGACGTCGCTTTTGTTAATGCCTCTTCCCAAGGGAGTCCCGTGATTTCCTGTACTTTGGTTTGTAACGTTTCAATTTGAGCCCATTGAGCATCTTGTAGCGCAGCGTCATAGAGTCCTGCTTCATAAGCAGTTTCGACGACCGGATGCGTCAGCAACTGCTGTACAATTTCTCCCGGCTCATGGATTTGAACTACTGCTGCAGTTGTGGGCGGCAGCAGCTTCTGAAAATTTGACTGTGCATGCACCATGGATGGCGCAGCGAGAATGCAAAACAGGATAAGACGATTTGACAGGGTCATTATTGGAAACCACTTATGGATAAACGGATTATGGTGTCATTGTAACCTCTCCCTGAGAGGTATCGAAGAACAAATAATCCCTAGTTGTAACTGACGGG
>JAYZPA010000068.1:0-9855 GCA_036150515.1 Planctomycetota bacterium
GGTACCCCGGAGAGCCTTGCGGAAGTTGCATTTCCTCCGACGGCATACACATATCGGCCATAAGCAGTATGGTTCATTAAAACATGCGCCATCACGAACAACAAAATCATGATTGGAATCTGATTTTGAATTCCAAGCAGATCTGAGTCATACAATAACTTATTCCCATCGACCGAAGAGAGCGGAATGGCGGATGCTTGACCGGCAATGAAATAGGCGGCTCCGCGCGCCACCATCATCAAACCCAGAGTCACTACAAAGGGTGGTACTTTAAACACGGTTACAAAAACACCCACCAGTATTCCCACACCGGCACACACTAAAAGGGTCAAACCATAGGCCAGTGTCACATCCATTCCGCTTGCACTGGCCCCGCCCAAAAAATCCCGAATCGTGATCGCCGTAATTACCGAGGCCAGCGCCACCATGCTTCCAACCGACAAATCAATGCCCGCCGTAATAATCACCAGCGTCATTCCAATCGCAACAATCGCCGTTGGCGCATTTTGATCAAGAACCTTCCGCAGGTTGGATGCGGTTAAAAAAATTGGCCAGCGCTGACTTTTGGGACGCACTTTCCTTACTTCCTTTAACGAGGGATATTTTGTTCCTAATGCCTTGAGTTTTTCCGTGTGCAACACGCCCCAGTTGGATGAAAAATTATGGGTTGCGATATAGTCCACACGAATGTTTTGCCTGCCAAGATCTTCCAGCCGCGTGCGGACGCTGCGGGGGTTCCCCAGCTCCACGCCCAGCACATTCACCCCGTTGCTCTGAAGCTGCTCCTTTAAAGCCAAAGCAAACGCTTCATCGATAGGGCGTTTATCGCGCGTGACGTCATCGCGTGCGACAATCAGAACATTGATTTCCGTTCCCGCCTGGCGGCTCAGCTGATTTGCCAGTTGTCTTCCGGCCGCCGCATCCGATGGATGGTGATCGGCAATCGTGACAATACTGACCAACGCGCAAAGCGCAAGCAGCACAAAGACCATTCCATAGTCCCGAAACAGCGCCCGCATGTACTTATTGTTTTTCATCCCTGCTTCACCGCTTTCCGGCCAGCATCAGCTCCTGTTGCCAGCTTCATCACATCTTCCTGCGATATGTCCCTGTTGACAAGACAGCCGGCAGCGCTCCCTTCACGAATCACCAGAATACGGTCGCTCATTCCCAGAATTTCGGTTAGTTCCGAGCTGATCATGATGATTGCCTTGCCCTGGCGTGCCAGCTCATTCATCAACAAATAGATTTCATACTTTGCTCCCACATCAATTCCCCGCGTCGGTTCATCGAAAATAATCACTTCCGCATTTCGCTGTAACCATTTAGCAAGAACCACTTTCTGTTGATTACCTCCGGAAAGTGTTTCCGTAATCTGGTCGCCACTGGTGACTTTAATTTGAATTTGGTCGATGTACGATTTGAAGGCGGACGTTTCCTGTGACCTGGAGATAAACGGGCCCTTCATAAAATTTTGTAAATTTGGGAGTGCAAAATTCTCCTGTACGGTATGCCCTAACACGAGTCCCTGGCCTTTGCGGTCTTCGGTTAACAAACAGATTCCCTGAGCAATTGCCTGCCGCGGTGATCTGATTGAAAGTTCCCGGCCATCCAGCATTATGGATCCGCCGGTTTTCCTGTCAGCGCCGAACAACAGTCGCGCCATTTCGGTCCTTCCGGCACCTACCAGTCCGGCAACCCCCAAAATCTCCCCCTCACCAACCGTAAACGAAATATTCTGAACTCGATTGCCCCGACTAAGGTGTTCCACCACAAAACGCGCTTCACCCACGGAACGCTCTTCTTTAGGGAATTCGTTCTCGAGTGAACGGCCGACCATCATTTCAATCATTTCATTGCGACTCAGCGCTTCTGCATCGCGCGTACCGATATGCCGACCGTCCCGCAGGATCATAATTCGATCTGCCAGCCGGTCAATTTCATCAAGCCGGTGACTAATATAAATCACACCGATATTCAGCCGCCGCAGTTCATCGACGATTTCATACAGGCCTTCCACTTCCTGAGGAGTCAGCGCTGCGCTCGGTTCATCCATAACCACGATCCGGGCGTTCAGTGCCAGCGCCTTGGCAATCTCAACGACCTGCTGCTGGGCCACCGTAAGGTCCTGGCACAGCGCTTCGGGGTCTACCTGAACGCCTATCCGATCAAACAATTCCAGTGCTTTCGCATGCTCGTCGCTTTTTTTAATCCAGCTCAGAGTCGACGGCTCCTGCCCCAGAAAAATATTCTCGCGGGCACTCAGCGCAGGCACTAAATTGAATTCCTGAAAGATGATTCCGATGCCGGCCTGTTGCGCGCCGGTTGGCGACGTCAAATCAACCATGTCGCCATCGATGCGAATCGTTCCGGCATCCGGAGCATACACGCCGCCAAGGACCTTGATTAAGGTGCTTTTCCCCGCGCCATTTTCTCCCAGCAGAGCCAGCACTTCACCGGCACGAAGCGTCAGATCCACCTGATCCAGCGCACGGACACCGGGAAAAGACTTGGAAACCCCTGTCATTTCCAGCAGGCGGGTGGAGTGCTCGGAGGTCGCGTCTTCGGCCATTTACTTTCCGTTTTGTAGATCGGGATCAATCTCCGCGTCCGCTTTTTTGTAGAGCTTGGTCGGAATCAATGTGACTTTTTCATAATCTTCACCATTCTGATAGGCGACCAGCTTTTCAATAATTCCAGCGCCCATTTGTTTAGGAAACTGAATCGGATCCGCATAGATTTTTTCTTCCAGAATCGCTCGCTTACCCGCCAGCTCACCGTCAAAGCCGACAATGGAAATCGTGTCCAGACGATCCGCTTCCTTGACGGCCTGCCAGGCGCCCAGTGCTGAGGGATCATTGATCGCAAAAATTCCTCTTGCCTCCGGGTGCCCTTCCAGACTGGCGGAAGCGGCCTTATATCCTATCTCTCGATCACCACCTCCATCAATTTCTGTCACAATCACAATTTTGCCCGTCTCTCGTTCTTGATTGGCCGCATCAATGATTTCCTTAAATCCACGCACACGCAAGACACATGACTCGGCCTGATTGAAGTCCAAAACTATCACTTCTCCACCGTCTTCTCCCAGCACTTCGACCATCGCTTCGCCGGCCAGCCTGCCGCCCTGAAGATTGTCTGTGCCAATGTGACCGGCAATCTCGATCCCATCCGCTACACATTGAAGGTCACAGGTAAATACCGGAATTCCCGCCTCGTTGGCTTTCTTGATCGCCGGACCAATTGCCTCTTTATCCGTGGGATTAAGGACAATGGCATCCACTCCGGAACTGATGAAGTCCTCCAGTTGTTTGGACTGAGCCGCCACATCCCGATTAGCATCCGTGGAAATAACGGCATATCCATGCTTGGCTCCCTCCGCTTTGAGACTGTCCGCAATAATCCCAAAAAAGGGATTTTTCAGCTGCATCGCTGAATAACCAATTGTCTTTTCGGTCGCAATATCCGTATTTGCATCTTGTTGTTCTACTCGTGGATCCTCGTTCTCATCCGTAACGACGATCGAGCCTTCGTCATCAGAGCAACCCACGAGCAGCGATATCAATAAAAGTGGCATCCAGACATATTTAATCATCTCACGGAAGTCCTCTGCAGCAAAAGTTTAAACAACGGCATTCATTCTCGGGGCTGTTCGCTCGGATCGCAATTCGCAACCATTCGCAACATTACGTCCACGGTAAAACAAAGATTCAGTATAATAAACAAATAATTAGAAGAACGGACTGGATGTTCTTTTATTGCCAGATTCCTCGAAATCAAAACTCGGATAAACCCCTCTCTCCTATAGAATTCCCAAGAAAGCTGATTATGCTCCGTTTACTAATTGCTGTCCTGTTCGTCTCTCTGGTCACGGTTTCCGGTTCTGCAGAAAATTGGCCCAGTTGGCGAGGCCCCGATTTTAATGGCGTCGCCCCCAAAGGCAATTTTCCTACCGCCTGGTCCGATACAGGTAACGTCGCATGGAAAGTAGATTTACCCGGCAACGGAAGTTCCACACCGGTCGTCTGGGAAGATCATATTATTCTAACCGCAACCGCCGACGCATCGAATGTTGTCCTTTGCCTTGACCGTAACGGCAAGGAGAAGTGGCGCGTAACCAGTGGTGTTGCCCGCAGCGGAAAGCACAAGAAGGCAACCGGCAGCAATCCATCTCCCGTGACCGACGGTAAACACATTTATGTTTATTTTAAGAGTGGTGATCTGTCGTGCCTTACCTTTGATGGCAAGTTGGTGTGGGAACTTAACCTCCAGGAGGAGTATGGTGAGGATACTCTGTGGTGGGATCTGGGAACCTCGCCGGTGCTAACCCGGAAGCATGTCGTTGTCGCTGTCATGCAGACAGGCCCCAGCTATTTAATCGCATTGGACAAAACTACGGGTAAACCGGCCTGGAAACAGGATCGCAATTTAGGAGCTCCTCTCGAAGCAGCCCAAAGCTATTCAACACCCATCGTTACAACACGAGAAGGCAAAGAATCCATTATTGTGTTAGGCGCGGATTACGTCACCGCCCATGATGCAGCTAATGGTCAACAACAGTGGAAAATCGGCACCCTCAACCCTCAGGGCGAAAAATACTGGCGTAGTATTGCTTCCCCGGTCATTAGTGAGGGTATCATCCTTGCACCTTATGCACGGGGCAAAACCCTGACCGCGATTGACCTAAGCGGAAGCACTCCAAAAATAGCCTGGGCCGTCGATAACATCTGTGCCGATGTCCCCACGCCTATCGCCATGAAAGATAAAGCCATTACCATGACCGACCGTGGGCTGGTTACTCAAATTGAAATCAAGACCGGAAAAGTCATCTGGCAAACCGAGGTTGAAAAAAACCGCCTGGCCTTTTCCGCCTCGCCCATTCTCGCCGGTGGGCATGTTTATCTAACCCGGGAGGATGGTGCCACTTTTGTAATCGATGCCAAAACCGGAAGCACGGTTGCCAAAAACATGTTAACAGAAGCCCTTGCCGTTTCCACGCCTGTCTTTGCTGATGGCAAGATTCTGATTCGTACCTCCAATAACCTGTATTGCATTGGTAAATAAGCGGCATTGCGATGCAGCACACAAAGATTCATGGCGCCGCTGACTGGATGGGTTCACAGTTATTTGAGCAATCGACGTGGCCTGTGACCCTTACCTCCGCGGAAAACGATGAACTGGCCGCGGCATGTACCCAGTCGGAACATCTCCCTCTAGAGCGTCTAAACAGACACTCTTTTCCACTGCCGACACTTTACCATAAGCTTGCCAATCTGCAGACAGAACTGGAAGATGGGTGTGGAGCAGTCATGATCAAAGGTTATGACGTCGATCGGTTTACCGCGGAACAGTCTTTACGCATTTTTTTTGGGCTGGCATCTCATATCGGAACCGCCGTATCACAAAGTGCCCGCGGTGAACGGATATTTCATGTTCGTGATGAAGGATTTACCATAGGGGATTCTAAAGCCCGTGGTCCAAATACGTCCAAGCGACTGAGCTTTCATACTGATCGTTGTGATGTTATTGGATTCCTGTGTCTGCAGCAGGCATCTGCCGGAGGTGAAAACCAGCTTGTTAGCAGCGTTGCCGTCTATAACCAGATTCTTCAGCAACGCCCTGATTTGCTGGAACTTCTCATGCAGCCTTTCTATTACAAACGACATAATGTCGATACGGCGAATGCTTCGGCTTACTGTCAACAACCGATCTTTTCTTTTTGTGAGGGGAAATTTGCTTCCGCTTTTCTGCGAGTGCTGCTGGATCGGGCCTACGCGGATCCACAAACTCCCGAGATGACTCCCCAACAATGTGAAGCTCTGGACTTTGTTGAAGAAACCTGCGAAAGGCCTGAAATGCATGTTGAATTTCGACAGGAGCGGGGAGACATATTGCTAATTAATAACTGGATTACTTACCATCGACGTCAGGCTTTTCAGGATCACCCTGATCCTTCCAAACGCCGTCACCTGCTGCGAGTCTGGCTGGCGACACCCAACAGCCGGCCCTTAGACCCTGCTTTTAAGGCTAATTATGGTGCTGTCGAAGCTGGCGCCCTGCGCGGAGGAATGAACCCGGCACAGTAGTAACCTGGCTTACATCCTGAATAGCTGTGGATTTTCATGGCAATGTCGGTCAAAATAACAATGTGAGCTCAATCGCCCTTAAACATCAGGAGTTGAATTTATGCGTGTCTTTGCTTTACTTGGCTTATTGATAGCACTTGGAGCCTGTGCGGCTGTCTCGGCAGAAGACGCCTGGGTTACTTACGAAGGTACGGCTGGTCCTGGCAAGGGAAAGCATCTTGTCTTTGTGAGTGGTGATGATGAATACCGCAGCGAAGAAGCGCTTCCGATGCTAGCGCGAATTATGGCAGAACATCATGGGTTTAAGTGTACCGTGCTGTTTGCTATCAACCCTGACACCAATGAAATCCAGCCCAATCATCAGACGAATATCCCCGGTCTGGCTGCGCTGAAAACCGCAGATCTGGCTGTTTTCTTCCTGCGATTTCGCAATCTGCCTGACGACCAAATGCAGCATGTTGCGGACTATACCAACTCCGGCAAACCGATTATCGGTATGCGAACGTCAACGCATGCTTTTAATCTCTCTAACAAAGAGGGGAAATTTGCCCGTTTTACGTTTAATCGTGGTTCCGATTTTGCCGGGGGTTGGGGACGACAGGTACTGGGTGAAACCTGGGTTAATCATCATGGACATCATGGACAGGAAAGCACGCGTGGAATTGCTGCCGAGGGTCAATCGAAACACCCGATACTAATCGGTTGCAGTGATATCTGGGGCGATACGGATGTTTACGGCATCCGCAGTTTAACGGGTGATTCTCAACCACTGGTCATGGGACAGGTACTGGCCGGCATGACACCGGATGCCAAGCCGGTTGAAGGAAAAAAGAATAGCCCCATGATGCCCGTCGCATGGGTCAAAACTTATACCGGGACGGCAGGTAAGCCCGCTCGGGTTTTTAATACAACCATGGGAGCAGCCACCGATCTGGTATCTCAGGGCACACGGCGAATGATGGTGAACGCCATCTTCTGGGGTTTGGCCATGGAAAATAAGATCTCCGATCAGCTCAATGTCGATATTGTTGGTGAGTACAAGCCAACTCGATTTGGGTTTGGGGGATTTAAAAAAGGATTAAAGGTTAGCGATTTTCGCTAGAAAGGCCTGAGGTGGCTGGATGCTTCATTTTCATGACAAATTCGACCGGCGGTCCTTTCTGCAAGTTGGTAGTCTTGGGCTTACAGGGCTTAGTTTGCCCGGGCTATTGGCAGCAGCCAGCGCAAAGGATCCATGGAGTCTGTTTTCCGGCAAAGCGGTCATCTTCTTGTTTCAACAGGGTGGACCCAGCCAGTTTGAGACATTTGACCCTAAAACCAATGCCCCGAGCAGCATTCAAAGCATGACGGGTGCCATCCCAACAGCAGTTCCTGGTACGACGTTTGGTGGCAGTATGACCCAATTAGCTCAACTGGCAGATACCTTTTCCATTGTGCGGTCATATCAAACAGGCAGCTCGGCTCACAAAATCCAGCCGATCGTCAGTCCCGACACCTACGATGGCAACATTGGATCGTTCTTTTCCCGTGTTGTGGGTACGAATCATCCTCGTACAGGAATGCCGTTAAATGTGGCTGCGTTCCCAAATGCCGTTGTGGAAGACGAGCCAAGCGCGTTTGACACCTTTGGCCGAATCGCTTCCGCCGGACCATTTAGTAAAGGCTTTGAGCCCTTTGTGCCTGGCAGCGGAGGCGCATTTCAGGAAAACCTAAAACTCCATATCGACCGATCTCGATTAGACAACCGCAAACGCCTGCTCGGCCAACTGGACAGGATCCGACGCCAAATTGATTCCAATGGTAACCTGGATGGGCTTAATCGGTTTCAGGCACAGGCTTTTGATGTCATTCAGGGCGGGGTCTCTGACGCGTTTGACCTAAGCAAAGAAGATCCTCGGGTTGTTGAAAAATACGATACCGCCCATCTAACCCGCTTTGATCAGTGGAAAGACAAGAACAACAAAACACACTACAAGGCGAATTCGAATTCGCTGGGCAAGCTCTGCCTGCTGGCACGACGGTTGGCCGAGAGAGGCTGTGGATTTATTACGATTAGCACGTCTTTTGTCTGGGACATGCATGCGGATGTTAATAATCTGGGGATGGTACGGGGCATGGACTTTGTCGGCAGCCCGTTTGATCATGCCGTGGCCGCCCTGATTGCAGACATTGAAGCACGTGGTTTGCAGGATAAAATCATGCTTGTCTGTACCGGGGAGATGGGTCGCACACCCACCATCAACGCTCGCGGAGGTCGGGATCATTGGGGCGGTTTAACGCCACTGTTGTTGTACGGCGCCGGAATGCCCCGCGGACAAATTATTGGCCAATCTGCCAAAGACGGGGGAACCCCGGCGACGACTCCCATCCGGAGCCCCAACCTGATTGCCTCCTGCCTGGATACCCTGTTGGACCTTACGGAGCTCCGTTTACGGGTTGATATGCCGCCAGAGGTGATGAAAGTGGCAACCGGCGCCAAACCCATCTCGGCTTTCTACTAATGTCTTTTTTCTTTGATCTGTCTCCCTTAAAAAGGCCGGCCATGCGCTCTCTTTTTCCCTTGATCCTCCTGGCTTCTTTTGCTCACACGGTATTCAGTGCTCCTGTGCCACCGCTGAAAATCGCCGGCACCACCGCCGTTGCTTACAAAACCGTGGGAGAAACAACTTTGTTTCTCTATGTCTTTAACCCTAAAGACCACCTCGCTTCCGACAAAAGACCCACCGCCGTCTTCTTTTTTGGAGGTGCCTGGAATGGCGGGTCACCAACGCAGTTTGAACACCATTGCCGCCACCTCGCTGCCAGAGGCATGGTGGCTATGGTTGCGGATTACCGGGTAAAAAACCGTCAGAATACGACGCCGAAGGAATGTGTTATGGATGGAAAATCGGCCGTTCGATGGGTTCGCTCAAATGCCGCTAAACTGGGAGTCGACCCAAACCGCATTGCTGCAGGTGGTGGCTCAGCCGGCGGACACGTTGCTGCCGCTGCCGGTACCGTTGTGGGGATGGAACAGCCAGGTGAAGATCTTCGCGTGAGTAGTCAACCAAATGCATTGTTATTATTTAACCCTGTCTATGACAACAGTCCCACCGGTTACGGGTATTCCCGGGTTAAAGACGTCTATCCTCAAATCTCACCCATGCACAATATCAAGAAAGACACTCCTCCAACCATCGTTTTTCTGGGAACGAATGATTCTCTGATCCCTGTGGCTACGGCAAAAGAATACAAGCAGCGAATGGAGGCGGTTGGCGGGCGATGTGACCTGCACCTCTATGAGGGGCAGCCCCATGGGTTTTTTAATTACAGCAAACAGAAATACTATCTCGACACCGTTGAAAAAATGGATGCTTTTCTCGTATCACTCGACTATCTCAAATCGGGTCCCCGCAAAACAAAAGCCTCGGCTCAATCCGCCGCAAAATGAGAAACGGCTACTCCCCCAGCGCATAGCGGCAGCTTAGGTGAGCGGCTATTTTCGACCTGGCTGTTTCAGGCCAACAAGCGTCAAGCACCAGCCATTAAGGCCAATCCGCCCAGCAACAGCGGCATGGTTAATGCGTGTGATGCAACGGTTAGGCCCACCAACACCCACCGCTCGGTACCCTCAAAAGCATCAAACGCGATATAGACAAAAAACGGGGTGAACAATGAAACAATTCCTATCCACAGTTCATATTCCCGGAAAGCACGAACCAGAATATAAACCCATGCCACAATGGCAGCAATTTCAACCAGGATCGCTATACCACAAAGCAGGATTCCG
>JAYZPA010000069.1:0-8806 GCA_036150515.1 Planctomycetota bacterium
CAGATTATCGTACTCCTGATTTAATTCAAATGCCCTTTCGTAATCCTCCACTGCTTTACTGTGCTCACCCATCGACAAATAGATATCTGCCCGTGAGTAGTAGGCCAGCCAGTTTTCTGAATCTCGTTCAACCACAAAATCCGAATGTTTGATCGCATTTTCAAAATCCTCGGCCATGGAATAATCCATGGCAGCACGGAGGCGCAATCGAGAATCCGTGGGTGCAAACCGCAAAATCACCTCAATCAGTTTGGCGGCCTGCAAATAGTCTTCCTGCTGTTCAAACACGCTGGCCCGCAGAAGATAAACTTGGGGCAGGTTTGGATTGATCGCCTGGACCGCATCAAGATCTGCATTTGCTTCTTCCAGCTTCTCCTGAGTCAAATAGACGGTCGCACGTAACATCAGTGCATTAACCGCTTTGGGGTCCTTTTCAATCGCAATCGATAAATCCGCCAGGGCATTATCCGCATCCTCCTTAAGGACATGGATTCTTGCTCGCAATTCATATCCTGCACTGGATTCCGGTTCCTGTTGAATGGCCTGATTCGCAATTTCCAGAGCCTGATCAAATTTATCCAGACGCGCGAGTGTCTCTGCCAGTGACCCTAATGCCTCGCTGCTTTCATCATCCAACTCAATCACTTTTCGATAATCGGTTGCTGCCTCATCCAGCTTCCCTGTTTGCTGATATAGGGCAGCCCGCTGGCGATAGGCTAACACGTTCGCCGGCGCCACTTTAATCGCCTGATTAAGGTCCTCCAGCTTCTGTTCGGGTTCTTCCTGTAATGCAGCCCGTGCAACCAGAGATTCAGCCTGTTTGTCCTGATCCTCGTCAAAACATTCGATGGCAGATGTGGCTGCCTTCAAACCTCGTGCCCGTGTGCCACCCGGCAAAACCTGGAGTTTGGCAATCAGAAGATGGGCATCTCCGGCCTGATCGTCATAGGTCAGAACTTTTTCCAGATCCTGTTGTGCCAATTGCCGCATTTGAGGCCACTGTTGAGGGGGATTGTCGCTCAGAATCCGCGACGATAAAGCCTCGGCGCGCTGAAGTAACGTCGATGTAATGAGTTGCTCGGCAAACTCACGGTTACCGTCACTCAAACCTTTGTCGATTGCCTGCTCGGCCAACGTGACTACTTTTTGGAGTTGGTTGAAATTCATGGCGCCGATCTTGGCTTCGGTAGCCTGATCCAGCAAACTCTGACCCTCATCCTGAGCAGACAGCCATCCTGTCATCGAAAACAACAACACCAACAAAGCAGTCGATCTAAAAATCATCTTTAGGCTCCTCAAACTGAAAGCACAACCAATCATATCTTCTAGCTTACATTTCCTTGTGTCCAATTACCATCAACACAACGCCACATCTCCCCATTCGGATTGGAATCATGCAGTGTCGTTGGTAAACGATCCTGACGAATGTTATCGTAACATTGCAGCATAGCAAATCGCAAAAGAGATCCCGGAATACCAACTGCGGTAAACCCCGGATGCCCCGTCGCAGGAAAGGGACCCCCATGGTTCATCGCAGCACTGACCGCAACGCCCGTGGGCATCTTATCATTCAGTAAACGTCCCACTTTGACCTGCAATTCCGGAGCAATCCGGTCATAATCATCATCATCCGCACCATCGGTGGCAGAATAAATACAGCCCGTGAGATTGCCTTCAAGACAGGAAATCAACTGGCTGACTTCATCAATCGATTCGGCTACCACCAGCAGGGAACTATTCCCAAATGCTTCGGTCTGCATTGTTTCCGGATCCGCAATAAACTGTTTCGCCGAAATTTTCAACAGTGTATTCGGCTGGCAAAATCTATCCGAATCGGATTCGGAATGGCCCGCTAATCGTTCTGCGCCGGCATCCACCAAAACCTGCAGATTTTGTTTCAGACTTTTTTCCACACCTGCGGACAACAACGTACCAACAGGAGACTCGTCAAACGCATTGCAAATCTGCGCGATCAACGGATCTGTATGCTCATTTTCCAACATAACGACGAGGCCAGGATTTGTGCAAAACTGACCCGTACCCATCAGACAGCTGGATGTAAATTCTTCTGATATTTCCGCACCGCGTTGTTCCATCGCCGCGGGTAAAATGATGACAGGATTCACACTGGAAAGTTCCAGATAAATTGGATTTCCAACCGCATCGGCCGCTGACTTTAACTTCAGGCCGGCATCACGACTACCTGTATAGCCGGTGGCACCCAGACGCGGATCGGCAACCAATCGCTCCCCATCTTCATGGCTGGTACGATAGATCAGCTGTATGATTGACTCAGGCATGCCCGTCGCTTGAGCAGCTTCCAGGGCACATTGGGCAAACAACTGCGTTGTTCCGGGGTGGGACGAATTTGCTTTGGCAATGACGGGATTCCCTGCCGCAATGGCTGCGGCAAAATCACCGCCGGATATACTCCCAAATGCTAAAGGGAAATTATTAGGTCCAAACACGGCGACCGGTCCAATGGCACCATACTGACTGCGGATACCGCTTGCTGTGTCAATCGTCGCAATACACCAACTTTCCGACCGGGCAGCTGTCGCAGCCTGCCGTAATTGATCAGTTGTACGTGGCAATTCACCGCCAGCCAACCGCGTTTCTTTCGGATAGGCTGTTTCTAAATGGGCCATGTCAACAATGGCTTCTGCCTGCGCTTCGATAGCCGTTGCATAGGCCTCTAAGAATTCCGCGCGCTGAACGGCTGAAATCGACCGTAGCGACTGCGATGCGGCTACCGCAGCATCCAATGCTTCGTCACAATCCTGCCACTGGCTAACGGGGAATTCCAAAGCAAGTTCTTCCCGGGTGGCCGGATTCACCGCTCGAAAAGATGAAACGTACTGTGCGTCACGCCATTGGCCTGCAATAAGTACCTGTTGCATTACGGTAATCCTTCCTGTTTCATTCTGGCTTTGACTAATATTTTTAGAGCAAGCGTCATTACCAACACTGCATCTGCCATCCAACTCCAGCTTAGCAGGAAGCAACCGTTTACGTAACGACTAGGCATCCTGCACAATTGGATTAGACAAAGTTCCTATCCCGTCAATCGTAATATGGACCCGATCGTCGGCTTTCAAAGTAAAATCATTTTCCGGAACGATTCCCGTTCCTGTCATCAGGAACACACCCTGGGGGAACTCCTGCTCGCGCATCAAAAATCCAATGAGGTCTTCAAACGTGCGGTGCATCTGACTAACACCACTGGTACCCTCAAAAACAGTTTCACCCGCGCGTTCAATGGCCAGATGGATCCCGGTATCTTCTCGATCCGGCATGCTGTCCACCAGCGTAATCACGGGGCCCAATCCTGCACATTGCCGGTAAACTTTGGCCTGAGGAAGGTACAGGGGGTTTTCACCTTCGATATCACGGCTGCTCATATCATTGCCGATCGTAAAACCGACAAGTCGACCCTGACTGGTCACAACGCACGTAATTTCAGGTTCCGGTACATTCCAGGTCGCATCATAGCGAATCCTCAAGGGTTGCTGTGGTCCGGAAACACGATGGGGAGTCGCTTTTAGAAACAGCTCCGGACGGTCAGCGTCATAAACCAGATCGTAGCAGGACGCACTTGTTTCCGATTCCTCCATACGTGCCGCCTGACTGCGCTTATAGGTCACGCCGGCGGCCCAGATTTCCTGCTGGTCCACCGGTGCCAATAATTGCACATCCGTCAGGGCAATTTCGCGATCCCCCACCAGTGAGGTGGCCACGGCAGCCGGATCATCCGCTTCCAGTATTTCTGCCAGACATTGAAAACCTGATCCTGCAAGCTCTAGAGGACGTATCACTTCGTCATCCACCTGAACCACCATCGATTCCGTCTGATCCGTTTGGCATTTTCCCAGTTTCATCGTACCCTGACTCCCGTTCATTTATTGCTTTTCTTCAATCCAGACCTAACTCCAAATCGCGTTGAGCCGTCTGATCCAGTTTCCGTGCATGATCAATTCCACATCTTCCTGGCTGTATCCGCGACCAGCTAATAAATCAATTAGTTTTCTCAGGTCAGCAATGGTCTCCATATCATAGGGACACTGCTCGCGACCATAGCCACCATCCAGATCCGATCCAATTCCCACATGATTTGTATTACCCGCCAACTGGCAAATGTGGTCAACATGATCAATAATCCGTTCAATATTGACGCCCGCTGTATAAGGTTGCGTCACACCACGCTGCCATTCGGGTGCCATCATCCAGGCATCAAAAGCCATCCCGATTACGGCATCGCGTTCAATCAATGCCTGCAGTTGTTCATCGCTGAATTGACGCTGGTGAGGAACCAATGCGCGGCAATTCTGGTGACTGGCCCAAACCGGCCCACTGTAAATCTCCAACGCTTCCCAAAACCCTTCGTCGGTAAGATGCGTAGCGTCCAGTGCGATCCCCAATCGCTCCATTTCCTGCAGCAACTCCCGGCAACCTGACTCCAACCCACCTTCGCTACCCGTCCCCGGCGCATAGCGACCAGGTCCATAGTGTGCCGGACCCACAGCCCGCAATCCATATGCATAGGCTTTTTCAAGATAGTCCAGAGTGATAATTGAATCCGCTCCCTCAAGACTCAAAATGTAACCAATCGGCAGTTCAGACGTATCTTCGGCCGTCTGCCAAAGTTGTACATGGGCATTCAATTCTTCGCTATTGGTCACCTGAACCATCTGTCCCTGATCTTCCATGACCCGATACCATGCCAACTGAGCCTGAGTGATCGCCCAGGCAATCTCCGGACTATTCCATCCGGGTAACGCATTATCCGGAGCAACGTAACGTCCGATTTGCGTCGCAATACAAATACCGATCTGACCTTTCCGCATTTCATCCAGCGTTAGAATTCCCTTTCCGCGATCAAGATAATCCAGTTTTCCTGCTTCCCGATCCCGAATTTCCTTAAGACTCTTGGTGAGATCACGGTTGTACTCAACCGCATTCATCGAAATATCCAGATGTGCGTCAAAAAGTAACATTAAATTCCCTGCATATCCTTTCGCTGGTGAAAATACTTTCTAACCAAATCCTGAGGTGGTGCGGGGGTCACCCGACACCCTATATAAGTTGCCAAAAAGGAAACCAATAACCCAACGATAATTGGATCTAAATCAAAAATCCGATATGGTTTGAAAAAGCTGCCATTGATTAAAGAACCCAACAGATACATTCCAAAGTGGGCGAGAAATCCACCAACCATACCTGCCATACAGCCCTCTTTATTCGAACGTGGCCAATACAACATGAATACCGCAGGACCGAGAAAACAGGCCGCTAAGCCGCTACCTGTATAGACAATAATATCCTGTAAAAATTGTGGTGGGTTCATCGCGCCCAGCATGGCTGCCGAGCCCACAATAATGGTTACCACATATGTTAATTTTTTGACCTTGGCTTCCGAAGCGGATGGATTAATGTTTCGTTGATAAATATCACGAACAACCGCAGAAGAAATCATCAACAAAAAACTGTCAACCGTAGACATGACCGCTGCAAAAGGAGCGGCCACCAATAATCCCGCCAGCCAACCCATTCCAACACCCTCCGTCAGAAAAACTGCCATCGCAGGCATGACGCGATCGGATTCCAATTCCATACCCGGCATCAATAAGCGGGCACAACAAAAAATCATGACCAGTGGGAAATAAATCAATGTGTAATAGATGGCGACCGTGAAAATCGCTTTCCGTAAAGTGTCCGAATTTTTAAAGGCCATCAAACGCACATGACTGCTCGGTTGCCCGGCGCCGGAGATCGCCCACATAAAGAAAAACGAAAACGCCAGACTCAGTGGCAGAAATCCAATGTCGCTGTCCGGCGACGGCCCTGGTCCGGTCACGTAGGTTCCCTTTTGGCCTTCCTGTCCCCCGTATTTGTAGGGTGTTTGATTTATTTCGCTCAACCCAATCTCTGTATGAATCGTATAACTCTTCGGATGACCCAGGATTTGCTTGATATCTGATTCATTCACTAATTCAATTAGTTTTACCGCAGCTGGTGTGGTCATCATGCCGGCGCTGATGGATGTATCATCTTTCCCTGTTCGAAATAAACGTATCTTTCCATTGTCCGAGGTCATTTTGATCCATGTCCCTGCAAAGATACGGCGGTCTTCTGTGCTGGTCGAATCAAAAGACAGCTTCGCTTCGGTAGGCACCGGAGGCATCAGTTTTGCCATTTCCTGTGTTACGTAACCCATCCCTTTGGGCCCGTCACCTTTCGGTGCCAGTGCACTGACCATCATCAACGCCAATGGAAGCATGATTAAGACACCAATAACCATCACAATTCCCTGCATGACATCCGTCCAGACAACCGCATGGAATCCTCCATAGGTGGTGTAGACAATCACCGCGATCCCAAAAGCTAACAAACAAATGAGATATTCCGCATCCGTTCCTAAGAATCGAAAGGGCTCCATGATGGTGTAAAACGATTCGGCTGCCGAGTGAAAAATATCGACATCGCTCAACAACGTCTTGAGAATCATGGCACCCGATTTAAACTGAGCAACCAAATTAAATACCATGAAAAAGACAATTAGCAGTACGGCCATCAGTCCAAATCGTGCGCTACGGAACCGGTCTCGCAATACGTCCGGCACCGTGATCGATCCGGAAATTCGAGCAACCTGATTAATCCGTTTTCCCAACAGCCCCATCGTGCAAATGGGAACAACAACGTAAGCACCAATCCACAATGCCAAAACCCAGCCATGGGAATAAATTTTGGACGGAAAGCCGGTAAAACTACCCCCCGAGGCACTGGTTGCCGCAAACGTCAGTGCAAAAGCCCAAACCCCTAATCCCCGGCTACCCAAAAAATATTCGCTGAGAAAACTTTTCCCCTTCAGCATCTGATTGGACAAAGCCGCAATACCAAACACGGCCAGCGTATAAAGCAAAAACGTAATCAGAGCTGCGTTGGAACCCTCAGCAAAAAGCAAACTATGCATTAGGAACATCATGCACCTGCCTGGTCTTGTTGAGCGAGCTCTTCCGGTGAAAGACCCAAATCATCATCTTTCATATAGAAGAAACAAAACCAAACCGTAAAGATATCCGCTACGATCCACGGAACTGCAATTCCCCAAACAACCCACGAAGGCATTCCCAATGTAGTCGGTATGTTTTCGGGATCCACTACGTTATATCCATTGAGATAGCAATAAGGAACGCACCAGCACAGCGCAGCCAGCCAGACACAGAAGATAATCAAAGCTTCCCTGCGTGCATTCAGAAACGTCGGATCAAACTGATCCGTATAGGGATCGTCATCTTCATTGATCGGTAAAGAAGAGTTTTCCATATGGCACTCCTGAATGGATCTCATCCCAAAGAATCGTCCCTGGTGAATCACTTATTTTAAGGGTCATAAACAGGCCTCTGCAACCACTCGCGAAAAATACTAATAAAACGTAGAATCAAGCATCCGGGAAAAATCCGTTACTCGTTGGGCGTTCGTTCCTTTACATGGGGGAGTACATCGGTGGTAGCAAAGATCATGGACGGCAAAGCGATCGCTCAGGAAATACAGGCGGAGCTTGCCGCAAGTGTAGCCGAGCTTACTGCCACCACCGGTATTACGCCGTGTCTGGCCGCTGTGTTAGTCGGGGTCGACCCTGCCAGTGAAGTCTATGTCCGCAACAAACAACGCGTTTGTGAACGAATTGGACTTACCAGCGAACTCCATAAACTACCTGCTGACACATCCCAATCGCAATTGCTTGAACTAATTCAACGCCTGAATAAAGATACCAACGTACATGGCATTCTGGTGCAACTTCCATTACCTGCCGGGTTAGATAGCACTCAGGTTCTCGATGCTATTGATCCGCTAAAAGATGTTGATGCCTTCCACCCGGAAAATGTCGGATTAATCTCACAAGGCCGCCCTCGCTTTTTGCCATGTACCCCCCATGGTGTCCAGCAGATTCTGGATCGCTGTGGTATTTCACTCACGGGGAAACATGTCGTCATTGTCGGCCGCAGCGAGATTGTTGGAAAACCCATGGGGATGCTCCTGATCAATCGTGATTCCACCCGGGGTCAGCAAGCGGCGAATGCCACCGTTACGATCTGCCACAGCCACACTGAAAACCTGGCAGCCATTACCCAAACAGCCGATGTTCTGATCGCCGCTATTGGTAAACCAAACTTCATTACTCAGGAAATGATCAAACCGGGGGCGGCGGTTGTCGATGTTGGCATCAACCGTACAGACGATGGACTCGTTGGCGATGTTGACTTCCAATCCGCTACACAAACCGCCGGGTATATCACGCCCGTGCCGGGTGGCGTCGGTCCTCTGACGGTAACGATGCTGATGCATAACACACTCACCGCGGCTCGGCTGCAGAATTCAGGCTAGTCCCATACTGCATACACGCTCGCCACAGGATCGGCTAACAAACCTGTGATGTGTTGGATTGCAATACACCTTTGCGGATATCTGGTTCGAGGTATAATGACCATTGCCTACCCGAGTTTTTTGGATTTCTCCCATTCTCCCGACGGCAGCCCAACACCTGAAATCCTTTCCTACGTTTTGATTTGGAATCCATGATGAGCCAACCGCGAAAGGCGCCGACTCCCAGTTCTGTTGAAGTCTATAAATCAGAAAGTCGGTATTTGCGCGGAGATATTGGTGAAGAACTGAACGACGACAATGATTTCTTTGGCAAAGGCAGTATTCAACTGCTCAAACACCACGGCACCTACGAACAGGATGATCGTGATGTACGAGGTCAAATTCGGGATGATGGTTCGAAAAAACGATTTATTTACATGGT
>JAYZPA010000070.1:0-13040 GCA_036150515.1 Planctomycetota bacterium
GCAAGTCGAGCTGGGGCTGGTGTTGTAGTGCATGGTTGTGGGTCTGGATCGTGGGAAGCCCGCAATTTGTGATCTGGACGACCATTACCCTGATGGATGTGGGATTGTGGACGTGTGTGTTTGTATTAGGATCGCTGGCGACGGTGAAAGCGATTTCCCGGATTCCAAAGCGGATGGGTGAAGATCGATCTGTGATGCTGTGGATTGGACTGATGTCCTTGACACGATCCGAAGGTCTGTATTTATGTTTGATCTGGATCGCTGTTTTGGGTTGGGGGCGCTGGCGGCGGCACGATCCGTACTCACGCAGTGTCCGCGATCGACTGCGAAGTATACGGGGGCCGGTACTCACCTATCTGGGTGTCAATTTCTGTGTGATTGGAATCCGTTATTTCTACTTTGGGTACCCGTTTCCAAACACCTATTATGCCAAGGTGTCTCCTGAATTGTTCTATAATCTCAAGCTGGGCGTGGGGTATGCTTGGTTATTCCTTAAGTTCCAGCCGTGGGTCATCCCGTGTATCGGCCTCGTTTTTTGGCAGGCAAGTCGGTTCATTCGGGGGCAATGTTACCGTGAATCTGGTTCCCACGCGGTGACGCCACAACAATCAAGTGACGCCGCACTTGCCGTCATTACGCTGCTGGCGATGGTGTGTCCCGTTTTAACGGGCGGTGATCATTTTGATTATGCTCGTTTTTTTCAGCCCTGCTGGCCCTTGTTGGGTTTGGTTGGCATTGGTGCATTCGGCAAATTAATGACGAGCTGGAAATTCACAGAAAACGGGATGAATGGAAAATCAGTGACGCTGGTATTGGTGCTTGCTGCGGCCCTGCTTTTGGTGCAGAAGCCATCATGGATTGGAATGTTGCGGACGCGCGGACATGACACTCAGATGAGACATGATTTTGTGTTGGCTTTGCGGGGCCGGGAGCTGGGCCAGTTATTAAATGGGTTTTCCTCCCGGCTGGAAAAGTCAGACGGGGTCGGACAACTCTACGTGCAACCGATGTTACTGGGTACATTAACCACCGGAGGCGTGGGCTATACCTATAAGGGCCCGAAGTTTGATGTCTTGGGACTGAACGATGTCCGGATGGCACACAGTTCTGGCGACCGTCGGGGGAACAAAAATCATGCTGCCTTTGACAAGGATGTATTTCTGGAGCGAATGCCTGACATGTTTGCTGCGAAACCTGTTCAAAAGCTGCCCCGGGAAGGTCGACACATATTTCCATCTCAAAATTCGTTTTGGCAGGAGTCATTACTTCAGCTTGATAAGGATCCTCGTTTCTTGAAATCATATACGCCGGTTGCGATTCGTTTGTACGTTCGTCATGCATCCAGTCAAAAGCTGGCCATGCCGATGATTACGGCTTGGTTACGTACGGATTTCTTAAATCAGATCCGACATGAAACGTCGAGTTATACGATTGAGGTTCTACCCTAAGCAGGGATTAGGATGATGGCGGCACACCGAGACTTTTTCCACCGTCGATAGCAATGGAAGTGCCGGTCACCATTTTGGCAGCATCGCTAACCAAATAGATGACCGCAGCTGCTATTTCATCAACGTGAATCATGCGGCCTTCTGCTTTGGCGATAGGACTCGCATTGACCGTAGCCTGGTAGGCAGCTTCAGGGTCATCCGCTGCCTGAATGTCCTGATTCATCATCTGTGTATCCCCAACAGGTCCGGGACAGATTGCATTGACACGGACGCGCTGTGGACTGTGACAAAGTGCCAGACTACGGGTAAAAGCCAGCAACGCACCTTTGCTGGTGGAATAAACCGGATCGTGTGCGCGGGGCAGTAATCCGGCGTTGCTGGAGATGTTGACAATTGAACCGCCTTGGGACATCAAGCCTAAAGCGTGCTTGCTGCACAAAAAGGGGCCTTTTAGATTGACTCCCATACAAAAATCCCAGTCTTCCTCACTCACGTCCGGAATTTGTTTTACCATTCCAACTCCGGCATTGTTAACGAGGATATCTAACCGGCCCGTCGCCTCGGTTGCCCGCTGCATCAGTGCCATGACGTCCTGTTCACAGGTTACATCGCACAGGGTGCTGGTGATCCCCAGTTCAGCGAACACCTGTTCTGAGTCCGGATTTGATGTGACATCTCCGCCAAAGACGGTGACTCCGGATTTGGCCAGGGCAACGGCGACTGCCGTACCAATCCCAAAAGCGGTACCGGTTACCACAGCGGTTTTGTTTGAGAGCGAATTTACATTCATGATGTTGGATGGATTTCTAACGTCGCTGAAGACCCCTCCCGGCATGAGAAAATCAGGAATCACGTCAAGCGGTGATGCCTTAAGCCGACTTAGGGTTTGGGGAACAAATTCCCTGAGTCGGGATTTCCGGTAGGGCTGCCCAGGGGGGCCGTGGCAGAGACTGGCTGTATGGGTCGGAGGTAATTGATGATATCGGACGTTTCTCGAATATCATCAAATTTGATATTCATCGCGGTATGGAGTTTTCGTTCGGTAAGGTATTTATCAAGTTCGCCGCGAACGTCTTCCATTTTTTCAACAACGGGAACGGTTTGTCCGAGGCACCGCAGTATGATATATTTCCCACCGACGGCCAGAATTCCCGACAGTTCGCCTTTCTCCAGACCAAAGGCTTCCTCCTCGACAACCGGCTGGCCCCCATGGCGGCGAATCGGGGGTACTTTACCGGCGTTCGCTCGAGAGACAGGTTCGATCGAATATTGGGTCGCCAGTTCGCCGAAGAAGTAATCGGTTGAATTATTATTGGCCAGTTCCCAAACCACGTGCGCCTGACGTTGGGTATTAAGTACAATCGCCATGACGTTGACGCGGGGTCCATAATTGGCTTCAAAACCCTTCTGTCGATCCAGCTCAGTAATCTCGATTGAATCGTGCACAAGTTTTTTTAGTGCGACGGAGGGCCACACGGCATCCTTCACATAAATTGCGACCGTGACGCCGTCCTGACGGGTTACATTGTCGAGCCAGGCATTCACATCCGGTTTACCGGCATCGGTTTCATATCCACGTGAGACAGCCGCGCGGGCAATCTCATCGTGCAGGTCCTGTTGCTCGACTTGTAGATTTGCTTTGGTTAGGTGTTGTTCGAGTAATTGTCGGTTGATTTCACCTTCCAGCACATCCGCCCCGTAGCGTTGAATACATTCTTCGGCCAGATCACGTACCGTGATCTGCTGACCATTGAGCAAAGCCACGATTCCGGGATGAGTTTCTTTCAATTCAGGCTGGTCATAAAGCGTGGTAATTTCTGCTTCTTGCTGCAGTGTTTGGAAAATCGTGGAAGCGGCCACCTGCAGATTTTCGTCGCGGATTTGATCTCGCAATCGGGACTCGGCATCTTTGCGGAACTGAGGGGCGACATAGGTTGACGAGATCCGTTTTTCACATTTCATAAAGACAAACTGATTACCGATTTTGACAATATTGGAAATATCTCCTTCTTCCAGGCTGTAGGCCTCCAGTTCCAGCGTGGCATCACCGACGTGTTTCCTGATGGGGGGAATCAATCCACGTGCACTGGCGCTGGCCTGATCTTGTGAATGATCTTTTGCGAGTGCCCCGAATTCTGCTGGATTAGCAATGGCCTGCTGCCTGAGTTGTTCGGCAACTTTCAGATTCGAATGCACCAGGATTCGGACTTTTACTTTGGGACCAAATTCAGATTCGAAAGCCTGAGCGAGTTGTTCCGGGGTGACTTGAATTCGCGTGGCGGCAAGTTGTCGCAATGCCAGCGTGGGCCAGATGATTTCATTGCGATATTGTTCAGGGTCAATGTCCCGCTCCTGCTGCAGCATTAAGATCCAGCGTTCCGTTGAGAGCCCGAATTTTTTTGCCATACGACTGATCTCGGCCATGACATCCTGCTCAGTGATCTGGATTTGTTGTTTAGTACAAGCCTGTTGAATCAGTTTTTTGTTCAAAAAACTCTCGAGCACTTCCTTCCCATAACGATCGAGGCAGGCCTGAGCGAGTTGGTTTCGAGTGATTTGATGTTCGTTGACTTCGGCAACGATTTTAAGTTTGGTTCGCTGCGTTGCGGGTTTGGAGGCCGGTTTGGTGGAAGTGGGTATTGCAGCGGTGGGCTTATTACGGACTTCGGATGCCACTGCAGGAGGTGCAGTCGCAGGCGGTTGGGCTTTGGCCGATTCGGGCTGAAGCCAATACTGACGGCCCAGAATCGTGAGACCCAACAGGAGGATTGCCGAACCGGCGACGAGCCACGATTTACCCAACTGATTTTGAATCACCGGTTGGGTTGTTTCGGTGTTTGCAGTTCTGTTGGGATTCGTTGTATTTCGTTCCACGTCCTTGCCTGTCATACCGGCTACTCCTTGACCAACTCATTTACTGAAACACGTAAAACAGAGCGTCGATCAGTTCTGTTTTATTCGGGTTTTAGGGAGGGTATTGCCCGGTTGATAGCGATGTACATGCAGCGCAGCGGCGCACTCCCCAAATCGTGATGGAGTATAGAAAGAATCCAAGAATCCGGTCAAGGTAGATTGCGCCGCGGTGGCTAGGGGTTGAGCACAATTTTTCCAGCGATGTCGCCGGATTGTCCAAGAGTATTATCGTGCTGAACCTGGTGTGCTTCGGCGGTTTCTGAGAGCGGATAGATGCGACTGATTCCCGCTTGCAATGAACCGTCGGACAGCCAACGATTGATGTCTGCGGCACATTCGTTCAATTGTTCATCACTCGCCTTAAACATGACAAATCCGAACAATCGCAGGCATTTTACATAGAACGGGCCGACGGGAAATTCAGGTCGGGCATCCCGCCCGGCCATCAGGATGATCCGGCCATAGGTTTTCATCACTGAAATGATACTGTCGAAGTTCGGTTCACGCAGGGTTTCCCAGAAAACATCAATTCCATCCGGTGCTGCCTGTTCGATGGCAGCGAGTTCATCTTCGGTTTTATAGAGGATCACAACATCGGCTCCGAGTGCACGACAGCGGTCGGCTTTTTCGTCCGAGCCTGCAGTGGTAATGACTCGAGCTCCACGTTGCTTGGCCATTTGCACGACCATGGCACCTACGCCTCCGGTTCCACCGTGGACAAAAACGGTTTCTCCCGGCTGGAGCTGTGCATCTCGAAATAGACCGAGGTGTGCGGTGACACCCACCAATGCACAGGCTGCCGCATCGTCGTCGGTTACGTTCTCCGGAGTCGGATAAAGTTGTGATTGTTCCACGGCACAGTACTCAGCGAATGTGCCTTGTCTGCCAAGAAGTCCCTGATTAGTACCCCACACGCGGTCACCGACTTGAAACAGAGTGACCTCTTCTCCGATGGCCTCCACGGTTCCAGCCAGATCACAACCCACGACGAAGGGCTGAGGTAATTCCCAGTAATTAGCACCGTTGCGAATGTAGGTATCGACCGGATTGAGTGCCACGCTGGCCACACGTACCAGTACCTGAGTGCCGCAGGCTACAGGTTTTTCAATATCCCCGTACTGAATGTTACTGGCCGGACCACATTCTGTGATAAAGGCGGCTTTCATCATATTTTTTCTCCATAAATGTCGGTGGACTCCCAGACCGGATACAGGATTAGCTTGGTGATCAGCCAGAGCGCTGGGTTAGGTACTATCTTACCGGATTCCAGCAATTCGTAAATATTGGGAAATCGTGGATCCACTCGACCGATGAACTGCCGTATAATCCAACTCTTAATGAGCGTCAGTTATTTCTAGCAACAAGAAGCTTAGGCAAAACGTGATGGATGTGTCGGACGTACAATCTTTGATCGATCTTGCTCAAGAGAGTGTGGCGACAGGTGAACTGTCCAGTTCCGCGTTTGATAATCTTACGAAATGGCTGACCGCCGAACCCTATCAGGAGTACAGATCGGCGATTGCCGAGTCGATTTTGGCGGGAAACTGGAGTGAGTTGGATGATGTCTTTTGGATGATCATTCCGTTTGGCACGGGGGGTCGGCGGGGGCGGATGCATCCGTTTGGTTCCAATGCAATCAATGATCGTACGATCGGTGAAAGTGCAGCGGGGCTTGCTAACCACGTAAAATCTGTTGTCCACAGTGAGCATCCGTTGTCCTGTGCCATTGCCTATGACTCACGTCACCGCTCACGTCATTTTGCTGAATTGTGTGCGGGAGTTATGGTGGCCAATGGCTTTCGCGTATATTTTCTGGATGACTATCGAGCCACTCCCCAACTATCGTTCCTGGTGCGTAATGCGAATTGTGATTGTGGGATTATGGTAACCGCCAGTCACAATCCGCCCAGTGACAATGCCGTCAAAGTGTATTGGAATCAGGGGGGACAAATCCTGCCGCCGCATGATCAACATATTATTGAACAGGTACATACAGGCGTTGACCAGATACCGTTTGAAGATTTTGATGAATCCGTCCGTGCAGGTCAGATTACTATTTGTACGGAAAAAAATGATCAAGCTTATTTAGATGCTGTCGCGGCCTGTAGTCAGGATGGGCCGCGTGATCTGCAAATTCTTTATTCTCCGCTACAGGGGGTTGGTGGTCTGGTCATTCCGAAGGTTCTTCAGACGGTGGGATTTGAACAGGTTGAAGTCTTTCCGGACCATGCCGATCCGGACCCCGATTTTTCGAATGTGGTTGGGCATGTTGCCAATCCGGAAAATCTGGAGGTATTTGAATCTTTAATCGACTATGCCGTGACACAGGGAGCAGATATCGTTCTGGCAACCGATCCGGATGCAGACCGCATGGGATGCGCTGCACCCGAGAGACTTGACCCGGACAGCGACTGGAAGGTTTTTAATGGTAATCAACTATGTGCATTGTTAGCGGCATATCGTATGGAATCGCTGATGGAGGCCGGAGCATTGACGGCCGCTAGTTTTCAGGTGACGACGCTTGTTACTACAACTTTGTTGCGAAGAATCGCCGATCATTATGGCGTGCGGACGCGGGATGATTTGCTGGTGGGATTTAAGTGGATCGCCGCTGCAATCGATCAGGGTGGGGCTCAGAATTTTATCTATGGGACCGAGGAATCCCATGGTTTTATGGTTGGAGATTATTGCCGCGATAAAGATGGTGCGGCTGCCTGCATGCTGATTTGTGAACTGGCCGCAAAGCTAAAACAGCGGGGGCAGACGTTATTTGATTATCTGCAACAACTGTACGCCACATTTGGCTACCACCAGGAAAGCCTGCTGACTGTGTACATGGAAGGCAGTTCCGGGATGCGTCGCAGAAAAGATCTGATGGATCAACTCCGTTTCCAGTCCCCAGCGGAACTGGGCGGTCTCCCCGTCATCGCCGTGCGGGATTATCTTACCAATCAGAAAACCAATGCTGCAGGAGAGTCGTCTGTTCTGGACGGGCCAACAGATAATTTGCTGTTTTTTGAATTTGAAGATGAAGGGAATCATGTTGCCGTACGACCGTCCGGAACCGAACCCAAAATCAAGTTCTATACATTTACACGAGTTGCCGCTGAGGATGAGACGGATTTGGAAGCCGATAAGGTTCGGATGACCGCCCGAATCGGGGCAATCGAAGCCGATTTACAGCGGATTGTGAATGGTGGCGAATAGCCAATACCCGGTAGACCGGTAACGATGGGTTTGCTCGGATCTATTGATCCGCTTCGCGTGCCAAAACCAAAGCAAAGATGCCAATATTTCGCGTGTAAATCACTAAACTGATCCACAGTATACCCACGGAAAATGCAATGGCTGCAAAATGGTTCGAAAGCATTAAGATGGGAAACGTGAGGACAGACAGTCCCAATACCGGGCTCGACATGATCATAAGCTTTACGACAAGTTCCGGGTATGTGGTCATCTGCTTATGCAACTTTTTTGAATAGGGAAGATACAGTCTGTTGTTTTCAAAAAGCGACAGCATCGTAAAAGGCAATAGTGCGGCTGTGATCAAGACGGCCATGGACGGCGCCAGGAATTGTAATGCGTCCCCCGTGATGGCGGAGATCAGGACGTACACCAAAGCAGCGGGTGTTGCAGCAACCCCGAGGGCAACGTAAAGCGAAAGTGATTCTATTGCCCAGTCCACAGCATCAAAGGTAGGCCACTGGGTGATCTTTAGATCGCCATAGGCCGTTTGACGCACAATATTGATCAGTGTGGTAAAGGCAAACAGACTGATGACCATAAACACGCCTATGGCGAAGATGAGAATTATGGCGACCATATAGGGTGTAGCCGGATGGTCACCAATGGAGCGTGTTAAATGGAAAATGCTGGCGTTGACAATCCATGCAAGTAACAGCATACCTACACGGGACAACAACGTTACGTTTGTGCCGATCATTAACAGCATTTTTAGCCATGAAATATCAGCGAGGGCTTCTTCAACGGCAATCGTTTCGTCATGCTTCTCTTTTGCCTGATTCAGGAACATGTTACTGACCGCCGTGGCATCACGATCAATTTTCTCGCGTAAGGGAGGAGTTGCCGAAAGGTCAAAAGCGGCCTGCTCATCCACTTCGGGTATGAGTTTTCGCCGTGGCACCGGTGAGGGCATCGTTTCCGGACGATGAATGGGCAGCGGTTTGAAGCAGTCCGGGCATTCTTTGGTCGAACCAATATCGTCCGGCGTGGCCTCCACCGACGATTGACAGACAGGACAGACAACCGACCATTGGATTATCATTTCTATTTCAGGTTCAGGCTTTGCAGGTTCCGGCTGTTGAGCTGATTTGATGGCAATCCTGGTCCCGGAAGCGGTGGATGTGAGGGTGACCGAGGGGTCTATCAAACGGCGGGTGGGAGTCGGCATTGGTTCCGGAGCTGCAACGGTGACGGGTTCACCACAATCAGGGCATTGCAGTGTGTTGCCAACATCCAGCGGAGTGCCGATGAGATGAATTTGGCAACTTTGGCAGACCATGGTCCATTCTACAACGAGTTCATATTGATCGTCGGTACCTGGGGCGGGCTGAGGTTGCCCGGTTGGTTGGAGGACGGGTGCGGATGTACTCTGGTAGAGCTCAGCATCTTCGATCGGTTCCAGATCAACGACTTCTTCTTCTTCTTCTTCTTCTTCTTCTTCGGGAAGTGGTTCAGACTCTTCCGAAAACTGGTCGGGTGCCACTGTTTTCGATGGTGAAGGAAGGGGAGCGGAGCGAACACGGATTGGATTGGTGTCATCGACTGCGGGATCCGGGTTTGTCGGAGCCGGGGGTGTTTCCTGAGGTGCCGTTACGGTGACACTTTCGAGACAATTTTCACAAAGGACGTCCTGTCCTATTTGATCTGCAGTGGCATATAACTGATTTTGACAAACGGGGCATGCAAGAACCACAGATCCTGCGACGTTTTGATGCACCGAATCCTTCTGAACCGCAGGATCATTTTTGGCAATGTAAGTTGGCAAACGCATCGGTTTACCACAGGCGGAACACGGCTGTCGGTTTCCGGCGAATTCAATCGGCACTTGATGCTGTACATCACAATGCGGACACTGGAACTGGATTACCTTGTCGTCCACTTTGCTGCTTTCCGAAGAATGATTACTTCTTGGCCGGGTTCAGCGCTTTACCTATCCGAAGAGGCTGATCCGTAATAATACCGTCTACGCCCAACCTAATCAGTCGCAGAGCTTCGTTGGGGTCATTAACCGTATAAACCCACAACTTCCAGCTTTTCCCGTGGACCTGTTCAACCATCGAGGCGGTAACATCCTTGTAGCTCCAGCCAACGATTCGAGCACCGCTGCGTTCAATGGCCTGCAGGTCTTCAGTTCTAAACTCCTTGCTACCCAGCGCGCCCAGTAGTAAGTCAGGCTTCAATTGGTGACACTCGGAAAGATATTCCCAGTCGAATGCCTGAACGACCACATTGGATAGTAGTTTTTTCTTGTCCAGCAAAGCAACGATCGTCGCTGCGTCACCATGTTTTCTTTCGATTAAGGTGATGGACCCTTGTTGAATCAGATCCAGACTTTCGTTTAAAGTCGGAATGCGTGTACCCTTAAATCGCGGGTCTTTCCAGAGTCCTGCATCCAGTTTCTTTAGCTCGGCGAGTGACAAAGAGCTTGTCGGAATGTCCTTGCGACGGAGTAGAACATTTGCATTGGACGTCCGATCCAGATTCCGGTCGTGAAAAACAAACGGAATTCCGTCGCGGGAATGGTAGTAATCCAGTTCAATCAGATCTGCTCCGGTATCCAGAGCAGACTCAAATGCGGGCAGCGTATTTTCCGGATGGGTAGCACTGTCACCACGGTGGGCAATGACCAGAGGAGTGGATTGAAATACGACGTTTGTCGCCGAGTTTTTATCGCTGGCCATTATCGACTCATGGCAGATGGTGATGACGGTGAGCAGAAGCAGATAACGGTCAAGCATAAAAAAACCCAGCGGGAACATAAGTTCAAACGTAAAAGCAGATCCTCGCGCTAGTCGTTGTCTTCGGTTACTTCGGATTCGCGATTCTGAGCAGCATCATTGATGCTGGATTCAAATTTTTTGGTCAACTCCTGAATTTCATTCTTCAGATCATCACGCAGGTCTTCGTTGAGTTGTTTGTCTTTTTCTGCTTGCTCGGCTGCTTTGTTTCCATCGCGCCGGACGTTGCGGATGGAGACGCGCGCTTCTTCGGCAAGTTCTTTAATTCGGGAAACCATTTTCTGGCGTACTTCGCCGGAAAGTGGAGGGACATTAATGCGGACGACACGGCCGTCCCCTTGAGGATTGAACCCGAGGTCACTGGCAATCAGTGCTTTTTCAATGTCTTTGATTACCGTGGGATCGTAGGGTCGAATGACAATCTGCTGTGGTTCGGGACAGCCCACATTGGCAAGCTGCTTTAAAGGTGTTTGAGAACCGTAACAGTCAACTTTCAGAGAATCAACCAGGCCGGGATTTGCCCGACCCGTTCGGATGCCAGCCAGATTTGTGCGAAGGTGTTCAACCGCTTTGTCCATCCGCTCTTCCGTATCCATCAATATTTCGTCGTACATGCTTTTCTTTTCCGATCCTTGGGAATTGTATAGAACTTTAGCAGGAACCTACCATTGCCAATTATCACCGATGAAATTGGCGGTTGTCCAGTGTTAGACACCCTGGCCTTGAGGATATTATGACGAGTTTTCATTCAGAGCGGTGTTGCAACGGATATCAGATTGAATTTGTCTATCCGATACGAGTCCCAATTTTTTCGCCCTGAATCGCACGGACAATGTTGCCATCCGTTTTGTAATTAAATACTAATACAGGCATGTTGTTTTCCATGCAGTGTGAAATCGCTGTGCTGTCCATCACACGCAAGCCCTGTTCGATTACGGTTTGGAATTCCAAATCGGGATAAAAAACGGCGTGTGGATTCTTTTCCGGATCTTCACTGTAGACGCCGTCAACACGAGTTGCTTTCAGGAGAATATCGGCTTCCAGCTCCATGGCCCGCTGAGCAGCAGCGGTATCCGTCGTAACGTAGGGACTGCCCGTTCCAGCGGCCAGAATGACGATCCGCCCCTTCTCTAAATGACGACTTGCACGACGACGGATGTATGGCTCCGCCACCCCGTCCATGCGAATTGCAGACATGACACGCGTATGACAGCCAATGGATTCCAAGGCGTCCTGCAATGCCAATGCGTTGATTACCGTGGCCAACATTCCCATGTAGTGCGCAGTCGCTTCATGGATTCCAACGTTTTTCTCTTTGAATTGCGCCCCCCGTAGAATATTTCCACCACCACATACAATGGCAACCTGACAATCCTGCTCGACAGCCAATTTGATCTGGCGGGAGATATCAGCGACCTCGTCCATGTTGATTCCATGCTCTCCGGTACGCGTGAGACTCTCTCCTGACAGCTTGAGGATGACTCGACGATAAACAGGCTCGGATTCGGCAGCCGCTGCGGTCATATTAATTTGCCCCCAAAGTGAAATTCAATGTTGAAATTTGGTCGAATGAAATGATGAAAAAATACAAAAAGTAAGCCCCGATTTTACGCGGGGCTTACAAATTCTGCTATCGCTTTTGAACTATTCTGCCTCTGCCTCACCCTCTGAATCACCCGCTTCGGTATCGTCGCCAAGTTCCCAGCGTACGAATTGCTTGAGCGTCATGCCTTTGCTGACAGCAAATTCACCTACCGTTTGTTTGTCGTCTTTGACAAATGCCTGCTCGGTAAGAGTACGCTCAGCAAAGTAATTGCGGAGACGGCCTTCCACCATCTTGTCGACAATGTTCTCTGGCTTGCCTTCAGCGATTGCCGCGTCGCGCAGGAATTGACGCTCCTTTTCAACCTCCTCGTGCGGAAGCTCATCCGGACTTAAGGCTGCAGGACGCATCGCCGCAATGTGCATGCAGATGTCCCGAGCAGACTCCTCGTCGCCACCTTCAACACTGATGAGAACTCCTGATATCGTTCCCGCGTTGTGAACGTATCCGCCACACGCTCCCTCAATACGTATCATCCGGCCAACATTGAATACTTCACGAATCCGATTGAACATCTCTTCCTTGACGTCACTTAATGTCAATCCGTCTTGGTCCGGGGCTGCCTGGGATAACAAACTCTCTGTGTCCGTAATATCCGGATTCTCAGCAAGCACCTGAGCCAGATCGTCCGCAAACTTGATGAAATCTTCGTTCGTCGTAACCGGAGCACTTTCGCACTTTAACTCAACCATGGCACAAGCTGTCTTGTCCATCCCAAGATATTGTCCAAATCGTCCGAAATCGGTCGTGCGACCGGAACGTTTCTCAAAAACTTCTGCTCCCCGTTCACGTAACCAAGTGATGGCAGCCTCCTGTACGCCGTCACATGCGGCCAAGGCCTTTTTGCAATCCATCATCGGAAGACCAGTCTTGTCGCGAAGCTCTTTGACCGCTGCAGCTGTAACTGCCATGTCAATTCTCCTTCAATTTTGTTTTTTGTCAGAATCACCAACCGGATGATTCTGAAGGTTGAAAATAAATCTGTTGCTAATTTGAGTTGCGTGAATGCGACCCACCATATCTGAATCGTCGGTTTAAAGTAATAACAGGTGTTATTCTTTTTCCTCATCTGCTTCTTCAGCAGGTGCCTCTTCA
>JAYZPA010000071.1:0-11168 GCA_036150515.1 Planctomycetota bacterium
CTTAAGCGATCGGAGCTATGATATCCATATTGGCTCTGACAATCTGGCTGACATTGCGCGCTGGGTAGAGGCATTCGAGGATGTCCGTCATACGGTCATTATTACCGACTCCAATGTTCGACAATTGTATGGGGAAACCGTTCTGCGTACGCTTTCATCCATCGATACCCGCATCGACATTATCACGGTTCCAGCCGGTGAAGCGAGTAAGTCCATCCCTATGCTGGAAGAAATCTGGAGCCAATTGCTGGCCCTTCAGGCTGACCGTAAATCCCTGATTGTTGCCCTGGGAGGAGGTGTGGTTGGTGACCTCGCTGGCTTTGCAGCAGCCACTTTTGGCAGAGGAATTCGGTTCATCCAAATACCCACCACGCTGCTGGCAACCGTGGACAGCAGTGTTGGAGGAAAAGTCGGTATCAACCTACCGGGTGCGAAAAACATGGTTGGCGCTTTTTGGCAACCCCAGGGCGTGTTGATCGATGTAAGCGTCCTGCAAAGCCTGCCGGAGCGGGACTATCGCGCTGGACTGGCAGAGGTAATTAAATATGGCGTGATTCAGGATGTTGAGTTCTTCGGAAAGCTTGAAGCCCATTGTGATTTAATCGCCGTTCGGGATCTCGTGCTGATGCGCGATATCATTGCTCGCTGCTGTCAGCTAAAAGCTGACGTTGTCCAACAGGATGAACGCGAAACCATGGGGCTGCGGGCGATCCTCAATTATGGCCACACCTTTTGCCACGCTTTGGAAGCATGTACCGGATATGGACAGTTTCTCCATGGCGAAGCCGTGGCCATTGGGATGCTCTGTGCCTCTCGATTAGCGGAAAGCCTCGATATGATTTCAGCCGAGGTAACTCAACGACAATGCAGCCTGCTCAGCGAAGTCGGTTTACCCATTGCAGTCCCCGAGGATCTTGACCGCGAAGCGCTACTCAACGCCATGCAACATGACAAGAAAACAGAACATGGAAAACTGCGATTCATCCTGCCCACTGCATTAGGCCACGTTGAACTTGTGGAAAATGTTGATGCCGATCTGGTGCGTGCATCTCTGGACGGATAACTTATTATGCGAAAACTACTGACCTACGACACACAACCGCAGGCAACCAAACTACAGGCGTTGCTAACCGTAAATAAAATCGAATCCCGCTGTACCCCAACGGCGGGACAGTGGGATATCTGGATCCTTGATGAAGACCAGATCGAATCCGCTCGCCGCCTTGCAAATAAACTGGAAGAAAATCCCGACAGTGAGGAATTTCGTACCGTCCAGCAACAGGCGCAAGCCATTTCCGATGCGAAACAAAAAGAAATTCGACTTCGACAGAAACAAGCACGCCAGATCCAGATCCAGCAACAACGAAATCACACCAGGCCTGCCAAGAGTATCACCCGGTCTGTGATTCTCCTTTGCAGTGTTTTGTTCGGTGCGACACTGCTTTCCGGACCGAACGGGTTTATCAACAACGCACTGGGCGTGGCCCAAAACGCATCGATTGCCTCGGATTTTGAACAGCGCGTATCAAAAACCTTGAACCAGGGTGGACGATCTCTTCCCGAAGCTGTCGAAAGCGTCAAGGGAACGTTCCGTGATTCATATAATTCCCACTGGCTGATCGATATCAAACGGGGACAGATATGGCGGTTGCTCACCCCGATCTTCCTGCACGGCTCCGGAAATTCGGGACTGGGTGGAATATTGCATATTTTCTTTAATATGTACTGGCTCTATGTGCTTGGTCTGGTATTGGAAATTCGTTTTGGGCCAAAAAATTATATCCTATTAATCCTCGTCACGGGCATGGCCAGTGTTCTCATCCCGGCCATTTCACCTACCGATGGAATCTTACATATCTCCGGCCTTAAGGGTGGTCCGGTAGTAGGCTTCTCCGGGGTGATCTATGGATTTATTGGCTTTGGGTGGATAAAAACAAAGCTGCAACCAAGTCTGGGCATCCTCATTCCACCCTTCATCTTGATCTTTATGATGATCTGGTTAGCCATTGGGTTCATCCCCACCGAAACCGAAGGCAGTTTTTTGGGCAAGATCAGTCACTTAGCTCACATTGCTGGATTACTCGCAGGTGTTGGGTATGGCTATCTCCATACCAGAATCGGAAAATAGCGAGGCATTACCATGGATCGCGGAAAATGGATCATCATCGGCATTTTTGGTGCGGCACTGGCTATGGGTGTCTTTGCCTGGCAATACCGAATCCGATCCGGTGACCAGGTGATTGCTTACTGGGGTATTGAACCGGCGACCCGTCTGCGTCATGCAGCCCACATTGAACTCCTGCAGCTTTCCGAAACTGCGGCGGATGGCTCTTCCCTAAAGATCCATGGTGCGCTGCGACACATCCAGTCCGTTATCGATATTACGGATCGCAAAGGCCTGATCCATGCAAGACACATGTTTATTTCGGATCATTCTTATCTCTGGAACGCACCCGCATCCGACATCGCTAAGCAGTGGGAATTTGCTCTAAGATTCCGCGACGGTTCCGACGAGGTCACCCTGGCCTTTGACATCCGGACGCATTCGGTCCAGATGCTGGGCAAAAATGAACCCTTGGTCATGGGCGCCATGTTTGACAATTTGTTAATCTATCTAAGTCCGCTGCTTGAGCAGGCATCCGCCGGTGGATCCTGACGACCCCGCAACAGGCCGCTGGTCGTGACGTTTCTCTCATCTTATTGGGTAGCCCAGAACCCGCCTAAGGCATGATCGAACTGGACTTCACTTCCCCGCACGGCAGTATCAAAGCTTCCGTCGCGGTAGACTTGCTGCCCCATCACCCAGGTAGCGACATTCCAGCCCACCAGTGATTCACCATGCCAGGGAGACCAGCGACTTTTTGTTTGTTGTTCGGCATTGAGTACGGTTTGTTCTTTTTGTAGATCAACCAAAGCCAGGTCTGCATCATATCCGACTTCAATGCGACCTTTTCCAATCATATCCCATGTGCGGGCAGGTGCATCACACATCCATGAGACAACCTGCTGCAGCGTACAGTTCTGCTGGTGCACCTGGTTAAGCATCAATGCCAGAGAATTTTCAACGGCAGGCAACCCCGAAGGCGATGCGGGATAGGATTGATCCTTTTCCTCCAGCGTATGCGGGGCATGGTCGGTTGCAATGACCTGAATGCGACCTGCGTGCAGAGCCTGCCATAACTGCTGATTGTCCTGAGCGTTTTTAATCGATGGATTCATCTGAATCAGTGTCCCCAGTCGCTCATAGTCATCCACATTAAAAAACAAATGGTGGGGACATGCTTCGGCCGTAATCAAGGGGTTATTTACCGGCAGCATTTCAGCCTCCATGCCGGTGGACACATGTAACACATGAAAACGATGATTGTGTCTGCCTGCAAGATCCAAAGCGCGCTTGGTGGCAATCAAGGCTGCCTGATGATCTCGTATGCGGGAATGATCCCTCACGTCTGCCGTCCCGGTCCATTTTTGTTTGTTCGCCCGAATGGTGGTTTCATCTTCACAATGTGCGGTCAGCGGCAGGGTGGTTTCACCAAAAATCCGTTCCAAATCATCCTGATCATCAACCAGAAGGTCTCCCGTACTGGACCCCATAAAAATCTTGATTCCTGGTGTCCGTGTTGCCTGTTTCAGATCGTCGATATTCGAGCCGGTCGCTCCAATATAGAACCCGTAGTTCACCAGGCTGGATTCAGCAGCAAGTGCCAGCTTGGCATCAATGCGCTCCTGATTAATCGCATTCGGAATTGTGTTTGGCATTTCCAGAAATGTCGTCACACCGCCTTTGGCACAGGCTCGGCTCGCGTGAGCCAGGTCTTCTTTGTGTGTCAGCCCGGGTTCCCGAAAATGAACCTGGTCATCCACAATCCCCGGCAGCAAATGCAAACCCGTCGCATCAATGACCTCCTCGGCCTGCGTTGCCGGGGATGGATCAATCGCCGCGATCACATGGCCGTCAAGCAACACGGCTACCTGCGCGGTCTCTTCAGGAAAAACTACCTGGGCATTTTTAATCAGTGTTTTCATAGCTGCTAAATTGATTGTCGCGCTCTGACAACGCTTCGGCAATGAAAACCTGCCTGTCGTCCGCCGCTAGAGCTTGACACCTAATTCCTTTGCAGCCCTTATTTTTAACGCCCTCTGAAAGTAAAAAAAAGGGTATCGCTGCTCTTTCTTCCGGGCATATTGAAAAACACTGAGCACCAGAGGAAGCGGCAGAACTTTCTTTTCCACCAGGCTCACAACCTGCGAAATGAATGCCTGCTCCGACGGTTTCCGGACCTTCAAGCCCGCTTTTAACTGACTTGCCAAATTGGCCGTGGAATCCGCAAACAGACCTTTCCAGCCAAATGACCATATGGATGCTCCACAAATCATACTACTTTGAAAGAAAAAACGGCGATCCATGATCCGGCTCCTAATAACGTTCACATTGACACGAAGATAACCATGCATAGGGAATCGGGCTGAATTTGTACCTAAAAAGGCCTGCTCAAAGCAAGGTCGGTAAACAAAGGGCCTACAAGCCAAGGGCCTCGGGGGATACTCTGCTAAAACCTATCAGTTTAATTCGATTGACGGGTGCTTTCGGTACGATTTATAATTGGGACAACAAACCGCGATCATAATCACACCGTTAGTCCGATCGTTATTGCCTTTAGGGCTGTTCAACTTCAATTTCTAAATGAAAGCAAAACTATGCTACGCATACCCGGACAAGCTGGAAAAGATTTATGTGATAAAAATCTCGGCGTAAATCGACGTGATTTAATGCGCGTCGGTGGTTCAGCCATGTTGGGTATGTCGCTGGGGCAAATGCTGGAGTCCCAGCAGATTCATGCAAATGACAGTGGTGGTCCGGGCTGGAACAAAGCCAAGAGCATTGTTCTTGTTTATTTACAGGGCGGGCCGAGTCATCTGGACTTGTGGGATCCCAAAGACGACGTGCCGGACAATGTACGCAGTGTGTTCAAACGCATTCAGACCAAAGTTCCCGGGATGGACGTGACGGAAAATCTCCCCAAGCTCGCTCAGATCACGGACAAACTCTCCATGATCCGTTCGATGAGCTATACGCCGGTTGGCCTGTTCAACCATACTGCGGCAATTTACCAGATTCACACCGGATACACCGCTGATAAGGTTAGCCCCTCCGGTCAGCTTGAACCCCCCAGTCCCAAGGACTTTCCCAACTTCGGCTCCAACATCATCCGCATCAAACCTCCCGAAACAGATATGCTGCCGTTTGTCATGATGCCACGCCCGTTACAGGAAAGTAATGTTGTCAATAAATCCGGTACGGCCGGGTTCTTAGGTCGAGCATATGATCCTTACTATCTATTCCCCACCGGCGGTGACTTAGATCAAAACAAGATGGACAATATCAACGTCAAGGATCTTCAGTTAAGAGATGATGTTTCCACCGGGAGATTAAATCGGCGATCCCGATTACGCGCGCTTATCAATGAAGGCATGCCGCAAATTGACCGGGCAACAGAAAAATACAGCCTGAATAAATATTATGAATCCGCCATGAACCTGATTAGTTCCGGGCGAGCCCGGGATGCCTTTGATCTCACTCAGGAAACGGAAGCGACACGTGATCGCTATGGGCGAACGACGTTTGGTCAAAGCTGTCTATTGGCTCGACGGCTGATCGCAGCAGGCACGCGGGTGGTTGAAGTCATTTGGCCAAAAGTTGCCAATTCGGATCGCCACTCATTTGACGTACATACCGGACTGTCAAGTCGGATGAAAAATGAGTCGGGACCAATGCTCGATGCCGGGCTGAGTGGACTTATTGGCGACATGGATGAGCGGGGCATGCTTGAAGATACACTGGTTGTTGCAATCGGCGAATTTGGCCGCAGTCCACGGCGTGGCGTGAGCACTTCGGGCAACAGCAATTCAGATGATGGTCGTGATCATTGGCCTTACTGTTATACAGCCATTGCCGCGGGTGCCGGGATCAAACAGGGTTATATCCATGGGGAGTCAGATAAAACCGGATCCGCACCTCTGCGTGACCCCGTCCACCCCATCGAATTGTTAGCGACGATGTATCACAGCATTGGAATTAATCCCAAGACCATTCAATATAACCATTTGAATCAGCCTCGCGAGCTGGTAAAGGCCGAGCCGGTAACCGCTCTGTTTAGTTAGAATCGGTCCTGTAGTGCAACGACATCCATTTCTTCTTCCTGCATGGCTTCCATGGCCGTGACGGCTGCTTCCGCCGCCTGAATGGTCGTAATGCAAGGCACTCCGTGCTGTACTGCCGAGGCTCTAATTTTGCCTTCGTCGGTTCGTGCCCCTTTGCCGTTCGGGGTATTCATCGCCAGCGTCACATTGCCATCGATGAGATGGTCTATCAGGTTTGGGTGCCCTTCGGCGATTTTTTTGACACGTTCCACCGGAATCCCTTCGGCTTCAATGCGAATTGCCGTACCTTCGGTCGCCATCAGATTAAATCCCATCTTATGTAAGCGAGCAGCCAGGCCAATAACAATGTCCTTGTGACACTCGGTAACGCTCAGAAAAATATTCCCTGTTTTCGGTAGAACAATACCCGCGCCCAGCTGGCTTTTAGCAAAAGCAATAGAGAACCGCTGGCTGGAGCCCATGACTTCCCCGGTGGATCGCATTTCCGGACCAAGCACAATATCGACACCAACAAACTTTCTAAAAGGAAAGACACTTTCCTTAACGGATACGTGGCTTGGGATCGGGGCCGCATCAATACCCAGTTCATCCAGTGTTTTTCCCGTCATCACCTGCGTTGCAACCTTTGCAACGGGGAAACCGGTTGCCTTAGCCACAAAAGGCACGGTTCGACTCGCCCGTGGATTCACTTCGAGCACATAGATATTTTGTTGGCCCTCTTCTTCCTTCACGGCAAACTGGATGTTCATCAATCCGATTACCTGCAGTTCCATTGCAAGTGCTATCGTTGCCTGTTTGATTTCTTCGACGACCGGGCCTGACAGACTATACGGGGGAATCGCACAGGCAGAATCCCCGGAATGCACTCCCGCTTCTTCTATATGCTCCATAATTCCGGCCACCACGACACGTTGCCCATCACAAATGGCGTCCACATCCACTTCCGTGGCATCCTCCAAAAACCGGTCAATAAGAACAGGTTGACCCTGAGCAACCACAAACGCCTCAGCAACAAACCGATCCAGTTGGGTAAGGTCGTAGCAGATTTCCATCGCCCGCCCTCCTAAAACAAAACTCGGTCGCACCAGAACCGGGAAACCTATTTCCGTAACTTCCCGACGTGCTTCATCCATGGTGCGGGCAATTCCGTTCGCTGGCTGGCGTAAATCCAGTTTGTGCAACAGCTTTTGGAATTTCTCCCGGTCTTCTGCCGCCTCGATGGTATCGACCGTCGTTCCAATAATGGGCAGCCCGGCGTTTTGTAGTCCGCGGGCAAGGTTTAACGGCGTTTGTCCACCAAACTGGACAATCACTCCATCGGGTTCAATACAATCGGCAATGTTAAGCACATCTTCGGTCGTTAGCGGTTCAAAAAACAAGATATCGCTCGTATCATAATCCGTACTGACCGTTTCCGGGTTTGAATTCACCATGACCGATTCAATCCCCATTTCGCGCAATGCAAAACTGGCATGACAACAACAGTAGTCAAACTCAATTCCCTGACCAATTCGGTTGGGGCCGCCTCCCAGGATCATAATTCGCTGCCGACCGGGCTCCTTCGCCGGAGCTTCATTTTCATCTTCATAGGTTGAATAATAGTAGGGTGTATAAGCTTCAAACTCAGCCGCACAGGTATCGACGGACTTAAAGACGGGGATCACGCCCTGGTCTTTGCGCCATTGCCGAATATCAATTTCATTGCTGCCAAAAATCGTGGCTAGCTGTCGGTCTGAAAACCCCTGCTGTTTTGCTTTCTTGAGCAGGGCAACATCA
Organism: Planctomycetota bacterium; assembly: GCA_036150515.1. Taxonomy (GTDB): domain Bacteria; phylum Planctomycetota; class Planctomycetia; order Pirellulales; family Pirellulaceae; genus UBA721. Next base: position 7,939 of record JAYZPA010000071.1, read on the forward strand.
ACCGCATCACAATCGCCAAGCGATCTTAATTGCTCTTCTAACTCCACCAGTTCATAGAGCTGATCCAGGAACCAGGGGTCAATCAATGTGATCTCAAACAACTGCTGAGCGGTGTATCCGCTTTTGATGGCATAACGCAAATACCACACGCGGTTTTCATTGGGGATGGACAACTTGGCTCGTATCTCATTATCCGCGGGTTGCTCATCGGTTCCCCATAGATCCTTCCCGTCACTTCCAAATCCAAAACGTCCAACTTCCAAACCACGCAGCGCTTTTTGGAACGATTCCTTGAATGTCCGTCCAATCGCCATGGTTTCGCCAACACTTTTCATTTGCGTCGTCAGCGTGGCATCGGCCTCCGGAAATTTCTCAAACGCAAACCGTGGAATTTTTGTCACAACATAATCAATGGTTGGTTCAAAACAGGCGAGTGTTTCTCGCGTGATGTCATTGCTCAGTTCATGTAGCTGATACCCAACCGCAAGTTTTGCCGCGATTTTTGCAATGGGAAAACCGGTTGCTTTGCTCGCCAGAGCACTGGACCTGCTCACACGTGGATTCATCTCAATAACAATCATTCGGCCATCATCAGGCTTGATGGCAAACTGGATATTGGATCCCCCTGTCTCCACTCCGATTTCCCGCATCACGGCCAGCGAAGCATCTCGCATCCGCTGGTATTCTTTATCCGTAAGCGTTTGGGCCGGGGCAACCGTAATCGAATCGCCGGTATGAACGCCCATGGGATCAAAATTCTCAATGCTGCAAATGATCACGACATTGTCTGCCTGATCCCGCATCACTTCCATCTCATACTCTTTCCAGCCGATTATGGATTCTTCCAGCAACACTTCGGTAACCGGAGATTGCTCCAGTCCGTCCCGCATTAATGTGTCAAACTCTTCACGATTGTAAGCGATCGCCGAACCGGACCCACCCATGGTAAAACTGGGCCGTATGACCGCAGGCAGGCCGATCGTATCCAGAAATTCTCTCCCTGCTTCAAGGGTTTTAACCGTTTTCCCAACACAAACGCTCAGCCCGATTTTTTCCATCGCCTGTTTGAACTGCTCTCGCTCTTCTGCTTTGGCAATGACATCCGCTCGTGCGCCAATCATCTCCACCGAGTATTGTTCCAACACACCACGCCGATCCAACTCCATTGCCAGATTCAAGCCTGTTTGCCCGCCCAAAGTTGGTAACAAAGCGTCCGGGCGCTCTTTGGCAATCACTTTCTCCACGATTTCACTCGTCAGCGGTTCAATATAGGTCCGATCGGCCATGCCCGGATCCGTCATAATCGTAGCTGGGTTGGAGTTAACCAGAACCACCTCATAGCCCTCTTCGCGTAACGCTTTACAGGCCTGGGCACCGGAATAATCAAATTCGCACGCCTGGCCGATAACGATCGGACCCGATCCAATAATCAGGATTTTCTTTAAATCATCTCGACGTGGCACAAGCACAAATCTTTCTGTGTTCTATCAAACACATTCGGGGCTCCGGATTCTTTACCGCTCTTGAGATTACCTTCGATTTCAACACGGCGCAGGAAATCTCCTCTTCGGCAAATAAAATTTCCTGATTTTATCCCCTCGCCTATGCTTTAAGCAAGTGGCCGGCGCCTGGAATATGATAATTCCGTCCTTGGGTTTGCGCCGACCTGCTTATGCAAGGTAATGATTGACAGTCGATTGCGCCGTATCTAGCATAGGGATTGTTTTCCCATCCTGGGCTTGAAGCTCAAGAGAAGTGCCGAAGAAAGCCCCGACCGGTGTATTATTTATTTGTTCGCATTCGCTATAAGTGATTTGTAGTCGGTGCTCCATCCCCAACAACAGGAAGAAAGATCGTGGACAGTCCTTCCAGATCGGGTGTTTTTACACAGGCAACCGATAGCCAGGTTGTAGCTTTTACCGAAAGCATCAGCTTTGATGTGCGGTTGTATGCGCACGATATCCTTGGCTCTCAAGCTCATGCAAAAATGCTGCGGGAAGTTGGAATCCTCACCGAGGACGAGGCGAATGCCATCTGCGATACCCTGTCGGCCATTAAGGACAAAATCGCCGCCGGAAGTTTTGAAACCTCCGATAATCTCGAAGACATCCATATGCACATCGAGAAAATGCTTGTCGATGAGCTAGGGGATGTTGGCCGAAAGCTACATACCGGTCGAAGCCGAAACGATCAGGTAAGTACGGATTTTCGCCTGTGGATTCGGGACGCGCTGGATTTCATCGATTCCCTGCTTGTTGATTTGCAAACTCAGTTTGTCCAGCGATGCGAAAATGATCGTGATATCATTCTTCCCGCCTACACGCACCTGCAACGAGCACAGCCTGTTTTGGCTCCCCATTACTGGCTGGCCTATTGTGAGAAATTTCAACGCGATCGGGAACGAATTGCTGATTGTCGAAAGCGAGTGAATGTTTCCAGCCTTGGCGTCGCTGCGCTTGCCGGCACCTCCATTCCCATCGACCGGGACATCACAGCAAACGAGCTGGGGTTCGAGAGCGTTTCAGCAAACAGCCTGGACGTCTCCAGCGACCGTGATTTTGTGCTTGAAACCGCATTTGTACTTTCCACCATCGCGACTCACCTGAGCGGCTGGGCAGAGGAATGGATTCTCTGGAAAACGGCGGAATTTGATTTTTTGGAGCTCCCTCATGAATTTTGTACCGGCTCTTCGATCATGCCCCAAAAAATTAATCCGGATATCCTCGAACTGGTTCGCGGAAAAACAGGACGCGTGATCGGAGCTCTGCAGACACTGCTTGTAATCCTCAAGGGACTGCCCTTGGCATATAACCGTGATCTGCAGGAAGATAAGCCCGCTCTGTTCGATGCGTTTGATACCGTCGTGGCCTGTTTACAAATCGCAACACCGGTTGTTTCCGGGGCAACGTTAAAGCGCGACAGTATCGCGCTTGGATTGGAAAAAGGGTTTCTGGATGCTACGGCACTGATGGAATATCTCATCCTGCAGGGGGTTCCACATCGAACAGCACACCACCTGATTGGCTCACTCGTAGCCCTCGCAACCGAACAAAACGTGACTCTTGCCGAACTTCCTTTGCAGGAGTTCCAAAAGCTGGCGCCCGATTTGGACGACAAGATATATGGAGTACTAGGTGTTGACAATGCAGTTGCTGCTTTAAAAAGCTACGGCTCAACAGCTCCAGATCAGGTAGACGCCCAAATCAAAGCCTGGCAGGAGCTTTTAAAGC